>NZ_CP051516.1:1219583-1524479 GCF_012689525.1 Paraburkholderia aromaticivorans
GCGTGAAAGGCGCCGAGCACTGCCACCGATGCAATCGTGGCCGCCGCGAGTTCCGGCGGCACATCGGCTGCGATGCTGGCGAGGCCGAGCACATGAATGTCGAGTTGTTCGTGCGCGGCCTGAGCCGCCTCGAGATCCTGCCGCGAGAAGTGCTGCATGCCGAGCACCATGGCGCGCCGGGTCACGGTCTCCGTCACGACCTGGGCGTGCACTGCGAGCTGGTTGCGGATCGCCGTGCGGATCAGGTCGGTGCGGTTCGAGTAAAAGCCTTCTTCGACCAGTAGATCGATCTGGCCGAGGTCGATCGGGCCCAGGTTGATGGTGATTTTTTCGGTCTCGCCGCCTTTGGGGCGGGAGGTGGCAACGAGGTTGAGTTTAGGCATTTGCACTCCGGTGGGCATCTGGAGACCATCCAATTAACATCCAGTGGGATGGTTATACGCCTTTCGATGGAGTGCGGTCAATGGGGAAATTGGGGGTTCGTTCGGGGCTGGAGATGGCGGTTGCCCGCGCGTGTATTGGCGCTGGTCCTTCTGTGATGAGCGTTTACCCGGCCTAGAGGTTTCCCACTATTTGCCGTTATCGCGACGAGAGAGCCAAAACGTCAATGTTGGGCACTTGATCCGAAAAGCGGACATTAATTCGAATATTAAGTATTGGGGCGGGGATGCAGAGCTTTGGGAATCGGAAATCGTTCCATGGAATCGGGGCTTGTAGGCTGACAAGTTTTGCGTTTGCCGCCACCGTGCTGTTTTCGCACGCGGCGATGGCGGTCGATGTCGCGAGCCAGGCAGACTGGAATAATGCCGTCGCAGCCGTTGCCGCAGCAAGCGCAGGCTCGACCGTCAGCATCAACCTCACTGGTGGTTTCACGCTGACGAGTTCGCTCGCGCAGCTTCAGGCATCGAACACCAGTGTGACGGTGAACATCACGGGTAATGGCAAGACCATCAACGGTGCGTCTTCATTTCAAGGTATTCAGGTCAACGGTGCCAACGCGCCGACCGTGAATATTTCGAGCCTGACGATCACCAACACGGCGGCGGTCGGTGGCAGGGGCGCGGCAGGCCAGAACGGTTTTCTGAGCGGTGGCCTATCGTACGGCTCGGGCGGCGGTGGTGGCGGCGGTCTCGGTGCCGGCGGCGGATTGTTCGTCGGTAGCGGTGCCAACGTGACGCTAGCCTCAGTCACCTTCACCGGCAATAACGCGACGGGTGGTGCCGGCGGCGCGGGCGGCGTCGCGCAAAACGCTGCATCTTCGCCCACCGGCGGCAACGGTGGCGCCGGCGGTGCCTTGAACGCGGGTAACGCGGGTGACGGTGTTGGCGGCGGCGGCGCGGGCGGTACGGGTGGCAATACGGGCACGCAAGGTTCCGTCGGAACGGCGGGCGCCACGCTTGGGGCGGGCGGCGGCGGCGGCGGTGGCTCAGGGACCACCAACAGCGCGTCATATACATGGAATAACGCCGGCAGTAGCGGTAGCTCGGGCAGCGGCCACGGCGGAACAGGCGGCGATGGCGTCACGAACAATCAAGGCTCCGGTGGCCCCGGCGCCGACGGCGGCAGTGGCGGCAGCGGCGGTGCGGGACAAGGGGGCGCCATCTACGTCGCCACCGGCGGGACCGTCACCATTCTCGATTCTGCGATCTCCGGCGCATCCGTCACCGGCGGCGTTGGCGGCGCCGGTGGCGCCGGACAAGGCCCAAGCAACCTCAATGGACAGACCGGCAGCACCGGCGCGGTCACCGGGGCAGGCATATTCCTCAGCGGCGTGACCGCCAATATCGGCGTTTCCTCGGGGACGGTGACCTACGCCGACGCCATCGCGGGCACGGGCCTCTTGACCGGCAGTGTCACCACGGCCTTGAACAAAACCGGCAACGGTGTACTTGCGCTGACGGGCACCAATACTTTTGTCGGCAATATCGATATCGACGCCGGCACGCTTTCCGTCACCGGGACCGCCAATCTCGGCAATGCAGGCAACCGGATCGTGATGTCGGACGGAGCGACATTCGCCGTCACGCAAACATCGACGTTCGCGAGCCTCCGCCAATTCCGCATCGCGGGCCAGTCCACGTTCGACATCGCCGGCGGGACCACGAGCACCATTCAGGGCGTGATTTCGGACGGTGCATCGAGCGGCAGTCTGGTCAAGACCGACGCCGGCAAGCTGATACTGTCGGGAGCCAATACCTATACGGGCCAAACAACGGTGAACGCCGGCACGCTGGCATTGGCGGGAAATGGCTCCCTTGCCACCTCCTCCGGCGTTGCCGTGGCGTCAGGGGCCACGGTGGATTTCTCAGCCGTGGGGCCTCAGTCGATTGGCACACTCAGTGGTGGCGGCAATGTGGCATTAGGCGCCAGGACGCTGACCAGCACGTCGAACGCGGACAGCACTTTCTCCGGAGTACTGAGCGGCACCGGCGGCTTCACCAAGGTCGGAAGCGGCGCCTTGATCCTCAACGGCATCAATACCTATACGGGCTTGACCACGGTCAGCGCCGGCACGCTGGAGGTGGGTGACATCAACACCCCGACTGCGCAGGTCGCCGGATCGGTACTGGTGGGCGCGGCAGGCACCTTGCGTGGCCATGGCACGGTGCTGGGTAATGTGACCAACGACGGTACGGTGCGTCCGGGCGGCTCGATCGGCAAGCTCACGGTCAACGGCAACTACAGCCAGTCGTCGACGGCGACCCTGGCGTTCGATATCAGCCCGACGGCAGCATCGCAACTGAAGGTCAACGGCACTGCCACCCTGGCTGGCACCGTGCAACTTTTGTTCGGGCCGGGCACTTACACGTCGACGACCTACCGGCTGATCGCCGCAAATGCCATCGCAGGGAGTTTTTCGAACGTGATCTCGAACACACCCTCCGGCATAACGTTAGACGTAGCAGCGTTGGCGACGGGTGTGGATGCTGCGATCGTTGACCCAAGCGCAGACGCCACCCCGACGTCACCGGGCGCACCTGCCGTTGTCATCGCACCGACCAACGCGACGATCTTTGGTGAGTTGGCTGGATCGGCGCTGCGTGAGACGCAGCGTACCAATGAGGCATTGCTCGCCCGTCTTGGTAGTGATTGTGGTGTGGCGCCGAGCGGCCGCACTGACTGTGCAGGTCCACAAACCGCCGGGTGGGTCCAGCTTACGGGGCAGTATGTCAAGACCGACGGGGAGAATAGCGCGCCGGGATTTGACAGCCGGACATTTGGCTTCCTGGCCGGGCTCGAGCAGCGATTCGGAGATTGGACCGGCGGGGTAGCGACGGGATACACCCATGCGGATGTGTCGGACGACACAGGCAGCAAAGGTACGATCGATGCCATTCGCGTTGCCGCTTATGGTGGCCGTTGGCTCGGCCCGGTGAATCTGGCCGGCACTGTGGGCACCGCGTACGACTTTTTGTCGACGACGCGCCGCTTTGGTCAGCTAGGCAATGCGGAAGGCAATGGCGATGGACAAGAGTTTCACGCCGGTTTGCAGGCGAGTCTGCCGCTGTCAGCCGGCCCGTTCGTGATCACACCACGAGCCGGTGCCCGATATGCCTACTACCATTCGCAAAGCTTCTCCGAGACGGGGCCGACGAGTCAGGACCTTGGTGTCGGCAGCGTGAACCTGCGCAGCCTGCAACCTTTCGCCGGACTCTCGTTCGGCTTGCCGCTGGCGTCGCCATCAAATCGACCCTCCATGATCGAGGCGCGGGTGGGCTATGCCTATGAAACCCTGAGCACCGGTCGTAATGTGGCAGTCACCGCCGGAGATGGAACAGGCTTCGTGATCGCCGGGGTGTCGCCGTCACGAGGCATGTTCACAGCCGGGCTGGGTGCGAAGTTGATGTTGACGAAGGTCCTCGATCTGAATCTGAGCTTTGACGCACTGATTGGCACGGGCAACACATCGGCGGAAGCTGCACGCGTGGAGCTGGGCTATCGGTTCTGAGCCAGCGTCGAGAGCATCTCCCGTCACGCCCCCGGGTTGCAGTTAACGATTCGTCGATCCGCAGGAGAAGGCCTTGAATCTCAAGGCCTTCTTTCCTGGTCGTCACGCCGCGCTGCTACTACGGTGGCGCGGATATAGGCCAGGCGCAGTTTGAGTGGCACCGGTCTATCCCGGAGACTCGTAAGAAAGTCGCCGAAGACTATGTCTGTGGTTTTGCTCGGCATCTCGATCGTTAATCTGCTGCCAGGTCGACGTTTGCCTAAAGAAAAAATCTAAAACCCGACTGAAGTGCGCGGCGTCTACCCAGCACTTCGGGATTCAATATGCTCGGCGGTCGACCTGCTTGCGGACCCATATCGAGCGCGGCGAGCAGGTTGTCGACGGCGAGATTGGCGTTCGCGCGGCGCGTTGCTATTGTCGCGCTGCCAGTGTGTGGTGTCATCACGAGGTTGGGGGCGCGTAGCAACTCCGGATGCACTGCCGGTTCGTTCTCGAAAACGTCGAGCCCGGCGGATGCTTGGCGCTCCACGAGAGCTGAATGCAGACGAGCTCATTTCAATCTGCAAGCGCTGAGCGGCTGACCTGCAGTAGTCCGCCGCCACTACGATAAGTGGCCCACCGATGGGCCAACTTCACAGCGAAAAAGCTATGGACCAACAACTCATCGCACTTTATGAGATCAAGCGCCAATCGTTCTTGATCGGCTATATCCAGAATCCCCCGAACTTCAGCCCCGCGCTTGCTTACGCGTACTACGCCCGCGTCGCCCCGATCTTCCACGAGAATATCGCACGGGAAAGGTACGGAGCGGATCCGTTCGAAGGCGTGTATTCCGTCAAAGCGTCGTTTATAGACGAAGTGACCAAGTACGTTGATGAGTGCGACCGGGCGGGCGATCTGACCGCTATCGTTTCTACAAACTTGAGGATCGGTTTGGCGGTTACAAGGCAAATCGAATCGAGTTGCTCCACGCACTGGAATACACCCGCATTGAAGGCCGATTTAGCGACGATGTCTGGACGGCAATCGAGGCCGACGCGCCTGTTGAGGCGAACCGACTGGCCGGCACGTTCGCTCCGAAAGAAGTTTCGTTCTATTGATGCTCCGAGGGTGGCTAAGTGTCGGGTCACGCCGCGCGAGAGCCGGGACCAACTCTTTAGCCACCCGAGATGGACTGCCCGGAGACAGCTGGGAGCCGCTGGGTAGCCAGAGTGAATTCATCGATATGAAAATCGATGAAAGGATTTCTGGATAAGGATTGCTTGGGCTACATCAAAACAATATCGTACTGTTCCTGACTCAAATTCGACTCCACCTGCAGCGACACCGGCTTGCCAATAAAATCAATCAGCATCGCCAGATGCTGCGACTCTTCCTCGAGAAACAGATCGATCACCTGCTGCGACGCCACCACGCGAAACTCGCGCGGATTGAACTGTCGCGACTCTCGCAAAATCTCGCGCAGCACGTCGTAACACACCGTACGCGGCGTCTTGACCTGCCCCTTGCCCTGGCAAACCGGACAAGGCTCACACAACACATGCGCGAGAGATTCGCGCGTACGCTTGCGCGTCATCTCCACAAGCCCGAGCTGCGAGAACCCATTCACCGTCACGCGCGTGCGATCGCGCGACAACGCCTTCTTCAATTCGCCCAGCACCTGATCGCGATGCTCGACGTTCTCCATATCGATGAAGTCGATAATGATCACGCCGCCCAGATTGCGCAGACGTAATTGCCGCGCAATGGTATGCGCGGCTTCGAGGTTGGTCTTGAAGATCGTATCGTCGAAGTTGCGCGCGCCGACGTAGCCACCGGTATTCACGTCGATGGTCGTCATCGCTTCGGTCTGGTCGATCACGAGATAACCGCCCGACTTCAGATCCACGCGGCGCGACAACGCTCGCTGAATTTCCGCCTCGATGTTGTACAGATCGAAGAGCGGCCGCTCGCCGGTGTAGTGGTGCAGTTTCGACGACACCGCCGGCGTGAACTCGGCCGCGAAATCCGCCAGCATCTGATACGTCTCGCGCGAGTCCACCTGAATGCGCGACGAATCATCGTTGACGAAATCGCGCAGCACGCGTTGTGCGAGATTCAGATCCTGATACAGCAGACTCGTCGGCGGCATGCGCTGACCTTGCGACAGAATCGTCGCCCACGTCTTGCGCAGATACGCGACGTCGCCGCCCAGCTCTTCGCTGGTCGCATCTTCCGCGATGGTGCGCACGATATAGCCGCCTTTCTCGTCGGCGGGCAGCACGGCGGTCAGACGCGCACGTACGGCCTCGCGCTCGGCTTCGCTCTCGATCTTCTGCGAGATGCCGATATGCGGCTCCTGCGGCAGATACACGAGCGTGCGCCCGGCAATGCTCACTTGCGTGGACAGGCGCGCGCCCTTGGTCCCGATCGGATCCTTCACGACCTGCACCATCAGCGTCTGGCCCTCGAAGACGATTTTCTCGATCGGCTGATGCGGCGTTTGATGCTGCGGTTCGCCGGCAATACGCGGGTGCCAGATGTCGGCGACGTGAAGGAACGCGGCGCGTTCGAGACCGATGTCGATGAAGGCGGATTGCATGCCCGGCAACACGCGTACGACCTTGCCGAGATAGACGTTGCCGACGCGGCCACGCGACAGCGTTCGTTCGACGTGAAGTTCCTGGACGGCGCCTTGCTGGACCAGCGCGACGCGCGTTTCCTGCGGCGTGACATTGATCAGGATTTCTTCATTCATGGTGTTATTTTAGAAGTCGATGCGCGCTGCACGCAGGAGGGCAGCGCATTCAAAAAGCGGCAAACCCATGATACCTGAATAGGACCCGTCGATATGCTCGATAAACTCCGCGGCGCGCCCCTGCACACCGTACGCGCCCGCCTTGCCGAGCGGCTCGCCGCTCGCCGCATAGCGGCGGATCGCGTCTGCGTGCAGTGCAGCAAAACGCACCTTCGACACGGATAGCGCGGCCGGCAGCAGCGCGCCGTCGGCATCGACCACGGCCACGGCCGTCAGCACTTCGTGATCGCGGCCGGCGAGGCGCTTGAGCATCGCGACGGCGTCGTCGGCATCGACGGGCTTGCCGAGAATCGCGTCGTCGATCGTGACGGTTGTATCCGCAACCAGAATCGGCCGCGCGGCATGGCCGCCGGCCACGAGGCGCGCGCGCGCCGCATGCGCCTTGGCGACGCACACCCGCTGCACGTAGTCGTGCGCGCGTTCACCGGGCAGCTCGGCTTCGAGCGCTTCGGCGTCTTCGTCGGGGCGCGGCAGCAGCAGTTCGAAACGCACGCCGAGCTGTTGCAACAACTCCTGGCGGCGTGGACTTTGCGAAGCGAGGTAGACGAACGGATGCAGCGAAGCGGCGGACGTGGACATGAACAGGTCTCGATGAAGCGGATTGCGTGAGGGCGCGACGGGCGTCGAGCGTCGATCAGTGCGGTGGGGAAATCATCGGTGCGAGCATGACAGCGCGTACCACGCGCACGCCGTTGTGCACGCCAGCATGCACGTCACTCAGCGCCGCAAATGTGCCCCGAAAAGCACGGCACCAAGGCGCGATTCAACGTGCGATATAAGGCGCGACTACAAGACGCGACTACGAGACGCGACTTGACGTCGCGACCGGCAACCCGCGCCCGAGCCGCGCATTCTCGGCGCCGCCTCGTTTGCTCACACGCGATGATAGGGGTGATTTTGCGTGATGGTCCACGCGCGGTAAAGCTGTTCGGCAAGCAGCACGCGGACCATCGCGTGCGGCAAGGTCAGGCTGGAGACGCGCAGCAGCATATCGGCACGCGCTTTCAGCTGAGGATCGAGTCCATCGGCGCCGCCGATCAGGAACGCCACGTCGCGGCCTTCCTGCTGCCAGCCGGGCAGGGCGCCGGCGAGCTGCATGGTGGTCCAGTCCTTGCCGCGTTCGTCGAGCGCGACAATGCGCGCGTTCTTCGGCAATGCGGCTTCGATTTTCAGCCGCTCGGCGGCCATCACGCTTTCCGCCGGCCGTCCCGACGAACGCTGCTCGGGTTTGATTTCGCGCAACTCGATGCGCAGCTCGGGCGGCATGCGCTTCGCGTATTCGTCGAAGCCGGTGGCGATCCAGTCCGGCATCTTGTGGCCGACGGCGAGGATATGCAGTTTCATGACGGATCAAAAAAGCGCGAATGTCAGCGCGGACCAGGACGGTGTGGGTCGCCCAAAGCCCGCCGACCGACCGACTTACTTGCGGCGTGCGGCCGTCTTGCGCGCGGGCTTCTTCACGGCCGGCGCTTCTTCGTCCTCGTCCTCGTCGGGTTCGCTCGAGCGCGCGCCGCCGAACGGATCCGGCGTGGACAGCTTGATGCGCACCGGCTTGTCGCCCCAGATTTCCTCGAGGTTGTAGTACTGGCGCAGGGCCGGTTGCAGGATGTGCACGATCGCGTCGCCGCAATCCACCAGCACCCATTCGCCGATGTCCTCACCCTCGGTGCTGATGACGTCGCCGCCGTTTTCCTTGACGCTCTCGCGCACGCTCGAAGCGAGCGCCTTGGTTTGCCGGTTCGAGGTGCCGCTCGCGACGATCACGCGATCGAACAGCGCGGTCAGGTGAGTGGTGTTGAACACCTTGATGTCTTGCGCCTTGACGTCTTCGAGAGCGTCGACGATCACGCGTTGCAGTTTGCGAATATCCATGAGGTTACCGGTGGTACAGATGATGTTGAAGAATATAGTCCCACACCGCAGTGGGGACATGGCTCGCCGCCTGGTCTTGCTGTTCGTCGCCCGCGAGGGCGAGCCGCTGACTCACCTGTTCGCGCAGATGCGCGCGAATGTCGGTGGCCGAAACGTTGAACGCAAGCGTCGTATCGATCAGCAAGTGGCCGCAGGGCGTGGCTTGCAGAACGTCGGCGCGGGCACGGCGCGCGTCGATTTCTTTTGCGACCACGGGAGGAATCGACGCGAGGTCGAAGCCGGGCCGCGTGGCCGCGCAAATATGCGCAAAGTCGAACAGGCGCCGCCAGTCGCGCCATGTGTCGAGATGCACCAGTTGATCCGCGCCGATCAGGAGCGCAATCGAGGCGTCCTGACCTTCGCGTTCACGCCAGCGTTGCAGCGTGTCAATCGAGTAAGTCGGACCGTCGTGCTCGATTTCGTCGGTCGCGACTCGCACTGTCGCGCCCGGCAGCACCAGTTCGCTGGCCGCCGCGCGCGTCATGGCAAGGCGATGCACGGCCGGCGAGACGTCCGATTTCTGCCAGGGCTGGCCGGCCGGCAACAGCACGAGTTCGGTCAGTTGCAGCACGTGCGCGAAACGCCGCGCGAGCGCGAGGTGGCCGTCGTGGATCGGATCGAAAGTGCCGCCGAGCAGTCCGATCCGGCGAGGCAGGGCAACAGGATGAGCGTTCGGCTTCAGGTGAAGATCCTTTGTCGTGACGGTGCGCGGCGCGGTGCGGGCCTGAGCCTCACACCCACTCGCGCGGCACGAGAAAATCGCTATAAAGACGCGCTTCCGGCGTGCCCGGCTCGGGTTGCCAGTTGTAGCGCCAGTTCACCACAGGTGGCATGGACATCAGGATCGATTCCGTGCGTCCGCCGCTCTGCAGCCCGAACAGTGTGCCACGGTCGAAGACCAGATTGAACTCGACGTAACGTCCACGCCGGTACGCCTGGAAATCGCGCTCAGCCTGACCGTACGGAATGCTGCGGCGCTTTTCGATGATCGGCAGGTACGCTTTGAGGAATGCGTCGCCGACGCTCCTGAGCATCGCGAACGATTGATCGAAGCCCGGCGCCGAGAAATCGTCGAAGAAAATCCCGCCGATGCCGCGCGCTTCGTTGCGGTGCTTGAGGAAGAAATACTCGTCGCACCAGCGCTTGAAACTCGGGTAGAGGTCCGCGCCATAAGGCTGCAGCGCGTCGCGGCAGGTGCGATGGAAATGCTGCGCGTCTTCCTCGTAGCCGTAGTACGGCGTGAGATCCATGCCGCCGCCGAACCAGAACACCGGCTCTTCGCCGGCCTTGGTCGCGATCAGCAGACGCACGTTCATATGCACGGTCGGGCAGTGCGGATTGTGCGGATGCAGCACGAGCGACACGCCCATCGCCTCGAAACCGCGGCCGGCCAGTTGCGGACGCGCCGCGCTCGCCGAACCCGGCAAGGCGTCGCCCGCGACGTCCGAGAAACCGATACCGGCCCGCTCGAAGAAGTTGCCGCCTTCCAGAATCCGCGTGTAGCCGCCGCCGCGCAGCTTCTCGCCGGGCGCGCGCTGCCATGCGTCGGTGGCGAACGGCGTGCCGTCGAACGCGCCGAGCGTGTCCGCGATATGCGTTTGCAGGCCTTGCAGCCAGCTGCGCACGGCCTGTGCGTCGTAGCTCGAATCGGTCATAAATGCAGATGCTGAGGGCGGCGCGCTCGTCGTGCCGCGGGTTCTTCGTGAAGGGCGACGGCCGGGCTCGCGTCAGGGTGGAACCTGCGAAGGCGCGGCCATACGGTTTTTCGCTTCGGGCGGGATACTGCCGCCGCGTCGGGCTTCGGTCAGGCCACGTCGGGCCTACGTCGGTTCATATCGGCCCACGTGATGCGGTGGGCTCGGGCACCGACGTGAAACCGGCTGCGAAAACCCGCAGTGTAGCGCCGTTGGCGCCGCACGCGGGCGAGTGGGGTCGTGGCTTAGTGTTTGCCGTCGGTCTTGACGTCGTGCTTGCGATTCAACGCACGGTAGCCAATGTCGCGGCGATACTGCATGCCGTCGAACGAGATCTGGTTGATCGTTTCGTACGCGACCGACTGCGCGCTGCGCACCGAATCCGCCAGACCCACCACGCACAGCACGCGGCCGCCCGAGGTGGTCAGCTTGCCGTCCGCCAGCGTGGTGCCCGCGTGGAACGTGATCGAATCCGCGGTTTCAGCCGGAATGTCGTTGATTCGGTCGCCCTTGCGCGGCGTGTCCGGATAGTTGTACGCGGCGAGCACGACGCCGAGCGCGGTGCGGCGATCCCACTCCAGTTCCACCGTATCGAGCGTGCCGGCGATGGCCTGCTCGACCACCTTCGAATAGTCGCCCTTCAGACGCGCCATGATCGGCTGCGTTTCCGGGTCGCCCATGCGGCAGTTGAATTCGAGCGTTTTCGGGTTGCCTTGCGCGTCGATCATCAGACCGGCGTACAGGAAGCCGGTGTAGCGGATGCCTTCCTTCTCCATGCCGCGCACCGTCGGCAGGATGATTTCGCGCATCACGCGGGCGTGCAGTTGCGGCGTGACGATCGGCGCGGGCGAGTAGGCGCCCATGCCGCCCGTGTTCGGACCCTGGTCGCTGTCGAGCAGACGCTTGTGATCCTGGCTCGAGGCGAGCGCCAGCACATGTTTGCCGTCGACCATCACGATGAAGCTCGCTTCCTCGCCGGCGAGGAATTCCTCGATCACGACACGCGCGCCGGCGTCGCCCAGCTTGTTGTCCGACAGCATCATGTCGACCGCGGCGTGCGCTTCTTCCAGCGTTTGCGCGACCACCACGCCCTTGCCCGCGGCGAGGCCGTCGGCCTTGATGACGATCGGCGCGCCCTTGGCGTCGAGATACGCGTGCGCGGCGGCGACGTCGGCGAAGGTTTCGTATTCGGCCGTCGGGATCGCGTGGCGCTTCATGAACGCCTTGGCGAAGTCTTTCGAGCTTTCGAGCTGAGCGGCTTCCCTAGTCGGTCCGAAAATCTTCAGACCGCGCGAGCGGAACAGATTGACGATGCCGGCCGCCAGCGGCGCCTCCGGCCCGACCAGCGTGAAGGCGATCTGTTCCTGTTCGACGAAATCGGCGAGCGCAGCCGGCTCAGTGATGTTGACGTTGCGCAGACGCTCGTCCTGGGCGGTGCCGCCGTTGCCAGGAGCCACGTAGACGAGCTGAACCCGCGGCGATTGCGCGAGCTTCCATGCGAGTGCATGTTCGCGACCGCCGGAACCGACGACGAGTAACTTCATGTAAATCCCCGAGACTTAAAAACCATAAACGGCTGACGCAGCACGCTCAGCCGTGGAATAACAGCAAAGTTCGCATGGGGCCCGCAGCAGCCAGTGGCGGCGCGCAGAGCACAGTGCGAACCCGGGTGGTCGCGCGGCGTGAGGCCACACGCACGCCCGCTTAGCAACGACGCGAGGGCCAGCCGGCGGCGCGGGCGTGGTTCGATGCAAATGCACGCGCCACGCACTGCCGGAGCGCGCTCATTCGTCGGCGATCGCGGCGTTTGTATAGACTTCCTGTACGTCGTCCAGATTCTCCAGCGCGTCGAGCAGCTTCTGCATTTTCACGGCGTCCTCGCCGGTGAACTCGACTTCCGTCTGAGGTTTCATCGTCACCTCGGCCAGTTCGGCCTTGAAGCCCGCGGCTTCCAGCGTGGACTTCACCTTCGGGAAATCGTTCGGCGGGCACAGCACTTCGATACTGCCGTCTTCATTCGTGACGACGTCGTCGGCGCCGGCTTCGAGCGCGGCTTCCATCAGCTTGTCTTCCGGCGTGCCGGGCGCGAACAGGAACTGGCCGACGTGATCGAACATGAACGACACCGAGCCGTCCGTGCCCATGTTGCCGCCGTTCTTCGAGAACGCGTGACGCACTTCCGCCACCGTGCGCGTGCGGTTGTCGGTCATGGTGTCCACGATCACCGCCGCGCCGCCGATGCCGTAGCCTTCGTAGCGGATTTCTTCGTAGCTTGCGCCGTCCACGCCGCCCACGCCACGCTGGATCGCGCGGTTGACGTTATCTTTCGGCATGTTGGCGTCGTACGCCTTTTCGACGGCGAGCCGCAGGCGCGGGTTCGAGTCGATGTCGCCGCCGCCCATGCGCGCGCCGACCTGGATTTCCTTGATGAGCCGCGTCCAGACCTTGCCGCGCTTGGCGTCGGCCGCTGCTTTCTTATGCTTGATGTTGGCCCATTTCGAATGACCCGCCATACCTATTCTCCATCGCGCGCGCCAGTGGGGCGCACGCATTGTGCAATTGTCGTTGCGATGTCGGGCGCTTGCACGTGTTCGCGCGCATGTGCGCGCGTTTGCGTATTGTGCGCCTCGCTGTCAAACCGCCCGCTGCCTGACTGTCCAGCTCAACTGTTCGTGGCCAACCGCCCGTGGCTGGGCGTCTCGAACCTGATCACGGCCAGCCGGGCCCGGCTAGCGGGACCGCGAGTCGGCAGCGCGATTGGGACGGGGCGGTGCGGCTGGCACGCGGCAAACGCCGCGCCGGCCTGCCAGGCCCCGCGAAAGGCGCGGGGCGCCAGGCGGTGTGGTCGACGGTAGTGCGAGTTGAGCCGCTCTTTGAGCGGATTCGAATTTTATCACGCCGCAGGGGGGCGGCAGAGGACGAGATAGCGGCCAACGCCGCGAAAAGTGCGCGGCGACGGCGGCTGGCGCACGCCGTCACGCGCTTTTCAGGCCGCTTTCAGTTTTTCGTGCCGAACAGGCGGTCGCCGGCGTCGCCGAGACCCGGCACGATGTACGCGTGCTCGTTCAGATGCGAATCGAGCGAGGCGACATACAACTTGACGTCCGGATGGGCGTCCTGGAACACCTGCACGCCTTCGGGCGCGGCGACCAGCGCGAGGAACATGATGTTCTCGCCGGCCACGTTGCGGCGCTTGAGCACGTCGACCGCGTGCACGGCGGAGTAGCCGGTCGCGACCATCGGATCGCACAGAATGAACACGCGATCTTCGAGGTCCGGCAGGCGCACCAGATATTCGACCGGCCGATGATCCTCGGCACGATACACGCCGATGTGGCCCACCCGCGCCGACGGCACCAGTTCCAGCAGGCCGTCCGACATGCCGATGCCGGCGCGCAGCACCGGCACGATCGCCAGCTTCTTGCCGGCGATCACCGGCGCGTCGATCTCGACGAGCGGCGTGGTCAGGCGGCGCGTGGTCATGGGCAGATTGCGGGTGATTTCGTAGCCCATCAGCAGCGTGATTTCACGCAGCAGTTCGCGGAATGTGCGAGTCGAGGTGTCCCGGTCGCGCATATGCGACAGCTTGTGCTGGATCAGCGGGTGATCGAGGATGAAGAGATTGGGGAAACGGCTGTCCTGAGTCATGGCGGGGGCGCAAACGGCGGCTAGAGGGATCGGTTCGGCGCGCCGCTCGGCCGGAGAACCGGCTGGCTGGCGAACGCGCCACGGCGCAAGTTTACCGAAAGAGTGCCGCCCGAAGATACCGGAGATTGCAACGGCCCGGCGCAGTCCGGCACCGATTCTTCTAGAATCGGAGAAACTTTGCCGCGAATGGCCACGTTTTCACGAGGAGAACACTGATGGACATGGGAATCGCAGGACGCACCGCGCTGGTCTGCGCGGCCAGCAAGGGCTTGGGACGCGGCTGCGCGGAAGCGCTCGCCGCCGAAGGCGTCAATCTGACGATCGTCGCGCGCACCGCCGAGACGCTGGAAGCGACCGCGGCGGAGATTCGCAAACAAAGCGGCGTGGAAGTAAAGACGGTGGCGTGCGACATCACCACGCCGGAAGGCCGCGCCGCTGCGCTCGCCGCCTGTCCGCAGCCGGACATTCTGGTCAACAACGCGGGCGGGCCGCCGCCGGGCGACTTCCGCAACTTCACGCATGAAGACTGGATCCGCGCGCTCGAAAGCAACATGCTCACGCCGATCGAGTTGATTCGCGCGACCATCGACTCGATGAGCGCGAACGGTTATGGGCGCATCGTCAATATCACGAGTTCGGCGGTGAAGGCGCCGATCGACGTGCTCGGGTTGTCGAACGGCGCGCGCTCGGGGCTGACGGGCTTCGTCGCGGGACTCGCGCGCAAGGTCGCGCCCACCGGCGTGACCATCAACAACCTGCTGCCTGGGCTGTTCGACACCGACCGCATCGGCGTCACCTTCGAGGCGCAAGCCAAGGCGCAAAACATTTCCGTCGACGAAGCGCGCAAGCAGCGCACGAAGACGATCCCCGCGGGCCGCTTCGGCACGCGCGAGGAATTCGGCGCCGCTTGCGCCTTCCTGTGCAGCGTGCACGCCGGCTACATCACCGGGCAGAACTGGCTGATCGACGGCGGCGCCTATCCGGGCACGTTCTGAGCGGCCCGCAGTCAAGCATCACCACAACAACGACAATCACAACGGTTTCAGGAGTCTTACGTCATGACCACCCGCATCGCGCTGATCGCGCACGATCATAAAAAGGACGACATCGTCAAACTGGCCGGCGAATACGTCGACACGCTGCGGCGTTGCGACATCGTGGCGACCGGCACGACGGGCGGGCGCATCGCCGACGCGCACGGCCTCACGGTCGAGCGGATGTTGTCCGGCCCGCATGGCGGCGACCTGCAGATCGGCGCGCAACTCGCGGAAGGGCGCGTGGACATGGTGATCTTTCTGCGCGACCCGATGACGCCGCAGCCGCACGAGCCGGACATCAACGCGCTGGTGCGCGCGTGCGACGTGCACAACATTCCTTGCGCGACCAACATTTCGACGGCGCGCATGGTGCTCGACTCGCTGACCTTGCGCCTCACGCAACAGGTTTGAGCTTTCGCTCCCGGCACGCCTGAATCAAACCAACCTCAAGGAGACATGATGGTCAAAGCAATCCGATTCGATAAACCCGGCGGCCCCGAAGTGATGAAGTGGGTCGACGTCGAAGTCGGTGAGCCGGGCGCGGGCGAGATCCGTGTCAGGCAGACGGCGGTCGGGCTGAACTATATCGATGTGTACTTCCGCACGGGTCTGTATCCGTTGCCGTTGCCCGGCGGTCTCGGCATGGAGGCGGCCGGCGAAGTGACGGCGCTCGGCTCGGGCGTGACCGGTCTCAAGGTGGGCGATCGCATCGCGTACGTGGGGCGTCCGCCCGGCGCGTATGCGCAGGAGCGCGTGCTGCAGGCGGCGCAGGTCGTGAGAGTGCCTGATGCGCTGACCGACGAGCAGGCCGCCTCGGTGATGCTGCAAGGTCTGACCGCGCAATATCTGCTGCGCCGCACGTATCCTGTGAAAGCCGGCGACACGATCCTGATCCAGGCCGCGGCGGGCGGCGTCGGCCTGCTGGTGTGCCAGTGGGCGAAGGCGCTCGGCGCGACTGTGATCGGCACGGTCGGCTCGGATGAAAAAGCGGAGATCGCCACGGCGCACGGCTGCGATCACGCGATCGTCTACACGCGCGAGAACTTCACCCGGCGCGTGCGCGAGATCACCAACGGCGCGGGCGTGCCGGTGGTGTACGACTCGATCGGTAAAGACACGTTTACGGGTTCGCTCGATTGCCTCGCGCCGCTCGGCCTGTTCGTGAGTTTCGGCAATGCGTCGGGGCCGTTGCCGCCGATCGATTCGTCGGAATTCGCCGGACGGGGTTCGCTGTTCTTCACGCGTCCGACGCTGTTCACTTATATCGCCAAACGCAGCGACTACGAGGCGATGTCCACCGAGTTGTTCGACGTGCTGGTGTCGGGCAAGGTCAAGACGAGCATCAATCAGCGTTACGCGCTGGCGGATGTCGGCCGCGCGCACGCGGAGCTCGAAGGACGGCGGACGACAGGCTCGACGGTGCTGCTGCCGTAACGCACGACGACATGAGCGCGACAGCGGCAGCCGTATAAAAACGAAGGCGCATTGGCGGACGCGCCCGAGCCGAAGTCAAACCGGCGTCGCACGCCCCAAAACCAGGCCCAGCAAACCCAAGGCCGTTCCATCGCAGGATGGAACGGCCTTGTCCGTTTACGCGATTTTTATATACACCACGCCATCTTTGACCAGGCCTTTACACGCTTCGGCATAACGTTGCGGCTATCCAAAGTCCGTGTAATGGAGAACAAAAATGGATGTGCTGTATGTCGGGGGGCTGGTGCTGTTTTCCGCGCTGACCTTCGCGTTAATCGCTGGCTGCGAGAAGTTGATGCAGTTTCGCCGTGGGCAGGGAGCGCGCTCATGAACTGGATTCTGTGGTTATCCGGCGCGGCGACCGCGCTGCTGTTCGCCTATTTGGTCTATGCGCTGTTGCGCGCGGAGGACATTGAATGAACTCGAACAATGTCCTGCAAGCGGGTCTCTTCATCGTCGTGCTGCTGGCAGCCGCGGTGCCGATGTCCCGCTATCTGAGCGCCGTGATGGACGGCAGTTCGCGAGTGGTCCGCTTCGGCGGTCCCATCGAACGTTTGCTGTATCGCATCGCGGGCGTCGATTCGTCGACGGAAATGAGCTGGAAGCACTACGCGATCGCCACGATCGCGTTCAACGTGCTCGGCGTGGCGTTCCTGTACGTGCTGTTGCGCGTGCAAGGCTGGCTGCCGGGCAATCCGCAGCAGTTCGGCCCGATGACGGTCGACGGCGCGTTCAACACCGCGGTCAGTTTCGTGTCGAACACGAACTGGCAAGACTACACGCCTGAGCAAACCGTCAGCTATCTGACGCAGATGCTCGGCCTGACCGTGCAGAACTTCCTTTCGGCGGCCACCGGCATCGTGGTGGTGATCGCGCTGATTCGCGGCTTCGCGCGTCACACCGCGCAAACCATCGGCAACTTCTGGGTCGACATCACGCGCGTGACGCTCTACGTCTTGCTGCCGATGTCGGCGATCGTCGCGGCTCTATTGATGAGCCAGGGCGTGGTGCAGAACTTCAAGGCCTATCAGGACGTCCCGACGCTGCAAACCACCACGTACGCCGCGCCGAAGCTCGACGCACAAGGCAACCCGGTGAAGGACGCCAAGGGCAATCCGGTCACGGTCGATACGCCCGTGAAAACGCAGACCGTCGCGATGGGTCCGGTTGCCTCGCAAGAGTCGATCAAGATGCTCGGCACCAACGGCGGCGGCTTCTTTAACGGCAACTCGGCGCATCCGTATGAAAACCCGACGCCGTTCTCGAACTTCCTGCAGATCTTCTCGATCCTGATCATCCCTGCCGCGCTGGCGCTGGTGTTCGGTCGCATGATCACGGACCGCAAGCAGGGCGTGGCCGTGCTCGCCGCCATGACGATCGCGTTTGCGGTATGCGTGTTCGGCGAGATCAGCGCGGAACAGGGCGGCAATCCGGCCATCGCCGCATTGCATGTCGACCAGTCGGCCAATGCGCTGCAGTCGGGCGGCAATGCGGAAGGCAAGGAAACGCGCTTCGGCATCGCGCAGTCCGGCATCTTCACGGTCGCGACCACCGCGGCTTCGTGCGGCGCGGTCGCCAACACGCACGATTCGCTGACGCCGATCGGTGGCCTCTATCCGATGCTGTTGATGCAACTCGGCGAAGTGATCTTCGGCGGCGTGGGTTCCGGTATGTACGGGATGCTCGTGTTCGCGATGCTGGCCGTGTTCGTGGCGGGGCTGATGATCGGCCGCACGCCGGAATACGTCGGCAAGAAGATTGAAGCGTACGAGATGAAGATGGTGTCGATCGTCGTGCTGCTCACGCCGCTGCTGGTGCTGGTCGGCACGTCGATCGCGGTGCTCACCGACGCGGGCAAGGCGGGTATCGCCAACCCCGGCGCGCACGGTTTCTCCGAAATCCTCTACGCGTTCAGTTCGGCTGCCAATAACAACGGCAGCGCGTTTGCGGGCCTCACCGTGAGCACGCCGTTCTACAACTGGCTCACCGCGATCGCGATGTGGTTCGGCCGCTTCGGCACGATCATTCCGGTGCTCGCGATTGCCGGTTCGCTGGCCGCGAAAAAGCGCATCGGCGTAACGGGCGGCACGTTGCCCACGCATGGTCCGCTGTTTGTCGTGCTGTTGCTCGGCACGGTGCTGCTGGTCGGCGCGCTGACTTATGTGCCCGCGCTCGCGCTCGGTCCTGGTGTCGAACATCTGATCATGATGGGCGCCCATTAAGGCGGCCCATCGGGATGACACAAGCGACCAACGAGTGACAAGGCGCAAACGGGAAATTCGAGGATTCAATGACTGAACATAATGCAACCCGGTCCATGTTCGACCCAGCGCTGCTGCGCCCGGCGATCGTGGACTCCTTCAAGAAGCTGACGCCGCGCACGCAGTTCCGCAATCCGGTGATGTTCTGCGTGTACGTCGGCAGCATTCTCACCACCATTCTCTGGATCGCCGCGCTCGGCGGCCAGGCCGAGGCGCCCGCGGGCTTCATTCTCGCGGTCACCTTGTGGCTGTGGTTCACGGTGCTGTTCGCCAACTTTGCGGAAGCGCTTGCCGAAGGCCGTTCGAAGGCCCAGGCGGCGTCGCTGCGCAGCGCGAAGAAAGATGTGATGGCCAAGAAGCTCAACGAGCCGCATCCGAAGTCGCCGATCCGCATTCTGACGGCTTCCGATCTGCGCAAGGGCGACGTCGTGCTGGTCGAAACCGGCGACGTGATTCCGGCCGACGGCGAAGTGATCGACGGTGTCGCGTCGGTCGACGAATCGGCGATCACGGGCGAATCCGCGCCGGTGATCCGCGAGTCGGGTGGCGACTTTTCGTCGGTGACGGGCGGCACGCGCGTGCTGTCGGACTGGATCGTGGTGCGCGTCACCGCGAATCCGGGCGAAGCGTTCCTCGACCGCATGATCGCGATGGTGGAAGGCGCGAAGCGTCAGAAAACGCCGAACGAAATCGCGCTGACGATTCTGCTGGTCGCGTTGACGATCGTGATGCTGCTGGCCACCGCCACGCTGCTGCCGTTCTCGATGTTCTCGGTCGACGCGGCGAAAGCCGGTCACGTGGTGACGATCACCGCGCTGGTCGCGCTGCTGGTGTGTCTGATTCCGACCACGATTGGTGGTTTGCTGTCGGCGATCGGCGTGGCGGGCATGAGCCGCATGATGCAGGCGAACGTGATCGCCACCTCGGGCCGCGCCGTGGAAGCGGCCGGCGACGTCGACGTGCTGTTGCTCGACAAGACCGGCACCATCACGCTGGGCAATCGCCAGGCTTCGCAATTCGTGCCGGCGCCGGGCTTGACGGAAGAATCGCTCGCGGACGCCGCGCAACTCTCGTCGCTCGCCGACGAAACGCCGGAAGGCCGCAGCATCGTCGTGCTGGCGAAGCAGCGCTTCAACATCCGTCAACGCGATATGGCCTCGCTGCATGCCACGTTCCTCGCGTTCACCGCGCAAACGCGCATGAGCGGCGTCGATCTGCCGGGCCGTGAAATTCGCAAGGGCGCGGCCGATGCGGTCAAGAACTACGTCGAAGCCAACGGCGGCCGTTTCCCGAATGAAGTCAGCAACGCCGTGGCCGAAGTCGCGCGGCGCGGCAGCACGCCGCTGGTGGTCGCCGAAAAAAGCGAGCAGGGCGCGCGTGTGCTCGGCGTGATCGAGTTGAAGGACGTGGTGAAGGGCGGCATCAAGGAACGTTTCGCCGAACTGCGCAAGATGGGCATCAAGACCATCATGGTGACGGGCGACAACCGTCTTACCGCGGCGGCGATCGCCGCGGAAGCCGGCGTCGACGATTTCCTCGCCGAAGCCACGCCGGAAGCGAAGCTCGCCACGATCCGCGCGCACCAGGCCGAAGGCCGCCTCGTGGCGATGACCGGCGACGGCACCAACGACGCACCGGCGCTCGCGCAGGCCGACGTCGCGGTGGCGATGAACACCGGCACGCAGGCCGCGAAGGAAGCGGGCAACATGGTCGACCTCGATTCGAATCCGACCAAGCTGATCGAGATCGTGGAGATTGGCAAGCAGATGCTGATGACACGCGGCTCGCTCACCACGTTTTCGATTGCCAACGACGTCGCCAAATACTTCGCGATCATTCCGGCCGCGTTCGCCACGACGTATCCGGCGCTGAATGCGCTGAACGTGATGCATCTGGCCACGCCGGCCTCGGCAATCATGTCGGCGGTGATTTTCAACGCGCTGATCATCGTGCTGCTGATTCCGCTGGCGCTCAAGGGCGTGCGTTATCGCGCGCTGGGCGCGGCGATCCTGCTGCGCCGCAATCTGCTGATCTACGGTTTGGGCGGGATCATCGTGCCGTTCATCGGCATCAAGCTGATCGATATGGTGCTGGCCGCGTTCGGTTGGGTCTAAGCGCTAGTTCAAGAGGAATTACTCATCATGAAAAATCTGTTCCGTCCGTTGATCGTGATCTTCGCGGTGCTCACCGCCGTGACCGGACTTGCCTATCCCGCGGTGATGACCGCCGTCGGTCAGGCGGCCTTCAGCGATCAGGCCAATGGCAGCATGCTCGAACAGGACGGCAAGGTGGTCGGCTCGAAGCTGATCGGCCAGCAGTTCGATGCGCCGCAATACTTCTGGGGCCGCCTGTCGGCCACCAGCCCGATGCCGTACAACGCGCAGGGTTCGAGCGGCTCGAATCTCGGCCCGACCAACCCGGCGTTGCTCGACGAAATCAAAGGCCGCCTCGACGCATTGAAGGCCGCCGGCACGGATATGTCGAAGCCGGTGCCGGTCGATCTGGTGACGTCGTCGGGCAGCGGTCTCGATCCTGAGATCAGCCCGGCAGCAGCGGCTTTTCAGATCGAGCGCGTTGCCAAGGCACGCAAGCTCGCAGCGAACGATGTGCAGGCGCTGGTGGACCGTTATACGAGCGGCCGTCAGTTCGGCATTCTCGGTGAGCCGCGCGTGAACGTGCTGCAACTGAACCTGGCGCTGGACGAGATGAAGCACGGTTGATCGACGAAGCGCGGTATTTCGCAAAGGCGGCGTCCGCGCGACTCCGCTTTTGCCTTTTGACAGCGTGATGCGATAGACGTAACAGTGCCCGTTATTTGCGGCCGCGTCGCCGACGTGCCACCATGCACTCACCGACGCTCGCCCAACGATGAAAACCATTGAGCATGAACCGCCCCGATCCCGATGAGTTGCTCGACAAGCTGCAACGCGACGAAGAAAAACGTCAGCGAGGCAGGCTGAAGATTTTTTTCGGCGCGTCGGCGGGCGTCGGCAAGACCTATGCGATGTTGCAGGCCGCGCGGCGCCGTCATGACGAAGGCGCGGACGTGCTGGTCGGCATCGCCGAAACGCATGGCCGCACTGAAACCGCGGCGCTGCTCGACGGTCTCGACGTGCTGCCGCTCGCGCATATCGAGTACCGCGGCCGCAAGCTCGGCGAGTTCGATCTCGACGCCGCGCTGGCCCGTAAGCCGGCACTGATTCTCGTCGACGAACTCGCGCATTCGAACGTGCAGGGCGCGCGGCATCTGAAGCGCTGGCAGGACGTCTACGAACTGCTCGACGCGGGCATCGACGTCTATACGACGGTCAACGTCCAGCACCTCGAAAGTCTGAACGACGTGATCGGCCAGATCACCGGCATTCGCGTCTGGGAGACGGTGCCGGATCGCGTGTTCGATCGCGCCGACGAAGTCACGCTGGTCGACTTGCCCGCCGAGGAACTGCTCGACCGGATGCGCGACGGCAAGGTGTACATGCCGCAGCAGGCCGAGCGTGCGGTGCGCAACTTCTTCCGCAAAGGCAATCTGATCGCGCTGCGCGAGCTGGCGTTGCGCCGCACCGCGGATCGCGTCGATGCGCAAATGCATGAGTATCGCGCCGACCGTTCGATCCAGCGCATCTGGCAGGCGCGGGAGCGCTTGCTGGTGTGCGTCGGCCCCGGCCCGGAAGCGCCGATGCTGGTGCGTGCGGCAGCGCGTCTCGCCGCCAGCCTGAAGGCCGATTGGATCGCTGTCTATGTGGAGACGCCGGCGTTACAGCGTTTGCCGGATGAGCGCCGCGAACGCACGCTGAACGCGTTGAAACTCGCCGCGGAACTCGGCGCCGAAACCGCCACGCTGGCGGCCGCCGACGCAGCCGTCGCGTTGATCGGCTACGCGCAGGCCCGCAACGTGTCGAAGCTGGTGGCCGGCGCGTCGGCACGCACGGGCTTGAGGCGCTGGCTGCGCCGGCCGCTCGGCGAACGGATCGCCGAGAAGGCGGCCGATCTGGATCTCACGCTGATTCGCGCCTCGTCCGAGCGCGACGGCGGCGAGCATCGGCATCTGTTGAACACCACCGCGAACGCATGGCGCGAGGCGCTGAGCGCGGCGCGCGAACGCCGCTCGCCGCCGCGCGCCTACGGCTTCGCGCTGTTGATCTGCGCGGCCATCACGCTGCTGGCGAGCCAGTTGATCGACCATATCGATCTGACCAATCTCGTCATGCTGTATCTGCTCGGCGTGATCTTCGCCGCGGTGAAGCTGGGGCGCGGGCCCGGCGTGGTGCTGTCGTTCATGAGCGTGGCCGCGTTCGATTTCTTCTTCGTGCCGCCGCGCATGTCGCTGTCGGTCTCCGATACGCAATATCTGCTGACTTTCCTCGGCATGCTGCTGACGTCGCTGGTGATCAGCCATCTCACTTCGAGCCTGCGCCGCGAGGCGAGCGTGGCGCGGCGCCGCGAACAGCGCACCGGCGCGATGTACGCAATGGCGCGCGAGCTGGCCGCGGCGTTGACCATGGAACAGATCGTCGGTATCGGCACCCGTCATGTGAGCGAGGTGTTCGGCGCGCGCGTCGCGATTCTGTTGCCGGACAGCGTCGATCAGGTGAAGCAGAAGATCGAGGATCCCGACGCGGCGATCACGCTCGAAGGCGAGATGCTCGATAGCGACGTCGGCCAATGGGTCTACGATCAGCAGAAGCCGGCCGGCCACGGCACCGACACGCTGCCGGCCGCCGCCGCGCTCTACCTGCCGCTCAAGGCGCCGATGCGCACGCGCGGCGTGCTGGCGGTCGTAATGCGCGATGAGGGCGAGCTCGACGTGCCCGAGCAGCAGCGTATGCTCGACGCGTTCGCCGCGCAGATCGCGCTCGCGCTGGAGCGGGTGCATTACGTGGATATCGCGCGCGATGCGCTCGTCAACATGGAGTCGGAGCGCCTGCGCAACTCGTTGTTGTCGGCGATCTCGCACGATCTGCGCACGCCGTTGACGACCATCGTCGGCTTCTCGTCGATGCTCGCGCAAGCGCCCGAGGCGCAGCCCAACAGTGAGCTGGTCGAGGCGATTCACGAGGAAGCGCTGCGCATGACCGGCATCGTCACGAATCTGCTCGACATGGCGCGTCTGCAGGCCGGCAGTCTGCAACTGAATCAGCAATGGACGCTGCTCGAGGAAACGGTCGGCGCCGCGCTGCGCGCGTGCAAACGCGTGCTGGCGAATCATCCGGTGCAGGTGAAACTGCCCGCGGATCTGCCGCTCTTGCACCTCGACGCCGTGCTGATGGAGCGCCTCTTCTCCAACCTGTTCGAGAACGCCGCCAAATACACCGCGCCGGCCACGCCGCTGACGATCGGCGCGCAGCGTCTCGACGCGGACGGCAAGTCGTTCGTGCGCGTGACCGTCGACGATAGCGGCCCGGGCTTGCCCGCCGGCATGGAAGCGCGCGTGTTCGAGAAATTCACGCGCGGCGAGAAGGAGTCGGCCAAGCCGGGCATCGGCCTGGGGCTCGCGATCTGCCGCGCGATCGTGGAAGCGCACGGCGGTACAATCGGCGCGCTCAATCGCGTGTCGGCGGACGGCCGTGTCGAAGGCGCGCGCTTCTGGTTCACGCTGCCGGTGGAAACGCCGCCCGACGCGCCGGATGCACTGGAAGACGAGGGCGCCGATTCCTTGACTGACTCCGATTCCGGCGGCGATTCAACTCTTAACTCGCTTTCCAAGCCTAGCCATGAGTGACCCCAGCATTACCGTCGTCCTGATCGAAGACGAAAAGCAGATTCGCCGCTTTGTGCGAACGGCGCTGGAAGGCGAGGGCATCGTTGTGCACGACGCCGAAACCGGCAAGCAGGGTCTCGTCGAAGCCGCGACGCGCAAGCCCGATCTGGTGATCGTCGATCTCGGCCTGCCCGACACTGACGGTCTCGACGTCATCCGCGAACTGCGCGGCTGGAGCGAGCTGCCGGTGATCGTGCTGTCGGCGCGCACCCAGGAGAGCGAAAAAGTCGCCGCGCTCGATGCCGGCGCGGACGACTACCTCACCAAGCCGTTCGGCGTGTCCGAGTTACTGGCGCGGATTCGCGCGCATATGCGGCGGCGCAATCAGGGCGGCGCGAACGAATCGCCGCAAGTGCGCTTCGGCACGGTAACCGTCGATCTGGCCCTGCGGCAGGTGAGCCGCGACGGCGTGGTCGTCCATCTGACGCCGATCGAATACCGGCTGCTCGCGACGCTGGTGCGCCATGCCGGCCGCGTGCTGACGCACCGCCAGTTGCTGCGCGATGTGTGGGGGCCGTCGCATGTCGAGAGCCATCACTATTTGCGCATCTATATGGCGCATCTGCGCGGCAAGCTGGAGCGCGATCCGGCGCAGCCGGAGCACATCATTACGGAAACGGGCGTCGGATACCGGCTGGTGGGTGCGGTTTGAGGCTGTGTGGGTAATTTGCCACGGGGGCGCACACGCTTGCGGCGGCCCGCTGCCGGCGGCATCAGGGCAGTTTTGGTACAATTACAATTCGTAAGGACGACCTTGCGGTTTCACAAACGGGGACGGCCCCATCTGACCATGGAGTTGTCTCATGTCCTGGATTCTTCTGTTAATCGCCGGTTTGCTCGAAATCGCTTGGGCCGCCGGTCTTAAAACCTCCGAGGGTTTCACCCGTCTCTGGCCGTCCGTGTTCACGGTCGTGACCGCGCTCGGCAGCTTTGTGCTGCTCGCCATGGCCATGCGCCAGTTGCCGCTCGGCACGGCCTACGCGGTGTGGACGGGAATCGGCGCGGTCGGCGCGTTCATCTTCGGGATCGTGATGATGGGCGAGGCGTTGACCGTCGCGCGAGTCGCCAGCGCGGCGCTGATCGTGATCGGATTGATCGGCCTGAAGCTGTCTTCCGCGCATTGAGCCTCGCATTCCAAACCGCCGCCGGGCGTCTTTACCCAATCTGCCTGCGCCCGGCTCGCGCCTCCATTTAGGCCGCCCATTTATTCGCCGCTCTTCGTTCTGCGAATTAACGTGGCTATAATAAGATTGAATCCAACCTGAAATTGTCCGCGGCCCATTTGGCGCGGCCGGCTTGGCGCGGGTCTGACGACTTCAGTGCGGCCCCCTTTAGTGGTCCGTCGAAGCGCCCGGCACGCACAGCGCGCCTGGAGGCGGCCATGCTTGAATCACTTTCGCTCGCGGCGGGCCTCTCATGGGGCAGCGGCCTGCGCCTCTATCTGACGGTCCTGCTGGCCGGCGTGTTCGCCCGTCTCGGCCTTGTTCATCTTCCCGATACGCTGTCCGCGCTGTCCTCGCCGTGGGTCATCGGCGTGGCGGGCGTGCTCACCGTCACCGAATTCCTTGCCGACAAGATCCCCGCGTTCGATTCGCTGTGGGACGCGGTCCATACCTTCATCCGCATTCCGGCGGGCGCCGTGCTGGCAGCCGGCGCGCTCGGCCATGCCGATCCGGCGCTGCTGACCGTGGCCGCGCTCGCGGGCGGCACGCTGGCGGGCACGGCGCACCTCGCTAAAGCGGGCACGCGCGCGTTGATCAATCTGTCGCCGGAACCGGTATCGAATGTGGTGACATCGACCGCTGAAGACGGACTCGTGTTCGGCGGCATGCTGCTCGCGTTGTTTGTGCCGCTCGTATTTCTGGTGTTGATGGTGGGCTTCCTGATGCTCGCCGGCTGGGCGTTGCCGCGGCTCTGGCGTGGGGTGCAGGGCGGTTTTCGCGGCATGGCGACGCACATGGTGTCGCGCTTTGCCAGGAGCAGGCACGATTGAGCGATTCGGTACGGGGTTCCACGGCGCGCGCGGCTTTGCCGACGACGGCGCGCCGGTTCGGCGGCATGGATCTGGTGCGCCAGGCCATCCGCATGACGGCGCGCGACTGGCGCGCGGGCGAGTTGACGATGCTGCTGCTGGCGCTGGTACTGGCCGTGGCGGCTTTGTCGAGTGTCGGCTTTCTCGCTGACCGGCTGCATCAGGGGCTCGAACGCGATGCGCGGCGCATGATCGCCGCCGACTTCATCGTGCGGGCCGATCATCCGGTCGATCCGCAATTTACCGGGCAAGCCAAGGCACTCGGTCTGAATACCGCCAGCACGGCGATCTTTCCCAGCATGATCAATTCGACCGGCGCGCAGCCGGTCTCGCGGCTCGCTGCCATCAAGGCCGTGTCGCCCGGTTATCCGTTGCGCGGCGCGTTGCGCATTGCGTCGGCGCCGGGCGCCGCGGACCACCCGGCTCAGTCGATTCCGCCGCCGGGCGTGGTGTGGGTCGATCAGGCGCTGCTCGATGCGTTGAAGGTGCATGTCGGCGATGCGGTCAAAGTAGGCGGTCGCAACTTCACGATCGGCGCGGTGATCACGCGCGAGCTCGACCGCGGTTTCTCGTTCGTCAACTTCTCGCCGCGCCTGATGCTGCGCGCCGACGACGTGCCGTCGACCGGTCTCGTCACCTACGGCAGCCGCGTGACGTACCGCTTGCTCGTCGCGGGCACGGACGAGTCGGTGGCGCGTTTCGCGCAGTTCGCGCATGAGCGCGTGGACGGCGGCAAGATGCGCGGCGTCGCGCTCGAATCGCTGCAGGACGGCCAGCCGCAAGTGCGTCAGACGCTCGATCGCGCGAGCCACTTCCTCACGCTCGTCTCGCTGCTCACTGCGTTGCTGGCGGCCGTGGCGATTGCGATGGCCGCGCATCGGTATATGCGCCGGCATCTGGACGGCTGCGCGGCGATGCGTTGTCTCGGCGTCAGCCAGTCGACTTTACGTGCACTCTTCACGCTCGAATTCGTGGGACTGGGTTTGATCGGCGGCGCGCTTGGCGTGGCGCTCGGTTATCTGGGGCATCTGGCGTTGCTCACGTGGCTTGGCAGTCTGATCGATGTCGCGCTCCCGTATCCGACGGCATGGCCGGCGCTCGAAGGCATTGCGGCCGGTCTCGTGCTGTTGCTGGGCTTTGCGTTGCCGCCGCTGTTGCCGCTCACGCGCGTGCCGCCGGTGCGCGTGCTGCGCCGCGAATGGGGCGAAGCGGGGCGCACGGCGTGGGCGGCCTACGCGCTCGGCATCGCGCTATTCGCCGCGCTGCTGATTATCGCGGCGGGCGAGTTGAAGCTCGGCGGGATCGTGGCGGGCGGCTTCGCGGGCGGGATGCTGGTGTTCGCGTGCATCGCGCGGCTGGCGCTGTGGGGCGCGGCGCGCGTCGTGCGCAGCGAGCGCGTGAATGCGAGCATCGGCTGGCGTTATGCGCTGGCGTCGCTCGAACGGCGCAGCAGCGCGAGCGCGCTGCAGATCACCGCGCTCGGCATCGGCCTGATGTGCCTGTTGCTGATCGCGATGACGCGCAACGACCTCGTGGCCGGCTGGCGCAAATCGACGCCGCCCGATGCGCCGAACGAATTCATCATCGACATCCAGCCCGATCAACGCGACGCCGTAACGCAATATCTGAACACACACGGCGTGTCCGGCACGGTGCTCGCGCCGATGGTGCGCGGACGGCTGACGGCGATCAACGGCAAGCCGATCAATCCCGATTCGTTCAAGGGCGACGACGCCAAGCGTCTCGTGGATCGCGAATTCAATCTGTCGTACACGACGGAGCTGCCCGACGACAATCGCCTCTCAGCCGGCACATGGTACGGCGACACGAAGACGCCGCAGATTTCGATCGAGCAGGGACTCGCCAAGCTGATCAACGTGAAACCCGGCGACACGCTGCGTTTCGACGTGACCGGCTTGCAGATCGACGCGCCGGTCACCAGCGTGCGCAAGCTCGACTGGGGTTCGTTCAAGGTCAACTTTTTCGTGCTGATGCCGCCCGCGGCATTGCGGGATTTCCCGGCGACGTTTATCACGAGCTTCCATTTGCCGCAGGAAAAGCAGTCGACCATCGACGGCCTGATCGCCGCCTATCCGAACCTGACGGCCATCGACACCGGCCCGATCCTCGCGCAGGTGCAGCGCGTGTTGCAGCAGGTGATCGGCGCGGTGCAGTTCCTGTTCGCGTTCACGCTCGCGGCGGGCGTGCTCGTGCTGTACGCGGCGCTCGCCGGCACGCGCGATGAGCGTATGCGAGAATCCGCGCTGCTGCGCGCGCTGGGCGCGTCGCATCGTCAGGTACGGGCGGTGCAGATCGCCGAGTTCGTCGCGGTGGGCGCGCTGGCGGGCTTGATGGCGGCGGCCGGCGCGCAGGCCATCGGCTACGTGCTGGCGACGCGCGTGTTCGAGTTTTATCTGAGTTTCAATCCCTGGTTATTGCCGGCGGGCATTGCAGCCGGCATCGCGTGTGCCGGCGTGGGCGGCTGGCTGAGCTTGCGGCATGTGCTGGCGCGGCCGGCGTTGCAATCGCTGCGGGACGCGTGATTTTTCTTATTAGTTGGTGAGTCGGTATGAGTGATTTGAACGACGAAGTGTCCGCGGCGCAGCCGACGGCCTTCGAACTGGTGGGCGGCGAAGCGCGTGTGCGCGAACTGGTCGACCGCTTTTACGACCTGATGGACCTCGAGGCGGATTTCGCCGGGATCCGCGCGTTGCATCCCGAATCGCTCGACGGTTCGCGCGACAAGTTCTTCTGGTTCCTGTGCGGCTGGTTAGGTGGACCCGATCACTACATCAGCCGCTTCGGTCATCCGCGTTTGCGCGCGCGGCACCTGCCGTTCGCGATCGCGTCCAGCGAGCGCGATCAGTGGCTCCGATGCATGGCGTGGGCGATGGAAGATGTTGGCCTCGCCGAGCCGCTCAGAGAACGCCTGCTCGGCTCGTTCTTCGAAACGGCTGACTGGATGCGTAACCGGAATGGCTAACGGGTTGGGCCAGGCATCCGGCGCGGCATCGCCGGACTACGCTAATTTGCCTCAGGAAGCGCGCGAAGTCCTCGACTGCTGGTTCGGCGTGCCGGGCGCGCCGGAGTACGACACCGAGCGCAAGATCTGGTTTTCACGCAATGCGGCTTTCGACGCGATGCTGCGCGAACGCTTCGGTGCGCTGATCGACGCGGCGCGTGAATCCGCGCTCGATAGCTGGACGCAAACACCGCTCGGCGCGCTGGCGCTCGTCATCGTGCTGGATCAGTTCTCGCGCAATTGTCGTCGCGACACAGCGCGCGCGTTTGCGGCCGATCAGAAGGCATTGCTCGTCGCGCGGCAAATGGTTGCCAGTGGCGCCGACCGCGAGTTGCCCACCGTGCACCATCGCGCGTTCGCGTATCTGCCGTTCGAGCACGATGAAACGCTCGAGGGTCAGCGCGAGTCGCTGCGTCTTTTCAAGCAGCTGGAAGCGGAGCCGGGTGGCAAGTCGTACCACCGGTCCGCGGTGCGGCACGCGGAAATCATCGAGCGTTTCGGGCGCTTTCCGCATCGCAATGCGACGCTCGGGCGTCTCTCGACGGCTGAAGAAATCGCCTTCCTGCGTACACCCGGTTCATCGTTCTAGGCGCGTGCCGCCGCTTCTAATTGCCGACGACCGTTTTCGCGCCAACCGGTGTGCGCACGAATACGCGCAGCAGTTCGTCCGTGTCGCCCGGACGCGCGCCGGACCAGAACAGACTCCATTCGCCCGACGGCTGGCGCACCGTCCCGTGACGGCTCTCTTGGATCAGCCACGTGCATTCGGTCGAAGCGGTATCCATGGTCGGTTGATGTTCGATGCCGGTGTAGTAGTACAGCATCGGCGCTTCGGATTCACCGAGCCCCGTGCTTGCCATGCAATCGCCGTCGTTCCATTCGATATTCATACGGGCGCCGAGGCTCTCGAACACCGAGCGATAACTCTTCGCATAGTCGAGCCACGGCAGCAGCAAGGTGCTCACCAAACCCCACGCGACGATCGCGCCCGCGCACCAGCTCAGCACGCCGCGCCATTTGCCCGCGTATTTGAACACCGGTAGCAGCCACAGCCAGCCGAACGTCAACAGCAAGGCGGCCGCGATCAGTCCGGGTTTGACCGGCATCACCCAATCGAGCGGCAGCCAGCGGCCGAGCCGGTGCAGTGACGCATGTGTGTTCGCCGGGCCGCTCATGATCGACCAGATGATCCAGGCGAGCGCGGCGGCGCTGCCAAACAGCACGCGGCTCGTCATGTCCCAGCTTACGTGCAGACGCTGCGGCAGCTTCTCGACGCCTTGCATCGCCAGCACGGCGAGCGGGGCGATGAACGGCAGGATGTAGAGTTCGCGAACCGTCGCCGAGCTTTGCAGCACGATGAAGCCGGTGCCCGCGAAGATCGCCGGCAAGGCCACACGCGGATCGCGCCAGCGCTGCCACGCACCGCCGGCGAGCGCGGCCAGCGCCAGCGGTACGACCGGAAAGCCGACGCTCAGCACCGTGCGCAGCACGAACAGACGGCTCTCGTTTTCGGAGCCGAGCTCGGCGACTGAAAAACCGAAAAAGCGGCCCACGTTTGCGGCGTGTTCGCTAAACGTGCGGCTCTCGGCGCCGCCTCCGGCAAAGCGGTCAGGACGGGCAGGGGCGCGAAGCAGCGCGTTGTCGGCGGTCGCGACCGCGGCGTTCCTTCTGCGCCAAGGCGCGGATGGCTTTTTATGCATGAGGATCTCTAATCGCCGTTCACGGCGGCACCGGCCGTCGGCTTATGTTCTGGCAATGCGGCGCACGTTGCTGTGCGCGCTTCGAGGAGATTGTAGTCGCGGTTTATTGCCGGCGATTACAGAAAAGGCGCGTGTGGTGGAATTCGGCATGGGGTGTCCATTCGTCGTGGTCCTTGTATTCGTCCTTTTGATATTTCTCACGAAACCGCGTTTCGGCTTCAGACAAAACCGGAATATCCGCGATATTACGTATTGGCAACAGCGTTTTATTCGTTCGCGAGGCGCATGAGTCTTAGCGGGTCCGACGAAACATCTGATTCGACGCTCACGTCTGGAAAATCGGACAAATCTGATTCGGGAATCTTCAGTGCATTTGTATCGTGCGCTTTCTCGCCGCAGGGCGCATGAATCAAATTACGCAACCGATGACGACAGACATAAGTATCGAAAATCTCTACAAGAGCTACAGGCTTGATGCAGTGCAGGTGGTCGGCCTGGCCGATGTCAATCTGCGCGTGAGCGCCGACGCGCTAACGGTGCTCACCGGCCCCTCGGGCAGCGGCAAGACCACGCTGCTGAACATGATCGGCTGCATCGATCGACCGGACAGCGGGCGCATCGTCATAGACGGCCTGGACACAGGCGCGCTGTCCGACGACGAATTGTCCGATTTCCGCGCCGGCCGCATCGGCTATGTGTTCCAGAACTTCAACCTGCTGCCGGTGCTATCGGCTTACGAGAACGTCGAGTATCCGCTGATGATGGCGAGCAAGCCGGCGCGTGAGCGGGCGCGGCGGGTGGGCGAACTGCTCGACGCGGTCGGGCTCGCCGCCAAGGCGCGGCATCGCCCGGGACAGCTTTCCGGTGGCGAACGGCAGCGCGTAGCAATCGCCCGCGCGCTCGCCGCCGATCCCGCGCTGGTGCTCGCCGACGAGCCCACCGCCAACCTCGACAGCAGCACCGGCGAGTCGATCATCGAATTGATGCGCAGCATGCAGTGGCAGCGTCACGTGTCGTTCCTCGTGTCGTCGCACGATCCGCAACTGCGCGCGGCCGCCGACGCAATCGTCGAGATGCGCGACGGTCGCATCGTCGGGCAACACGTCATGCGGGGAGTCGCCGCATGAAACACACGCTCACCCTCGCGCTGCGCAACCTCCAGCGCAACCGTCGCCGTTCGCTTGCCACGCTGCTGTCGATCATCGTCGGCGTATGCGCGATCCTGCTCTTCGGCGGCTATACGCGCGATATCACGCTCGGCATGCAGACCGACTTCGTTCGCGACAGCGGCCACCTGCAAGTGCAGCGGCGCGGCTATTTCTCCTATGGCATGGGCAATCCGACCGTGTATGGCATCCGCGATTACGAGCGCGTCGCCGCAGCGTTGCGTGACGATCCCGTGCTTCAGCCGATGATTCGGATCATTACGCCGACGTTGCAACTCGGCGGTATCGCCGGCAATTTCGATGCGGGCATGTCGCGCACGGTCTATGCGTCCGGCACGGTGCCGGTCGATCAGACGCGCATGATGTCGTGGAACGATTACGCGCTGCCGGATCAGATCAAGACCTCCGCACTCGAGGGGAGCGCGGACAACGCGGCAGTGGTCGGCGAGGGCCTCGCGCGCGTGCTGCAACTGTGCGGCCCGCTGCACGTGCCCGATTGCGCAATGCCGCAGGCGGTGCTCGACGAGCGCAAGACGCGCGAGATTGGCGACGCGCCCGCCGACGTGCTCGCGCTCGCCGCCAACGAAGCGGCGGGCCGGCCGTCCTTGAGCAAGCTCGCGCGCATCGATGTGTTGGCAACCAGCACGCACGGCATTCCGAACGTCGGCGACTTCACGGTGGTGAAGGCACAGCGCCAGGGCGTGAAGGAACTCGACGACATCTATCTCGCGCTGCATCTGCGCGGCGCGCAGCGCCTCATCTACGGCGGCGACGAACCGCGCGTGACCGCGCTCGAGGTGCAGTTGCACCACACCGCCGACCTCGCGGCCGCGCAGCGGCGCATCGAGACGCTGCTCGCCGAACGTTTCGCCGACCAGCCGATGGACGTGCTCGACTTCGCCACGCTGAACCCCTTCTACGGCCAGACCAACTCGATGTTCGCGGTCATCTTCGGTTTCATGTTCGCGTTGATCGGCGCGATCGTGCTGTTCGTGATCAGCAGTGCGATGAGCACGGTGATCGTCGAGCGCACGGTCGAGATCGGCACCTTGCGCGCAATGGGCAACCGGCGTGCCGACATCCAGGCATTGTTCGTTTGTGAAGGGCTGCTGCTCGGCCTCACCGGCACCGCGATCGGCGTGGTTATCGCACTGGTGGCGGCGGCCGTCATCAACCGGCTGGGTCTGACGTGGACACCGCCGGCGCGCGTGGAAGCCGTCCCGCTGACCGTGCGCGTCTGGGGCGAGTGGCGCGCTATCGGCTTTACGTTCTTCGCGCTCGCCGCGGTCGCGACGGTGTCGGCATGGTGGCCGGCGCGCCGCGCGGCGCGTCTTTCGATCGTCGAGGCTTTGCGCCATGTGTAATTCCTTTTCTTTCGACCGGAGGCGACCCGTGCGTCGTTTGGCTGTTATCGCTGTATTTTTCCCGCTGTTCTTTCAGATGTTCGCGCCACCCGTTTTCGCGCAGACGCAGCCCGATGCACAGCGGTTGCTTGCGGCGAGCGACGTGATCCGCACGCCGGCCCGCTCCTACACATTGACCGCTTCGTTGACTGAATATCGCAACGGCAAACAGGTCGATGCGAATGTGCTGTCGATCTACTCGAAGCCGGACGAAAACGGCGGTTCGTACCGCACGTTGGTGCGCTTCGAGGCGCCCGCGCGCGACCTCGGCAAGTTGATGCTGAAGAACGGTAACGACCTGTGGTTCTACGATCCGGCAAGCAGCGGCAGCATCCGCATCTCGCCGGAGCAGCGGCTGCTCGGCCAGGAGTCGAACGGCGATGTCGTCACGACCAATTTCGCGTACGACTATACGGCGGCCCTGAGCGGCATCGAGGACGTGTTGGACGGCGACCGGCAGATGCGCCGCGCGAACCTGCTGTCGCTGACCGGCAAGCGCGCGGGCTTGCAGTACTCGCGCATCGAACTGTGGCTCGATGCGGCTAACGGGCGGCCGGTCAAGGCGAAGTTCTACGCTGAAAGCGGGCGCCTGCTGAAGACGTCGATCTACCGCGCGTACGCTCTGCAACTGGGCGTCGTGCGTCCGACCGAGATCGTGATCATCGACGGCATCGACACCAACTGGATCACCGTGATGCGCTACTCGAATTACGCGTGGCGCGAGATTCCGGATGCGTGGTTGCAGCGCGATTACCTGCCGCGCTTCAAGCCGCAATGAAGTTGATTCGTTCGCGCGTACTGCACTCGGCCGCGCTGCTCGCGATCGGCTCTTGCACGTCGCAGTTCGCGCAAGCTATGGCTGCCGGGAGCGATATCGTGCCGCCCTTTCCCGCCGCGGTGGACGGTGACGTCGCGGCCGCGCTTAACCTCGCCGACACGTCGCAGCCGGCAGACGGCACGCTGAAGGCCGAGCCACACTCCTGGCGCGCGAGCATCGAGGAGGCGGTGCGCGCGAGCGCGTATCGCCACGCGGAGTCGTCGCTGGAAAACCAGCTTGCGCTCGATTTTCAGCTGCACAAGACCGTCGTGCCGGACGTGAATCTGAACTTGTCGGCGCGCTACGACCGTTTCGATCCGTTGTCGGCGTCTGCACCGGCAGCGTATGGCGAGACCACGCTACGCGAGGCCTATGCGGCATGGAATGTGACGCCGGTGCTGGGCTTCGACCTGGGCGCCGTCAACGAACGCGTCGGCGCCGCGGTCGGCTACAACCCGACCGATTATTTCAGGGCCGGCGCGGTCAACCCGGATCTGTCGCCGGATCCGGAAAGCCGTCGCGTGAACCGGCTCGGCACGGTCGCGGTGCGCGCGCAGCAGGTGTGGGACAGCGGCTCCGCGCAACTGATGTTTTCGCCGCGCCTCACGAGCCAGCGCGAGCCGGGCAGTGCAAGCGCGACATCGAAGCTGCAACGCACGAACGGAGTCAATCGCTGGCTGTTCGTCGGTAGCCAGAAGGTGAGCGCGTCGGTGCAGCCGCAGCTGCTGCTTTACGGCGAAGAACACGGCTCGCCCCAGGTGGGCCTGAATCTAAGCGTGTCGCCGGCGGATCCTCTGGTGGCCTATGCGGAATGGACCGGCGGGCGACGCCCCTCGCTGATCGGGCGCGCGAACGATGTGAACGACACGGCGTTTCGCACCAGTTACGCGGTCGGCGCGACGTGGACGCTACCGACGGACCTGTCGCTGACCGCGGAACTGCAAGGCAACGCGGCCGGGGCGACGCCGGCGCAATGGCGCACCTCGCAGCAGACCGACGTCAGGGGCTGGGCCAATGCGCTCTCGACCGGCGTCGCTTCGCAGGATCTGCCGACACGTTACGGCGGTTTCGTGATGGCGCGTTGGCGCGACGTCGGCATCCGCCGGCTCGATCTGAACGCGTTCGCGCAGTTCGATCAGGGCGGTGGGCAGCAGCAGTGGATCGAATTGCGCCGCCGCTACGACCGCTTCGACGTCGCATTGCAGTTGCAGCGGCAAAGCGGACCGTCGTGGAACCGCTACGGCGCCCAGCCAGAAACGCGCAGCGTCCAGGTGGTGAGCGTCTTCTACGAATGAACAGCGCCGCCGCGGGTCGACCCAAGGGTAACCCGGCGCCGCCAGTCTGCCCGCGCCGCGCGCGCTGGGCCTAATCAACTACTGGCTAGTGCCAGCATAAAGGAATTGAAGTCATGCGCGATATCGCCGTGATTGGTATGTCGTGCCGCCTTCCGGCCGGCCTCGACGATCTTGACACTCTGGTCGGCGCGTTGCGCCAACGCATCGTGACAGCCGGCCCGGTGCCGGCCGACCGTTGGGACGCCGCGCGCTACTTTGCCGCCGACGAACACGCGAAAGGCAAAGCCTATGTCGACAAGGGGAATTTCCTCATCCAGGACGTCCGCGCGATGGATGCCGGGTTCTTCGATTTACCGCCGCGCATGGCTGAAAACCTCGACCCGATGCAGCGGCTGCTGCTCGAGTTGGTCTGGGAGGCGTTCGAAAACGCCGGGCTCGACCTGACCGCGCACGCCGGGCGTAACGTCGGTGTGTACGTGGGCGGTTTCATGCTCGATCACATGATCACGCTGATGCAGCCGTCGAACCGCGCGCGCCACAACGCGAACACCGCGGCCGGCATGATGATGACGATGCTGTCGAACCGCCTTTCGCATGCGTTCGATCTGCGCGGGCCGAGCCTTTCGATCGACACTGCGTGCTCGTCTTCGCTTGTCGCCTTCAGCTATGCGTGCCGCGACATCTGGAACGGTGACTGCGAGATGGCGGTGGTCGGCGGCGCGAACGTGATGACGCGCCCGGAATACCCGATCGGCATGAGCAAGGGGCATTTTCTGTCGCGCGACGGCCAGTGCAAGTCGTTCGACGCGCGCGGCGACGGCTATGGACGCGGCGAGGGCGGCGGCGTCGTGGTGCTGAAAACGCTCGAACGTGCGCTTGCGGACGGTGACACGATCCTTGCCACCGTGGCCGGTACGGGCGTCAATTCGGACGGCCGCACGCCCGGCATCTCGATGCCGAGCGTCGCCGCGCAGAGTCAGTTGATCCGCGATATCTGCGAGCGTTTTTCCATCGATCCAGGCGCGGTACGCTACGTCGAATGCCATGGCACCGGTACGGCGGTCGGCGATCCGATCGAAGCCGAATCGATCGGCTCCGTGTACGGTGCGGGCCGCACCGGCGACGAGCGCGTCGTGCTCGGCTCGATCAAGAGCAACATCGGCCACCTGGAAGCGGGCGCGGGCATCGTGGGGATCATCAAGGCGGTGCTCACACTGATGCATCGCGAAGCGTTCGAACTCGGCAACCTGCAAGCGCCGCATCCTGGCATCGATTTCGAGGCGCTCGGGGTGCGGCTCGCGAACACGCCGCTCCGGCTCGCGGCTGACGACGAGCCGCTGCTGGTCGCCGTCAACTCGTTCGGCTACGGCGGCACCAATGCCCACGCGGTACTGCGTTCCGCGCCGGCCGTGGACGTGCGCGCGAACGCGCGCGCCGGCGTCGCGCGTCCCGCGGGATTCCCGCTGATGCTGCCGCTCTCGGCGCGTCATCCTGACGCGCTGCGGGAACTCGCGGGGCGCTACGCGCGCACGCTTGCCGTCCAACCCGAAACACTGACCGACGTGCTGCATTCCACCGCGCTGCACCGCGCCCATCTGAGCCACCGGGCGGTCGTGCTCGGCACCGATATCGAGACGATCGTGCAAGGCCTCGCTGCGCTCGCCGCCGGCGAGAAGCACGAGCGCGTGGCGACCGGCCAGCAGTCCGCGCAAGGCCGGCCGCGGCCCGTTTTCGTGTTCACCGGCATGGGACCGCAATGGTGGGCGATGGGCCAGGAACTGTACCGCGACGACCCGATCTACCGCGCCGCCGCGGACCAGGCCGATGCGAGTTTCCGTCGCATCGCCGGGTTCTCGATTCTCGAGGAGATGCTCAAGCCCGAAGCCGCGTCGCACATCAGCGAGACCGCGTATGCGCAGCCCGCGAACTTCGTGGTGCAGTGGGGGCTCGCCGCGATGCTGCGGGCGGCCGGCGTCGAACCCGGCGCGATCGTCGGTCACAGCGTCGGCGAAGTGGCGGCGGCCGCGGTAAGCGGCGCGCTCAGTCTCGACGATGCCCTGCGCGTGGCCTACGAGCGCAGCCGCTTGCAGGCACGCACGGCCCGCACCGGCAGCATGCTCGCCGTCGGCATCGGCGCCGACGCGATCGCGCCGATGCTCGCGCGCTTCGAAGGGCGCGTCGAGATCGCCGCCGTGAACGGTCCGGGCACGATCACCCTGGCGGGCGACACCGCAGCTATCGAGGCACTCGCCGCCGAACTCTCGCAGCACGAGATATTCAACCGCGTGCTGAACGTCGAAGTGCCGTATCACAGCCATCTGATGCAACCGATCCTCGACGAACTGCACGCGGCGTTGCAGCCGGTCGTTGCACGTGTGCCGCGGGTGCCGGTGGTGTCGACCGTCAGCGGACGTCTGGTCGAAGGTGCCGCGTTCGGCGCCGACTACTGGCCGCAGAACGTGCGGCAGCCCGTGGCTTTCATGGCGGCGGTGCAGACACTGCTCGACGAGGGTCACGCGATTTTCGTCGAGATCGGTCCGCATCCAGTGCTGGCCTCGGCGTTGCGCGATTGCGCGAAGGCGCACGCGGCCGACATCCGTCTCGTCGAGACGCTGCGGCGCAACGAGCCGGAACGCGCCCGCGTGCATCGCGCGGTGGCCCAGATCTACGCGCATGGCGCGACGCTCGACTGGCATGTGCTCAATGGCGCCGGCCGTTTCACGCCGCTGCCGAATTACCCGTGGCAGCGCGAACCTCTGTGGGCGGAAACCGAGCGCGCCGCGTGGCAACGCATGAGCCCGACCACGCGTCCGCTGCTCGGCTGCGAGTTGTATCCGGCGCACGACGTATGGGTCAACGACCTCGAACACCAGAATCTGGCGTGGCTGAAAGATCACGTCGTCTCCGGCACGCCGATCATGCCGGCCGCCGGCTACCTCGAGACGCTGCTGGAAGCCGCCGCCACCTTGCATCCGCAGGCGCCCGGCTGGCGCATCACGGATCTGGCCATCCACGCGCCGCTAGTGCTGTCCACCGAACGCGCGATCGACTATGTGACCGCTTGCGAACGCGTCACGCAGACGGCGTCCATCCGCAGCGTCGAGGGCGGCAGGAACGGCGAGGGCACGCTGCATCTGACGGCGCGCCTGGCGGCCTTATCCGCTGCCGAAACGACGCACATCGACCTTGCGGCGAGCCTGCAGGCCTCGAATGAAGTGCTGGATGTCGAGACGTTCTATCGCGAACTGGCGCGCATCGGCTTGCAGTATGGTCCCGCGTTCCGCTCGATCGAAACGCTGCGGCGTGCGCCGGGCGGCGGCCGGTTGCTCGGCCGGATCGTGCGCAACGACGGATTGACGGGAGACGGTTACCGCGCGCATCCGGCGCCGCTCGACGCGTGTTTCCAGATGCTGGTCGGCCTGCTCGACGAACGCGACTGCGCGTGGCTGCCCACCGGTTTCGGCGAGTTGCGGATCGACGCCGAGCCGCTGCCGCCGCGCTTCTGGTGCGAGGTGGTGCGCACGTCTGCGACGCCGCGCCGCGTCGAAGCCGATCTCACGCTAATGGACGACACCGGACGCGTGCTCGCGGCGATTCGCGGCATGTGCGTGACGGCGTCGCCGGTGAAGCTCGCGCGCGTCGATCAGTGGGGCGATGCCGTCAAGCTTCAGATGCTCGCGTATCAATGGGCAGAGTTGCCCGCGGCGGCGGCGTCTTTGCGCACGGGTGCATGGCTCGTCGTCGATGACGGAGCGGGCTGCGATATTGTCGAACCGGTGATCGCCGGGCTCGAAGCGCTCGGCGCGACGGTGAAGCTACGGCTCGATGCGTCGGACTACGTGCAATTGAGCGACGGCCAGCCGGCGTTGCATGCCGATGCACGCGCCAGGCTCGAGACGTTGCTTGGCGCGTCCGGTCCGCTCGCGGGCGCCGCGTTCCTGCATGGGTTGAACGCCGGCGCGGCGAGTGACGACCCCACGGCAACCGGCGCATTGCTGCTCATGCAGGCCGTGACGCGCGCACTCGCGGCGGCGCCCGCGACTGCGCGTGCGCGCGCCTACCTCGTCACGCGGGGTGCCTTTGCGATCGTCCCAGAAGACGGCCCGGTCGAGCCGGCGCAAAGAGCGCTCAACGGTTTTGCGCGCGTCGCGTTCAACGAAATTGAAGGCATGCGCTTTAGCAGCATCGACCTGCCGCATCTGCCGACGCGCGACGACGTTGACGCCGCGTCGCGCGAACTGCTCACCGACGCGCGAGAAGACGAAGTCGCGTTGCGCGGCGGCGCGCGGTTTTTCAGCCGGCTCGCGCACGACCCGGCGTTGACGCTGCCTCTCGAAGCCAAGGTCTCGTTGTCCAGTGGCCGGGCGCTGCGCGTGCGCGCGGCGGGCGAGCGCGATCCGGAAGACACGACGGTCAGGCTGATCGAAACCGCGCGCCCACCATTGTGCGCCGGAGCCATTGAGCTGAAGGTCGAAGCAGTGGCGCTGACGAATCAGGCGCTGCGCGCTTCACAAGGCGATACGCTCGATGTGCCGTTCGTCGAAGTGGTCGCGACGGTGAGCGCCATTGGCGAAGGCGTCAGCGATCTGCATGCGGGACAGCGCGTTTACGGTTTTGCGCCTGGCACGTTCGCCACGCACGTGCGCGGACCCCGCGCCACGTTCCATCTGACTTCGCTTGACGACAGCATCGACGCGCGCGCGTTATTGGTGGCGGGTGCGCGCGCCGCGCTCGCACACTGTCTGGTCGAGCGGGCCGACCCGCTCGCGCGATCCAGCGCGCTGGTGATGGCTGATCCGCTCGGTCTTGCCGTGGCGATCGAGCTGCGTCTGCGCGGCGTGCAGGTCACGCTAGTCGCGCCGGCCGGTCGCCGGGAGATGTCGCCGAACGTGACCCTGGCGACACCACTGGCGATCGAGGCGGCGTGCGCGAACGCGACGCTCGGGCGCGGTTTTGATCTGATCGCGGCGCCGCTCGACCGGTGGGCCGCCCAGTTCGGCTGGCGCATGCTGGCCGTGGGCGGCGCGTTGGTCGATACCGCGCAGGAAGCAGGTCTGGTGCCACTGCCGGGTACGGCGTCGTCGGTCACGCGGGCGGACTTGCGTGTGCTGACCCAACGTGCCCAGCCGTTCGCCGCCGCGCTGGCGCGCGCCGCCTCGCACGCAGGCAGCGGAGCGCTTGCCGCGGCCGACTGCCTGGCGCTGACGCTCGCTGACCTGACCGCACGCAAGCTCACGTTGCCCGAGGGCGACGGCTCGCTGATCGTGCGCTTCGACACGGGGCGCGCGGACGGCGCAACCTGCACGGTCTTGCCCGCACAGGTGCTCGAAACCCCCGCATTCGATGGCGAAGCGCTCTACCTCGTGACCGGTGCGCTCGGCGGCTTCGGGCAACAGACCGTGGAATGGCTGGCCGCAAGCGGCGCGCGCCATCTGGTGCTCGCCTCGCGCAGTGCCGCCGATACACCCGCGCGGCGCGCTTTCGTCGATGGACTGAAGGCACGGGGCATCGACGTGGAATGCGTGGTCTGCGACGTGTCCGATGCGGCGGAGATGCGCGCCCTGTTTGGCGTTGTTACTCGTAGCGGGCGGCCGTTGCGCGGGGTGTTCCACGCAGCGGCGAGCATCCTCGACGAACCGGTCGTCGACATGACGCCGGCCACGCTCATCGCGACGATGCGCGCCAAGGCCGAGAGCGCGCGGCTGCTGCACGAACATACGCGCGAACTGCCGCTCGAGCATTTTGTACTGTTCTCGTCCGTGGCCAATCTCAGCGGCAATAGCCGGCAAGCTGCGTATGCGAGCGCGAACGGTTATCTCGACGGCCTCGCGTGGAAGCGGCGCGCTCTCGGTCTGCCGGCCACCAGTATCAACTGGGGGGCGATCGCGGACGTTGGCGTGATCCAGCGCGACGAGAAGCTTGCGCAGTTCATGCGTTACATCGGACTGCGCGGCATGCGCTCGGAAGAGGCGCTTGGCTGGCTGGCGCGCGCGCTCCAACGCGGCGTCACACAACTCGGCATTACGCTGCTCACGAACTGGGCCGACTGGGGCCGCTACGAGACGCTCGGCGCGCAGTCGCCGCGCTACGCGGCATTGATTGCCGGCGACACGCAGCAGGATGCCGGGGCGCATGACGTGCTGCGCGCCGAGCTCGAGGCACTCGCGCCGAAGGAGCGGCTGCCGGTGCTGGCGGGGTTGGTGGCCGCGCTGCTCGCCGCGCAGTTGGAGACCGCGCCGGAGAGCATCGCGATCGATCGGCCAATCGCCGAACTCGGCGTCGATTCGTTGATGGCGACCGAACTCCAGGTGCTGCTCGATCGCGATCTCGGCATTGCAGTGTCGGTGCTGGAAATTCTCGACGATCTGACGGTGCGCACGATCGCCGACAAGACACTGGCGGCCTATGGCTGGCGCGACGACAGCGCGCGCGAGGCGCGCCACCAGGCTGCGATCTGATCGTCCCGATGACACGATTTTTCAAGGAGAAAGAATGACGACCATCGAATCACACGTCGAGCGCTTGCGTTCGCGCCTGCTCAGGCAGGGCACCGTGCCCGGCGTCGCAAGTGAGCCGCGCGCTCGCGCCTCCGCGGTGCGGGTGGCCCCGGAGCACTACGATTTTGCGCACTTTCCCGAGATGCGCCAGTACGAGCGCACCTGCTGGTACTACGAGAACCAGGGTTTCCAGTGGAACATGTACCGGGAGCATGCAGGCGTGGCGAGCGCGGAGGTGGAGATCGACGGGCGGCGAGTGCTGAATTTTTCGTCGTATAACTATCTCGACCTGTCTGACGACGTGCGCGTGTGCGAGGCAGCGAAGCGGGCCATCGACGTGTACGGTACGTCGGCGGGCGCGGGCCGCATCATTCGCGGCGAGGTGCCGCTGTTCGGCGCGTTCGAGCGCGAACTCGCCGAGACGCTTGGCGTGGAAGATGCGGTGATGGGCGTGAGCGGCTGGGGCGTCAACGCGGGGGCGATCGGCTTCCTCGCGCGCAAGCAGGACCTGATCCTTTACGACGAGCTGGTGCACAACAGCATGCTGATCGGTGCGAGAATCGGTGGGGCACGGCGCTTCGCGTTCCCCCACAACGATTACGACGCACTCGAGCAGTTGCTCGCCGAGCATCGCAAGCAGTATGAGCGCGTGCTGATTCTCACCGAGGGCGTGTTCGGCATGGACGGCGACATTCCAGACGTGCCGCGCATGATCGAGATCAAGCGGCGGTATCGCGCGCTGCTAATGGTCGACGAGGCCCACTCGATGGGCGTGATCGGGCCGCGCGGGCTCGGGGTCGTCGATTACTTCGGCATCGACGGCGCGGACATCGACATTCATTTTTCCACGCTGTCGAAGTCGTTTTCGACGATCGGCGGGTATGTGGCGGGCAGCCGGGCGCTCGTGACGATGCTCAAGCACTACGCGTCGGGCATCGGCCTGTATATCGCCGCGCCCAATCCTGCCAACGCGGCGGCGGCGCTTGCCGCGTTGCGCATCATGCGCGCCGAGCCGGAACGCGCGCGGCGGGTCGTCGCGAATGCCGATTACCTACGCGAGCAGGCGGTTGCCGCGGGACTCGACATCGGGCCGAGCCACGGTTCGGCGGTGGTGCCGATCATGCAACCCGATTCCGAAACGGCGATGTGGATGAGTGCGCGGCTGTTCGATGCCGGCGTGTTCGCGTTCCCGATGATCTTCCCGGTCGTGCCGCGCGACGGCGCGAGGCTGCGCTTCTTTCTCAGCACGGCGCACACTCGTGAACAGATCGACCGGACGGTTGCGTTGCTCGTGCAGTTGAAGGCGAGCGCGCCGGCGCCGAAGGGATTGATCTGAGAGCGGAATAGCACCGCGTTAACGGCCGCCGGTTACATCGAGCAGCGCGCCGGTCGTGTACGAAGCGGCATCCGACAGCAGCCAGACGATCGCTGCGGCGATCTCGTCGGCGTGGCCCGCGCGTCCGAGCGGTGCCGTTGCACCGAGGCGCGCGGCGCGGCCCGGTTGGCCGCCGCTGGCGTGGATTTCGGTTTCGATCAGCCCCGGGCGCACCGCGTTCACGCGTACCCCACGAGGCCCGAGTTCTTTCGCAAGGCCGATCGTCATGGTGTCGATCGCGCCTTTCGATGCGGCGTAGTCGATGTATTCGTTTGGCGAGCCAAGCCGTGCGGCCGCGGACGATACATTGACGATCGCGCCGCCCTTGCCGCCGCGATCCGTCGACATGCGGCGCGCCGCTTCGCGCGCGCACAGAAACGCGCCGAGCACGTTGACGTCGAACACGCTGCGCATGCGCTCGACGCTCATGTCCGCGAGCGGCGCTGACGGCGCGACTACGCCGGCATTGTTGACGAGGGCCTCGAGGGGACCAAGCATCCGCTCGACGGTGTCGAACATCGCGCTCACCTCGGCTTCGTTTGCGACGTTCGCCTGCACGAGACACGCCTTGCCACCGGACGCCTCGACTTCGCGCGCGGTCGTTTCCGCCGCTGCGGCGTTGCTAGCGTAGTTTACGCCCACCGACCAGCCTTGCGTTGCGAGTAGTATGGCCGTTGCACGGCCAATGCCGCGGCTAGCACCGGTAATCAGGACCACTTTGGACATCGTGACCTCGTCGTTGTCGCGGCGTGAAAGGGGAGGGGCGGCAACACGGTCGGAGCGGAGCCCGGCTCAGACCGCGTCGCGCTTGATCGCCCACTTGTCGCTGACGGGCGGCTGGTAGCGTTGCAGCTTGCCGATCAAGCCGGCAGGATCGGCGTCGATCTGCAGGATGTCGAAATAAGTCTGGCGCATGAAGCCTTCGTCGACCGTGTGCTGAATCAGGTTGATCAACGGATCATAGAAACCGTCGATATTCAGGAGTGCCACTGCTTTCTGGTGGTAGCCGAGTTGCGCCCACGTGTAGACCTCGAACAACTCTTCGAGCGTGCCCGCGCCGCCCGGCATCGCGACGAACGCGTCGGACAGATCGGCCATCATCTTCTTGCGATGATGCATGTCGGGCACGACATGCAGTTCGGTCAGGCCGTTGTGGCCGACTTCCTTGTTGACCAGCAGTTCCGGAATCACGCCGATCGCGCGGCCGCCTTCGGCCATCACCGTGTCGGCGATCACGCCCATCAGGCCGACCTTGCCGCCGCCGTACACGAGGGCGAGATCGGCTTGCACCAGCGCGCGGCCGAAGGCGCGCGCCGCTTCCGCATACAACGGTTTGGCTCCATTGGAAGAGCCGCAATACACACACACCGACTTCATGCTCAAACGTCCTTCGGTTCGTTGCGGGGCGCGGCGCCTTCCTTGGGCGGCAGGTAATCGTAAAACTCGCGCTTGGGCAGCTTGCCCGACACGAGGTCGTCGAAAATCTGCCGTGAGCGGCCGCGCAGATAAGGCGCCATCAGCGACACGATCTGTACGCTCACCTGATGCAGTTCCGCGCGAATCGTTTCCTGTTCGTTGTATTTGCGCGGGTTCATCACGAACTGATATGACAGCCAGTACGTGCCGATCACGCCGACGTTGGTGGCGATCACGTGCAGTTCTTCCGGCGTGACGACCATTTCGCCGTCGGCGACGAGTTGCTCGCAGAACTGGCTCGCGAAACGCACCTTGTGGCTGATGATCTGCTTGAAGTGCGTTTCGAGCGTGCGATTGCGCGCCAGCAGATCGTTCAGATCACGATACAGGAAACGATAGCGCCACGTGAAATCGACCATGTACTGCAGATACGACCACATTTCGTCGATGGTCGCGCGATGGTCGTCAGGAAAACGCAGACGCTTTTCGATCTCCTGCTCGAACTGGCTGAAGATGCTGTTGATGATGTCGTCTTTGTTGCGGAAGTGGTAGTACAGGTTGCCTGGACTGATTTCCATTTCCTCGGCGATCGTCGTCGTCGTGACGTTCGGCTCGCCGATTTCGTTGAACAGCTTCAACGACAGTTCGAGAATCCGTTCGCGCGTGCGGCGGGGAGGTTTGGCTTCCATGTCGTCCGGCCCTGGTTACGCCGGGCTGGGGCACACGGCGGCGTGCCGCTCTTTGCGTGATCCACCCGGACGCGGTTGGTGTATCGGACGATTATAAACCGAGCGTTCTTATATCAAGCGGATAGTCAGGGTTTTCATTCCTGGAGACGATTTCGCGCGTCGTTGGAATGTGCTTCTACAGCGTAAAACAGCCTGTGGCGCGGCTTTACAGCCATGCCTTGACCCAATGCACGACGAGCGGCCCGACGATCAGCAGCCACGTCATCAGGCACATGCCGAGCGCGACCATCACGGCCGCGCTGCCGAGATCCTTCGCGCGGCGCGAGAGTTCGTGGCGTTCGAGTGAAATCCGGTCGATGGCCGCTTCCACGCTCGAATTCAGCAACTCGACGATCAACACGAGCAGCACGGAGCCGAGCAGCAACACGCGCGACACCGGCTCGACCGGTACCAGCACGCCGCAGGGAATCAGGATCGCGGCGAGCGTGAGTTCCTGGCGAAACGCGCTTTCCTCGCGAATCGCGACGCGAAATCCGGCAAGCGAATTCTTCATCGCGTGCCAGGCCCGCGTGAGGCCGCGATTGCCCTTGTAGGGATTGAAAGGCAACGGCGCGAGCGGGTCGTCGGGACTGAGCGGTTCATGCGGCGTGTCGTGTTGCGTGCCGTTCTGTTGCGTGCCGTTCGCAACGTTCGCGCCGTTCAAACCATGCGCGTGATCTGCATGATTCGGCATGCCTGGCTCGCTCACGTCGTCGAACGGTTCGATGCTCGCGGTGTCGTTGTCGCTGTCGGCATCGACGGCACGCAGCGCGCCGTTCGGCGCGCGCCCCACGGTGGATGGTCTGGTTCGCATGGACGGCTCGGCACGCCGCGTCACGCGGCGGCGCTTTCCTCGCGATACGAGGTGCGCGGCAGCGGCTTCAGATGCGCGGCGAATTGCTCGGAGGCTGCCGCCCAGGAGAAGCGTTCGGCCCACGCGCGCGCGTGGTTGCGATCGATCTTCAAGGCTTCGAGGCAGGCTTCGCGCAAGTCCTCGTGCATCGCGCCCGCGCGGCCGTCGCCGAGCACATCGATCGGACCGGTGACGGGATACGCCGCGACCGGCGTGCCGCAGGCGAGCGCTTCGAGCAATACGAGCCCGAATGTGTCGGTGCGGCTCGGGAATACGAAAACATCCGCCGCCGCATACACCTTCGCCAGCTCGGCCTGCGTCAGCACGCCCAGGTAATTCGCTTGCGGATAGCGCGACTTCAGTTCGGCGAGTGCCGGACCTTCACCGGCGACCCACTTCGAACCGGGCAGATCGAGCTTCAGAAACGCCTCGACGTTTTTCTCGACCGCCACACGTCCCACGTACAGAAAGATCGGCCGTGCGCTATTAAGCACCTTCGAGTCCATCTGGTGAAAGATGTCCAGGTCGACGCCGCGCGTCCACAGCACGACGTTGGTGAAGCCGAATTTTTCGAGGTCGCTCTTGACGACCGGCGTGGGCGCCATCACAGCCAGCGACGGCTTGTGAAACCAGTGCAGAAACTTGTAGGTCGCGGCGATCGGAATGCCGAAACGCGCCTGCACGTACTCCGGAAAACGCGTGTGATAAGCGGTCGTGAACGGCAGCTTGTGCTGGATTGCGTAGGCCCGCGCGGCCATGCCGAGCGGGCCTTCGGTGGCGATGTGCAATGCGTCGGGCGAGAAGGCGTCGATACGCTCGCGCAGTTTGCGGCGCGGCAGCAGCGAGAGGCGGATCTCCGGATAAGTCGGGCAAGGGATCGTCTTGAATTCGAGCGGCGTCAGCAGATCGACGTGATGGCCGAGTGCGCTGAGTTCGCGCGTGGTGTTTTTCAGCGTGCGCACGACGCCATTGACCTGCGGTTCCCATGCGTCGGTGACGATCATGATCTTCATCGGTTTCGGCCCAATAGAGAAGTTAACAAGCAGGGACTACGCGGTCGCCCGGGCCTTTTGCACGCCCACTTCCGGGGAGCGCATCACGGTCCAGTAGATCACCTTGAGTTCGCCTTCGTACGTCTCGACGAGCGCCGACAGGCTTTCGACCCAGTCGCCGTCGTTGCAATACAGGACGCCGTCGATATCGCGTATCTCGGCTTTATGGATGTGCCCGCAGACGACGCCGTCGCAGCCGCGGCGGCGCGCTTCGTCGGTCATCACGCGTTCGAACGAGGAGATGAAATTCACCGCGTTCTTCACCTGATGCTTCAGGTACTGCGACAGCGACCAGTACGGAAAACCGAGCCGGCTGCGGATCCGGTTGAACCAGCGGTTCAGGATCAGGATCATGGTGTAGAGCGTGTCGCCGAGATAGGCGAGCCACTTGGCGTGCTGGATCACGCCGTCGAACAGATCGCCGTGCACGATCCACAGACGCTTGCCGGCGAGCGTGGTGTGAAACGCCTCGCCGCGCACGTGGATGTCGCCGAACGCGAGGTCGCAGAACTGGCGCGCGGCTTCGTCGTGATTGCCGGGCACGTAGATCACCTGGGTGCCTTTGCGCGCCTTGCGCAGCACTTTCTGCACGACGTCGTTGTGCGCCTGCGGCCAGTACCAGCCTTTCCTCAACTGCCAGCCGTCGATGATGTCGCCGACGAGGTACAGATACTCCGAGTCGTTGTGGCGCAGGAAGTCGAGCAGATAGGGCGCCTGGCAGCCGCTCGAGCCGAGATGGATGTCGGACAGCCAGATGGTGCGGTAGCGATGCGGCTCGGCGTGATCGTCGTCGTGCTGGTCAGCGTTGACGTCGAGCGGCAGTGGCGCCACGGGCAACGGCAAGCCGTGACTGTGGTTGGGTTCCGGGCGGAACGCGACAGGGTCGACGCTCGGGCCGGTCTGGCGGAACAGGGAAGTCGCGGACGTTTTGGGGTCCATGGCTCACGCGTCGAGTTGCGGTGCCCGTATTGGGCCAAGTGTGCGTGACTGTGCCGTGACAGTCATGAGAAGTTCTTATTACTGCGGGGTGGGGGAAGTGAGCCGGCGGGGTGTGAGAGGGGGGGCAGAACACTAACGGTCTTGGCGGGCGGGGCTCGCGTGGTGTGGTGGCTGACCGTGGGGTGAATGATTGAGAGGTCAGCACGGCCGCGACCTGCGCGGCGCGCGTAGTGTGGTAGCGGCCCAACAGGAAAGCAAAATAACCGGCCGGCACGGCCCCGCTCGGCATGACGCGCCCGGCGTGATAGCGGCCCGACAGGAAAGCGAAATCCCGGCCGGGCAGCGTGAGACGGCTCAGCGCGAGACGCTGACGACCCGAGTGCCGGCGAGGCGGTCGTGCAGGAATTGGCGCTGCGGATCGAAACGGCCGGTGGCGGCCCACAGCACGAACCAGATGCCGGCGATCAGCAACGTCTGCGGCAGCTTGAGCCCGAGCAGTGGATGCAGCGCCAGCGGCGGCAAAAACCACAGCCACGCGAGCACGTAGCGGGCGATTGCGCGGCCGGTGGAGAGCGGTGCGCCGTCGGCGGCGACCACGCGCAGGCGCCAGGTTTTCATCGGCAAGGTCTGGCCGCTGTGGGTCCAGAACCAGACAAAGTACACGCCGACCACGAGGCCGATCCATGTCGCCAGCAGGTTGTGATGGGTCAGGCCGTTGCGTTGCTGCGTCAGCGTGCTGAAAAGATAGCCGGCGATAAACACCACGCCGAACAGGATCAGCGCTTCGTAGAGCAGCGCCGCGAGGCGCCGCCGGACGGTGGGTGCGTCGCCGTTGGTGTCGGCGGCCAGTGCCGGGGTCGTGAGCGGCTGGGACACGGCGCGCCGGGCTCAGGAACCGTTGAAGATCGACGGCGCTTCGGCCGGCGAAACCGGCAGCGGCGTAGCGGGCACGAAGCTGCCGCCGGCGGGAATCGGCGGCGTGGCAACCGGGCTCGGCAATGACGCCGCAGCCGCGGCGCTTACAGCTGCCGTGCCGCTTGCGCCGTGCTCGCGCGCATTGACGAGGCGGTCGATCCCCTTGATTTCATTGCGGCCCGAAGGCGGCGCGCTAACCACGCTGGGCCGGCGTTTGTGCTCGCTGGCGGCGAGCCGTTCTTTCTGCTCTTCGGGCAACTGCTGATACGCCTTCCAGGCGTTCTGACGGGTTTCGCGCGGCAATTCCTTCGATACCTGATAGTTTTCACGTGCGACGCGCCGCTGATCGGGCGTCATACGGGTCCATTCAGTCATGCGGTCATGTAAGCGTTTTTGCGCATCAGGCGACATCTTCGGGTAACGCGACGCGATCTTGATCCATTTTCGCTTACGTTCTTCGCTGAAGGAGTCCCATTGGGCTTCGAACGGCGCGAGCGCGATATGCTCAGCCGAAGTCAGGCGCGACCACGCCATCGGGCTGTTGCTGCCGGGCAGGCTGGGCAAATCGACGGCGAGCGTCGGTGCGGGCACCTTGGCGGTCGCGTTCCCGCCCGCGGCAGGCGCGCTGACGGGCGACGGATTTGGATAAAAGCGCGGATAAGTCGCGGCAAACGACACCAGGGCCGCGATCGTGCATCCGAAAACAACGGCCAGGCCGCGCTTGTAACTCACCCGAAGAATCTCCCGCTCAGTGGGCGCGTGAAAGGTACGCGTTGAAACCGTGGTCGAGATAGGCATTGAGCGGCAGGTCGTCGCTTAGCATGGCGGCATCGATATCGGCGAGTTCGGCGGTGCGTTGCTGGTCTTCCCAGTAGGCAATGCCCACAAGGCTGATGACCAGCGCGGCGAGCGGCCACGCGAGCGCAAAGCGGCGCAGCGGGGAGCGGCGGCGCCGCGGCAGTTCGACCGGCGGCATGCCGCCGGCCATGCCCGCGCCGGCGAAGGCCGGGACGAACACCGGCGCGCTCACGGTTTCGGGCTTCTTGCGGGCGAGCGCGGCACGACGCGCCGCGGCGAGTCGATCGGCGGTGGCGGACGGAATGCTGGCGGCGTTTTCGTCGAGCGCGCGGCGCACCTGGCGGGCGAACTCGAGTTCTTTAGTTTCGAGGGAGCTCATAGCGTGATTCCTTTGGCCTTGAGCGCTTGCGCCAGCGTGTGGGTGGCCCGCGAGCAGTGCGTTTTCACACTGCCTTCGGAGCAGCCCATCGCGGCGGCAGTCTCGGCGACATCCATATCTTCCCAATAACGCATGAGAAACGCCTCCCGTTGACGTGCCGGTAACTTTTGGATCTCGTCGTCGATTAACTGCAGAACCTGTTCGCGTTCGAGCTTCTGTTCGTTGCTCTCGGAGCCCGCCGAGCCCTGCTGGGCCTCGAAGGTTTCGAGGGGGTCGAAATCTTCGTCGTCGGCGTTGCCGAGCGACGAGAAGAGACTGACCCAAGTATTGCGTACTTTGGCACGACGGAAATAGTCGTGCATCGCATTCTGCAGAATACGCTGAAACAGCAGCGGAAGTTCGGCGGGCGGACGGTCGCCATATTTTTCGGCGAGCTTGATCATCGCGTCCTGCACGATATCCAGCGAGGCGTCGTCGTCCCGCACGGCGTAGACCGTCTGCTTGAATGCGCGCCTTTCGACGCCCGCCAAAAAATCGGCGAGTTCCTTGTCTGATGCCATCCGTTGGGGGTCGGCGCAGCGAGCGTGCGCGTAATCGGTCGAAAAATGTCGTAAAGCTCGCGGATGTTAACAAACTTTCGCGCAGATGGGGCGAAACGCGGCTCACCTTGCGTCTATATAACAGGCTGTCGGTCAATTTTGAGATTCGGGCGATGGCGCCACGGCAATATTTGCTTGACCTCGCGGGCGTCTGCAGATATCGTCGCTGGTTCGCAACATAAGTGACTTGTCTCAATTGAGGTGTGGCCCAAGAAGCTCACCTGTCAACTGGACGCGCCGCTTGAACCCGAGCCACAAGCCCGGCAGAGAGCACCCGATCAAATTTTTGCCGAAATTTCGAAAGGTGAATTAATGAATATGCCCAGCGCGGAATTCTCCACGTCGGATACGACTCCCCATCCCGAAGCTGACTCTATCGGCGCCACCGTGCTCATGAAGGCACTGGCCGACGAAGACGTCGAGTTTGTGTGGGGCTATCCCGGCGGCTCGGTACTCTACATTTACGACGAGCTGTACAAGCAGGACAAGTTCCAGCATATCCTCGTGCGCCACGAGCAGGCCGCGGTCCACGCCGCCGACGCCTACGCGCGTTCCACCGGCAAAGTCGGTGTGTGCCTCGTGACTTCCGGCCCCGGCGTCACCAATGCGGTGACCGGCATCGCCACCGCTTACATGGATTCCATTCCGTTGGTGGTGATCAGCGGCCAGGTGCCGACTGCCGCGATCGGCCAGGATGCGTTCCAGGAGTGCGACACGGTCGGTATCACGCGTCCTTGCGTGAAGCACAACTTCCTTGTGAAGGACGTGCGCGATCTCGCCGCCACCGTCAAGAAAGCGTTTTTTATCGCTCGTACCGGCCGTCCCGGCCCGGTGTTGATTGACATTCCGAAAGACGTGTCGAAAACGCCTTGCCAATACGAGCCGCTCAAGAGCGTGTCGCTGCGCTCGTACAACCCGGTCACGAAAGGTCACTCCGGCCAGATTCGCAAGGCCGTGGCCTTGTTGCTGTCGGCCAAGCGTCCTTATATCTACACCGGCGGCGGCATCATTCTCGCGGACGCCTCGCGTGAACTGAATCAGTTCGCCGATCTGCTCGGCTATCCCGTCACCAACACGTTGATGGGTCTGGGCGGCTACCGCGCGAGCGACAAGAAATTCCTCGGCATGCTCGGCATGCACGGCACGTACGAAGCCAACATGGCGATGCAGCACTGTGACGTGCTGATCGCGATCGGCGCGCGCTTCGACGACCGTGTGATCGGCGACCCGGCGCACTTCTCGTCGCGTCCGCGCAAGATCATCCATATCGACATCGATCCGTCCTCCATCTCCAAGCGCGTCAAGGTCGACATTCCGATCGTCGGCGACGTGAAGGAAGTGCTGAAGGAATTGATCGAGCAGTTGCAAACGGCCGAACATGGCCCGGACACCGCGGCGCTCGCCGACTGGTGGAAGGACATCGAAGCCTGGCGCGCGAAAGACTGCCTGAAGTTCGACCGCAAGAGCGACATCATCAAGCCGCAGTACGTGGTGGAAAAGGCGTGGGAACTGACCGACGGCAATGCCTTTGTGTGTTCCGACGTCGGCCAGCACCAGATGTGGGCGGCGCAGTTCTATCGCTTCAACAAGCCGCGCCGCTGGATCAACTCCGGGGGTCTCGGCACGATGGGCTTCGGCCTGCCGGCGGCGATGGGCGTGAAGATGGCGCACCCGGACGACGACGTGCTCTGTATCACGGGCGAAGGCTCGATCCAGATGTGTATCCAGGAGTTGTCGACCTGCAAGCAGTACGAGACGCCCATCAAGATCATTTCGCTGAACAACCGCTATCTGGGCATGGTGCGCCAGTGGCAGCAGATCGAATACAGCAAGCGCTATTCGCATTCGTACATGGATGCGCTGCCGGATTTCGTGAAGCTCGCCGAAGCGTACGGCCACGTCGGCATGCGGATCGAACGCACGGCCGATGTCGAGCCGGCGCTCAAGGAAGCGCTGCGCCTGAAAGATCGCACGGTGTTTCTCGATTTCCAGACCGATCCGACCGAAAACGTCTGGCCGATGGTTCAGGCCGGCAAGGGCATCACCGAGATGCTCATGGGTTCGGAAGATCTATAACGACGGCGCGTGTGGGTAAACGCAGCGTTAGCTTCGTCATGCGCGCCTTCATGAAAGGCGAGGGCGGACGAAGCGGCGCGAAGCCGTTCGCGGACATCGACAAAAACATCTGGAAGAAGCGAAACATGAGACACATCATTTCCGTCCTGCTGGAAAACGAACCGGGCGCGTTATCACGCGTGGTTGGTCTCTTCTCGGCACGCGGCTACAACATTGAAACCTTGACGGTGGCTCCGACCGAAGACCGTTCGCTGTCGCGCATGACCATCGTCTCCATTGGCTCGGACGACGTGATCGAACAGATCACGAAGCATCTGAACCGCCTGATCGAGGTGGTGAAAGTGGTCGACCTTACCGAGGGCGCCCACATCGAGCGCGAGCTGATGTTGATCAAGGTGAGGGCGGTCGGCAAGGAACGTGAGGAGATGAAACGGATGTCGGATATTTTCCGCGGCCGCATCATCGACGTCACCGAAAAGACCTACACGATCGAACTGACGGGCGCGAGCGACAAGCTCGATGCCTTCATCGAAGGGATCGACGCTACCGCGATTCTCGAAACGGTCCGCACGGGCGGCTCGGGGATCGGTCGCGGCGAGCGCATTCTGAAGGTGTGACGCGCAAGCGTTCATGCCGTCTCGATCCAGGCCGGCAGTGCCTTTAAGAACCGGCCACGCAACACACTATTTGCAGTATTTGAATTTCACTGAATCATCGAATTTAGCCAAGGAACCGACATGAAAGTTTTCTACGACAAGGACGCTGACCTCTCCCTCATCAAGGGCAAGCAAGTCACCATCATCGGCTATGGCTCGCAAGGCCATGCGCACGCGCTGAACCTGAAGGAAAGCGGCGTGAACATCACGGTCGGTCTGCGCAAGGGCGGCGCATCGTGGAGCAAGGCTGAGAACGCCGGCCTGCAAGTCAAGGAAGTGGCGGAAGCCGTCAAGGGCGCAGATGTGGTCATGATGCTGCTGCCGGACGAGCAGATCGCCGAAGTCTATGCGAAAGAAGTGCACGCCAACGCCAAGCAAGGCGCGGCGCTCGCCTTCGCGCACGGCTTCAACGTGCACTACGGTCAGGTGATTCCGCGTGCCGACCTCGACGTCATCATGATCGCGCCGAAGGCGCCGGGCCACACGGTTCGCGGCACCTACTCGCAAGGTGGCGGCGTGCCGCACCTGATCGCCGTCGCGCAAGACAAGTCGGGCGCGGCACGTGACATCGCTTTGTCGTACGCTGCGGCGAACGGCGGCGGCCGTGCCGGCATCATCGAAACGAACTTCCGCGAAGAAACGGAAACCGACCTGTTCGGCGAACAAGCCGTGCTGTGCGGCGGTACGGTCGACCTGATCAAGGCCGGCTTCGAAACGCTGGTGGAAGCGGGCTACGCGCCGGAAATGGCGTACTTCGAATGCCTGCACGAACTGAAGCTGATCGTCGACCTGATCTATGAAGGCGGCATCGCCAACATGAACTACTCGATCTCGAACAACGCCGAATACGGCGAGTACGTGACGGGTCCGCGTATCGTGACGGCTGAAACGAAGAAGGCGATGAAGGCTGTGCTGACCGACATTCAGACGGGCGAGTACGCGAAGAGCTTCATCATCGAAAACAAGGCTGGCGCACCGACGCTGCAATCGCGCCGCCGTCTGACGGCTGAACACCAGATCGAAACGGTCGGTGCAAAGCTGCGTTCGATGATGCCGTGGATCGCTGCGAACAAGTTGGTCGACCAGTCGAAGAACTAAGCTGGTTTTGGCTGATGTCCGGTGCGGCGCTATGCCGTAACAGCCGGACAGATCAAAAAGCCGCCCAAGGGTGCTGAACCCTGGGCGGCTTTTGCTATCCTACGGTTTTACAAAAACACAGAAGCCATTCATGAATTACCCACATCCGATCATCGCGCGAGAAGGCTGGCCGTTCATCGCCATCGCGGCCGTCGTTGCACTGCTGGTTCACTTCATCGCGGGGTTCGGCTTTTCATGGCTGTTCTGGCTCCTCCTGATCTTCGTCGTGCAGTTCTTCCGCGATCCGGCGCGCCCGATCCCCACGCAGGCGAATGCCGTGCTGTGCCCGGCCGACGGCCGTATCGTCGCGGTCGAAACCGCGCATGATCCGTACGCCAATCGTGAAGCGCTGAAGATCAGCGTGTTCATGAACGTCTTCAACGTCCACTCGCAACGTTCGCCGGTGGATGGCGCGATCTCCAAGGTCGAATATTTCCCGGGCGCGTACCTGAATGCCGCGGTGGACAAGGCTTCGACCGAAAACGAGCGCAATGCGGTGGTGATCGAAATGGCCGGCGGCCAGACGGTGACCTCGGTGCAGATCGCCGGTTTGATCGCGCGGCGCATTCTTTGCTACGTACGGGCAGGTGAGCCGCTCACCCGTGGTCAGCGGTACGGATTTATCCGCTTCGGTTCGCGCGTCGACGTGTATCTGCCGGTGGGCAGCCGTCCGCGTGTGTCGATCGGCGAGAAGGTTTCGGCGTCGTCCACGATCCTCGCTGAACTATAAAGCGGCACACAGGAGGTTTTCCGAATGGCCGCATTCAAACCGCGTCGACCCCGTAACAGCGGACCGCTTCCGCGTCCGTTCCGCCGTAACAAGCCGATGGTGACGGAGGCGGCGGTCGACAGCCGGCGCGCCCAGCGTCAGCAGTTCCTGAGAAAGCGCGGCATTTATCTGCTGCCAAACGCCTTCACCACGGCGGCCCTGTTCTGCGGCTTCTTTGCCGTGGTGCAGGCCATGAATGTGCGCTTCGAGGTCGCGGCCATTGCGATCTTCGTGGCCATGGTGCTCGACGGCATGGACGGCCGCGTCGCCCGCATGACGCATACGCAAAGCGCGTTCGGCGAGCAGTTCGACAGCCTGTCGGACATGGTGTCGTTCGGCGTGGCGCCGGCGCTGGTGATGTACGAGTGGATTCTGAAGGACCTCGGCCGCTGGGGCTGGCTCGCGGCGTTCGTCTATTGTTCGGGTGCGGCGCTGCGTCTCGCGCGTTTCAACACGAACATCGGCGTGGTCGACAAGCGTTTCTTCCAGGGCATGCCGAGCCCGGCCGCGGCGGCGCTGATCGCCGGTTTCGTGTGGCTCGCTACGGACAATCGCGTGCCGCTCAAGCTGGTCTGGCTGCCGTGGGTTGCCTTCGTGCTGACGATCTACGCTGGCGTGACGATGGTGTCGAACGCGCCGTTCTACAGCGGCAAGGCGCTCGACGTGCGGCATCGCGTGCCGTTCGGCGTGATTCTGCTGGTGGTGGTCGCGTTCGTGCTGGTGTCGTCCGATCCGCCGCTGATGCTGTTTGGCCTGTTCGTGCTGTACGGCCTGTCCGGCTACGTTTTCTGGGGTTATCAGGCGCTGCGGGGCAGAGCGAATCCGGCGCGCTCGGTGATAGGGGAAAGGTAACGGTTCGCTCGCGTGCGCCGCTGCGCACGACACGGAAAAACGGCGGCCTTCGGGCCGCCGTTTTTCGTTCGGCAAGCCCGTCCGGCGGCGCCCGGCTGCGTTTTGCAGGCAGGTCCGGCGCTAATTGCACGCCGGCGGGAATGTCGCTATAGTCGTTGGATCAATGCGTTCACGTTCCTTGCCGAGCCGCGCAACGAGTCTCGACAGGCGCCGCGCCGCTGAGCGTGCCTATGCTGGAGCGTCTGGCGCGCGGATCGTCGCGGCGAACGTCTCGCTTTTGGTCACGCTGATCGTTTTTGCCCTCGGTTCACCTCGTCCGTGATCGAGCGTCGCCAGCGGTGGCGCAGACAGCCAGATTCCAATATCCCCTCCCCACAATTGAACGACTCCGCAGGAGACTCGACATGTCCGACAAACTGATCATATTCGACACCACGTTGCGAGACGGCGAACAATCGCCCGGCGCGTCGATGACGAAGGAAGAGAAAATCCGTATCGCCAAGCAACTCGAACGGATGAAAGTGGACGTGATCGAAGCAGGCTTCGCGGCAAGCTCGAACGGCGACTTCGATTCGATTCAGACGATCGCGGGCCTCATCAAGGACAGCACGGTCTGCTCGCTCGCCCGCGCCAACGACAAAGACATTCAGCGCGCGGCCGACGCGCTCAAACCCGCCGATCACTTCCGCATCCACACGTTCATCGCAACTTCGCCGCTGCACATGGAAAAGAAGCTGCGCATGACGCCGGACCAGGTGTTCGAGCAGGCCAAGCTGGCCGTGCGTTTCGCCCGCAAGTTCACCGACGACGTCGAGTTCTCGCCGGAAGACGGCAGCCGCTCGGATATGGATTTCCTGTGCCGCGTGCTGGAAGCGGTGATCGCCGAAGGGGCGACCACCATTAACATCGCGGACACCGTCGGCTATGGCGTGCCGGAGTTGTACGGCCAACTCGTGAAAACGCTGCGCGAGCGCATTCCGAACTCGCATAAAGCGGTGTTCTCCGTGCATTGCCATAACGACCTCGGCATGGCGGTGGCGAATTCGCTGGCCGGCGTGAAGATCGGCGGCGCGCGTCAGGTCGAGTGCACGATCAACGGTCTCGGCGAGCGCGCGGGCAACACGTCGCTCGAAGAAATCGTGATGGCCGTGAAGACCCGCAAGGATTACTTCGGCCTCGAAGTCGGTCTCGATACCACGCAGATCGTGCCAGCTTCGAAGCTGGTGTCGCAGATCACCGGTTTCGTCGTGCAGCCGAACAAGGCGGTGGTCGGCGCGAACGCGTTTGCGCACGCGTCCGGCATCCATCAGGACGGCGTGCTGAAGGCGCGCGATACCTATGAAATCATGCGCGCCGAAGACGTGGGCTGGAGCGCGAACAAGATCGTGCTCGGCAAGCTGTCGGGCCGTAACGCGTTCAAGCAGCGACTGCAGGAACTGGGCATCGCGCTGGATAGCGAAGCCGAATTGAACACGGCGTTCGCGCGCTTCAAGGAACTGGCCGACCGCAAGTCGGAAATTTTCGACGAAGACATCATCGCGATCGTCACGGAAGAATCCGCCGAGGCGCAGCAGAAGGAGCACTACAAGTTCCTGTCGCTGTCGCAACATTCGGAAACCGGCGAGCAGCCGCACGCGAAGATCGTGTTCTCGGTGGAAGGCAAGGAAGTGACCGGCGAAGCGCGCGGCAACGGTCCGGTCGACGCCACGCTGAACGCGATCGAAACAGAAGTGGGCAGCGGCTCGGAGCTGCTGCTGTACTCGGTGAACGCGATCACCACCGGCACGCAGGCGCAAGGCGAAGTGACCGTGCGTCTGTCGAAGAGCGGGCGCATTGTCAACGGTGTGGGCACCGATCCGGATATCGTCGCGGCTTCGGCAAAGGCGTATATCTCGGCGCTCAACAAGCTGTATTCGAACGCGGACAAGTTGAATCCGCAACGTTCGGAGTGAGCGGCGTGGTAGCAGCGCGCTGACGGCGCGCTTGGGCGGCTATCGTTATCGCGTGAATCGGAAAATCCCCGTGCCTTAAATTGCACGGGGATTTTTGCATTGAGCGGCGTTATTCCGTTGCCGCGCGTCGCATCGACCAGCCGCGTGACGCGCGCGCCTGCGCTTGGACTTGGTGCCGCACGTCGACCGCGATGCCGCGGCGCGGCGCATCGGCCACGAACGTGTCGAGCAGTTCGCGCACGTCGTGGTCGACGAAATCGGCGCGCGTCGCATCGACGATCAAGGTGGCGCCGTCGGGAATCTGCTGCAGGTAGTGTTTGAGCGCCACTTTGCCGAGAAACGACACGTCCTTTCGAAACGACAGCAGATAGTGATCGCCGTGTTGCGCGAGCACGATCGGGCTGCGCAGATTCGCGTACAGCGCGAGCAGCACGCTGCACAGAATGCCGAGCACAATGCCGATCAGCAGATCGGTCGCGAGCACGCCGACCAGCGTGACGATAAACGGCGCAAACGGCGCAAAGCCCTGTTTTGCGACGGCGACGAACAGCGACGGCTTGGCGAGTTTCAGCCCCGTGAAGATCAGGATCGCCGCGAGACAGGCCAGCGGAATCAGGTTGATGACGCTAGTGAGCGCAAACACGCTGACGAGTAGCAGCACGCCGTGAATGATCGCCGAGAGCCGGCTTTGCGCGCCCGCATGCACATTGGCCGAACTGCGCACGATCACCGATGTGATCGGCAATCCGCCGATCGCGCCGGCAATCAGATTGCCCACGCCTTGCGCCTTCAATTCGCGATCCGGTCGCGCGGCACGTCGTTCGGGATCGATCTGCTCGACGGCTTCGAGGCTCAGCAGCGTTTCCAGACTGGCGACGATGGCCAGCGTGATCGCGACGCGCCAGACATCGGGATTGACGAGTTGTGCGAAGTGCGGCCCGAAGTCGGCCCATTCCAGTGCGAGTTGCAATGCGGCGAACGATTCCAGCGGCGGCAGGGCGACCCGATGTTCGGCGGGCGGCGCGAGCGACGGCGCCAGCACGCTGAGCAGCAACGTCGCGCCGATGCCCAGCAGAACGACGGCGAGCGGCGCCGGTACGCGGCGCACCAATACAAAACGTCGAAATGCACGGGTTTCCCAGCCGATCAGAATCGCCAGTGAGAGCACGGCGATCACGCAAGCCGCCAGCGAAATCGAGCCGAACGGCGTTGCAACCGCGCCGGCCGCCTGCGCGACAGGTTGCGCACCGGAAGCGGCGTCCACGCCGGATAACCCTAGCGCGAGCGGAAACTGCTTGACGATCAGCAACACGCCGATGGCCGCGAGCATGCCCTTGATCACCGGCGACGGCACATAGGCGGCAAAACGGCCGGCTTTGAGCATGCCGAAGCCGAACTGGATCGCACCGGACAGCAGCACGGCCAGCAGGAACGCGGAGAAGCTGCCGAGTTGCGCGATCCCGTCGACGACGATCACGACGAGGCCCGCCGCCGGCCCGCTCACGCTCAATCGTGAGCCGCTCAGCACGGCCACCACCAGCCCGCCGACGATGCCCGAGACGAGCCCGGCAAATGGTTCGACGCCCGATGCGTTGGCGATGCCCAGACAGAGCGGCAGGGCCACCAGAAAAACGACCGTGCCCGCAAGCAGGTCGCGCTGAAACGTGGAGAAGAAAGCTCGAAGGTTCATGGTGTCGGTGCCGTGAGGAGTGAGGCCTGGAATGCGGCGAAAGCTGAACCGGATCGGATTCGCATGAAGTGTCGCGTCAGGCGGCGCTGTGGGCCGCGGTCGTGCAGGTCATCGCGTCGTCGGCTTCGTAGCCGGACGTGAGGACCTTGATGCGCCCGTCTTCGAGCGCGAAGATCCAGCCGTGCACGAGCGGCGCCGCATCGGCATCCCGCACGATGGGATGCGCGCGTAACCCACGCACCTGTTCGAGCACGTTCAGTTCGGCGAGACGGTTGACGCGCTCACGCTCGTTCTCGTGGCCCTGCAGTTCTTCGTGATGCGCTTCGGCGAGCGTGCAGAGTGGCGCGATTCGTCGATTCACATGCGGCAGGCTCGGCTCGGGCGGCAGCAGCGCGGCGCGCACGCCGCCGCATCCGTAGTGGCCGCAGACGATCACATGACCGACCTTCAGCACCTTCACCGCATATTCGAGGACGCTCACCGAATTGTCGTCGTCGGGCTGAAAGAGGTTGGCGATGTTGCGGTGGACGAACAGGTCGCCCGGCTCGCAATGCGTGATGGTCTCGGCGGGCACACGGCTGTCCGAGCAGCCGATCCACAGTACGTGCGGATTCTGGCCATGCACCAGATCGCGAAAAAACTCGGGGTTGCGCACGGCGGTTTCATGCGCCCAGGCGACGTTGGCGACCAGCAGGCGTTTGGGACGGTTCATCGATAGCGGCTCCGTAAATGGGGCGAATTCATTCGGCGCCGAATTCACGGCTGCGCTCGTGCGACCCCATGGGAGGCCAGCATTGAATAAATTATTACGAAAGCCTTTCTATCAAAAAATAAATCCGCTGTGCGCGAAATAAAATTCGCCGTGATGCGCAATAAATAAAAAAAAGCCGCCCGGGAAGGCGGCTTCGTAGATGTCGGCGAATCGGGTCGGGCGGTGCTCAGAACAGGCTGCGGCGATCCGGATCGTGCAACGGATCGGGCGTTTTCTGCGTAAGGCGCACGATGCCCTGCTCGTCGAAATAAAAGCTGTACATCATGTACCAGACGTTGTCTTCCAGATAGCGATAGGTCCAGACTTCGCGCTTCATCAGCGGGAAGTACGACGTTTCGACCGGGCGGCCGAAGTTCACCAGCACGTCGCTCTTGGTCCATTTGCCGATTTCCACGCGATAGAACTCGTTGGGCTGCAGCACCTGGCGCACGTTGACGATCTTGCCGGCCGCGTCGATGTCGGCCGCGGTGGTGGTTTCGCCCATCGGCTGGGTCGGCCACATCAGCCGCTTGCCGCCGTTCGGCAGGTCGTAGCTTTCGCGCGGCGGGCCGAGGCGCGCGACAATCGTCGATTCGTCCGCGCCCTGGGTGTATTGCTGCCACGGCTGCACGCAGCCGGCAAGCGCCAGCACGCTCAGGCAGACGAGCGCCGCGCGGCGCAGGCGCCCTGCGGCCGGCGCTCCGATCGAGGCCGCCGTGGTGTGATGGCGGTTGAACATGTATTCCTCCGATGGCGTTTGAGTGGCGGTTTTTATCATCGAGACACATTATTTTGACACGCGCTGTGGCAAAAGATTTGCGCTTCGTGAAGAGCCGGCCGGGCACTACGATAACGCTTGCGCCGGCTTGCTTATTCCGTCCTGAACGACCTATGATCCGCGCTTTCACCAATCAGGCGGGGCGATGACGATGGCGAAGTGGCAACGGAGGGCGGCAGCGGCGCTGGCGGCGATGTCGATGGCGGCGGCGTATGCGGCGAGCGAGCCGGCGGCTAATCCCGCGGCTAACCTGGGTGCAAAGCCGGCGAGCCAACCCACCGGCGCGCCGATCCCGTTGGCGCTGATCGAAGGCATGTCCGGCCCGTTCGCCAACGCGGGCGCGGCGGTGGAGCGCAACCTGCGCTTCGGCGTCGAGCAGGTGAATGCGCATGGCGGTGTGAAGCTCGCCGATGGCGCGCATCCGTTCGAACTGGTCGTGCTCGACAGCAAGGGCGGCACCGAAGAAGCGCTCACACAACTGCGCGCGGCCGCCGACCGCCATATCGGCTACATCATGCAGGGCAACAGTTCGGCGGTCGCCGCCGCGCTGATCGGCGCGATCGACAAGCAGAACAGCCGCGAACCGGGCAACCGCGAACTGTTTCTCAACTATTCCGCCGACGACCCGGCGCTCACCAACGCCAACTGCAGTTTCTGGCATTTCCGCTTCGACGCGCACGCGGGCATGCGCATGGACGCACTCGCCGATGTGATCCAGCGCGACAAGGCGGTGAAAAAGGTCTATCTGCTGAACCAGGATTACAGCTTCGGGCACGACGTCAGCAGCCTCGCGCGTTCGACGCTGGCGACGAAGCGTCCGGACATCGCGGTGGTCGGCGACGAATTTCATCCGATCGGCCGCGTGAAGGACTTCGCGCCGTACGTCGCGAAGATCCGCGCGAGCGGGGCGGACGCGGTAATCACGGGCAACTGGGGAAACGACCTGACGCTGCTCGTCAAGGCCGCGCGCGAGCAGGGGCTGGACACGAAGTTCTACACGTTCTACGGCAACAGCCTTGGCGCGCCCGCCGCCTTGGGCGACGCCGGCGTCGGTCACGTGATCGCGGTGGCCGACTGGCATCCGAACGCCGGCGGCGCGGCGTCCGACGCCTGGTACGCCGCCTTCCGTGCGCGTTTCCCGGCCGCGCAGGACGATTACCCGGTGCTGCGCATGCCACTGATGATCGAAACCCTGGCCGCGGCGATGACCCGCGCCGGCAGCGCCGACCCGACGGCAGTGGCGAAAGCGCTGGAAGGAATTCGGTTCGACAACGGCTTTCACGCCTCGCGGATGCGTGCCGACGACCATCAACTGATTCAGCCCCTTTACGTGATGGAGATGGACAAAGCCGGTACGCCGGGCGTGCATTTCGATAACGAGGGCTCCGGCTACGGTTTTCGCACGGTGCTGGCGCTGCCGCCCGAGCGCACGGTCCCGCCGACCGTTTGCAAGATGAAGCGGCCGTGACGCAGGCGGCGCGCGTCATCGCCCGGTACAGCAGGGTTCGCGGCCGGAATCGGCTGTGCTACAATACGCGTCCCGTTGTGAGGCAAGCCTTTATCCAAGGCGTGTCGGCAATATTTAAAGCACACGGGTAACCCACGGCACGGCCTTTCTTCCGTGACCGCCTGTCTAGTTCTTAAGGAAATCGACATGTCCGCAGTTGAAATAAGCAAGAAGTCCGAAGTCGTTGCGCAATTCGCACGCGCAGCTAACGACACCGGCTCCCCCGAAGTTCAGGTCGCGCTGCTCACGACCCGCATCAACGAACTGACCGTTCACTTCAAGGCACACACGAAAGATCACCACAGCCGCCGCGGTCTGCTGCGCATGGTGAGCCGTCGTCGTAAGCTGCTCGACTACCTGAAGGGTAAGGACGCGGATCGTTACCGCGCACTGATCGAGAAGCTGGGTCTGCGTAAGTAATCGGCCAGTCGTTCAGCAAGATGCCTGTGTCAGTTCCACTGATACAGGCATTTTGTTTTTGCACGGTGCGCTTCATGTGATGCGCGCCGGCTGTTCTCCGCAGTGGCGTGCCGGTTCATGCGGCGGGGGCAGGCAGGAGTAGTAAAGCAGTAGAGCAAGCAGCAAATAAGGGATTCATGGCCGGGCTTCAGGGGCGGAGCTTTGTGTCATTCCAGCGGTTCGCGCGCGTACTCGACGTAGGGCGTGGTTCTCTGGAATGGCATAACACTACTCTTCCCATGCGGCGCCGGTCCTGGCGTTGCCGCGCCGCTTCTGGTCCGCGCGGCATTACGAAGAGGAAAAGCAATGACTATGTTCAATAAGATCGTCAAAGAATTTCAGTGGGGACAACATAAGGTTCGCCTCGAAACCGGCGAAGTCGCTCGCCAGGCGAGCGGTGCCGTGATCGTCGACATCGAAGATACCGTGGTGCTGGCCACCGTGGTCGGCGCCAAGACGGCCAAGCCGGGCCAGGACTTCTTCCCGCTGACCGTCGACTACCTCGAAAAGACCTATGCTGCCGGCAAGATTCCGGGTGGCTTCTTCCGCCGCGAAGGCCGTCCGTCGGAAGGCGAAACGCTGACTTCGCGCCTGATCGACCGTCCCCTGCGTCCGCTGTTCCCGGAAGGCTTCTACAACGAAGTCCAGGTCGTGATCCACGTCCTGTCGCTGAACCCCGAAATCCCCGCTGACATTCCCGCGCTGATCGGCGCGTCGGCGGCGCTCGCCGTGTCGGGTCTGCCGTTTAACGGCCCGGTCGGCGCAGCACGCGTGGCCTACATCAACAACGAATACGTGTTGAACCCGACGCGTCCGCAAATGAAGGAATCGGCGCTCGACCTGATCGTCGCCGGTACGGAACGCGCAGTGCTCATGGTGGAATCGGAAGCAAAGCAACTGAGCGAAGAAGTGATGCTCGGCGGCGTGGTGTTCGGCCATGAACAAATGCAGATCGCGATCGACGCGATCCACGAACTGGTCCGCGAAGGCGGCAAGCCGGAATGGGACTGGAAGCCGGCCGCGAAGAACGAGCCGCTGATCGCACGCGTGGCGGAACTGGCGCAAGCCGACCTGCTCGCCGCGTACCAATTGCGCGACAAGCAAGCCCGTTCGACCAAGCTGAAGGAAGTCTACGCAGCGACGTCGGCTAAGCTGGAAGAAGACGCTGCAGCAGGCGGCACGGTGGCGGCCGACAAGGCCACCGTCGGCAACGTGCTGTTCGACATCGAGGCGAAGATCGTCCGGACGCAGATCTTGAACGGCGAGCCGCGTATCGACGGCCGCGACACGCGCACCGTGCGTCCGATCGAAATCCGTACCGGCGTGCTGCCGCGTACCCACGGTTCGGCACTCTTCACGCGCGGCGAAACGCAAGCGCTGGTGGTGGCGACGCTGGGCACGAAGGGCGACGAGCAGAACATCGACGCGCTCGAAGGCGAGTACCGCGAACGCTTCATGCTCCACTACAACATGCCTCCGTTCGCGACCGGCGAAACGGGCCGCGTCGGTTCGCCGAAGCGCCGTGAAATCGGTCACGGCCGTCTGGCCAAGCGCGCGCTGGCTGCGTGCCTGCCGAGCGCCGACGAATTCGGCTACTCGATTCGCGTCGTGTCGGAAATCACGGAATCGAACGGTTCGTCGTCGATGGCTTCGGTGTGCGGCGGCTGCCTCGCGCTGATGGACGCCGGCGTGCCGATGAAGGCGCACGTCGCCGGCATCGCCATGGGCCTGATCCTGGAAGGCAACAAGTTCGCGGTGCTGACCGACATCCTCGGTGACGAAGATCACCTCGGCGACATGGACTTCAAGGTCGCGGGTACGGAACAAGGCGTGACCGCGCTGCAGATGGACATCAAGATCCAGGGCATCACCAAGGAAATCATGCAGGTCGCGCTCGCGCAAGCGAAGGAAGGCCGTCTGCATATCCTCGGCAAGATGACCTCGGCGGTGTCGGGCGCGAACACGGTGCTGTCGGACTACGCGCCGCGCATGATCACTATCAAGATCAATCCGGAAAAGATCCGCGACGTGATCGGCAAGGGTGGTTCGGTGATCCGCGCGCTGACCGAAGAAACCGGCACGACGATTGATATTTCGGACGACGGCGTCGTCACCATCGCCAGCACGAGCAGCGAAGGGATGGCCGAAGCGAAGAAGCGTATCGAGAACATCACGCTGGAAGTTGAAGTGGGCCAGGTGTACGAAGGCACCGTGCTCAAGCTGCTCGATTTCGGCGCGATCGTGAACATCCTGCCGGGCAAGGATGGTCTGCTGCACATTTCCGAAATCGCCAACGAGCGTATCAAGGACATCAACGACTACCTGAAGGACGGCCAGCAAGTGAAGGTCAAGGTCATCCAGACGGACGAAAAGGGCCGCGTGCGTTTGTCGGCCAAGGCGTTGCTGAACGAAGGTGCAAGCGGCGCGCCGCAAGGCGAACCGACGCCGCAGTAATGCGGTAGCAGGACAACGGCCGGCAGCGCGAATGCGCGCCGGCCGTTTTTTATGAAGGGTTCAGGGTGGATTGCGTTGCAGGTAATTAGAAACGGGTACTCTACTTGTTCACCCCGGCATGCAACGCAATCCAATCTTGGAGTTGACGCAGATGAAAGCGATCGAAATCACCGAATTCGGAGCGCCGGACGTCCTGAAGCTGGCTGAGCGGCCCACGCCTCAGCCGAAAGCAGGCGAGGTGCTGATCAAGGTGGCCGCATCCGGCATCAACCGTCCGGACGTGTTCCAGCGCAAGGGCGGCTATGCGCCGCCGCCGGGCGCGTCGGATCTGCCGGGCCTGGAAGTGGCGGGTGAAATCGTTGAAGGTACGATCGACGAGAAGAACAACCCGTTCGGTCTGAAGGTAGGCGATCGCGTGTGCGCGTTGCTGGCCGGCGGCGGCTATGCGGAATACGCGGTTGCGCCGTTGCTGCAGTGCCTGCCGGTGCCGGCCGGTTTGTCTGATGTCGAGGCTGCTTCGCTGCCCGAAACGTTTTTCACGGTGTGGAGCAATGTGTTCGACCGTGCGCAACTCGGCAAGGGCGAAGGCGCACCGAACGAAACGTTGCTGGTGCAGGGCGGTTCGAGCGGCATCGGCGTGACGGCGATCCAGATTGCGCATGCGCTCGGCTTTCGCGTGTTCGCGACCGCCGGCTCGGACGAGAAGTGTCGCGCGTGTGAAGCGTTGGGCGCCGAACGGGCGATCAACTACAAGACTGAAGATTTCGTCGAAGTGATCAAGTCGCTGACCAACGATCGCGGTGTCGACGTGGTGCTCGATATGGTGGCGGGCAGTTACGTATCGCGCGAGTTGACGGCGTTGGCCGACGGGGGCCGCATCGTACTGATCGCGTTGCTGGGCGGCGCGAAAGCGGAGCTGAATCTGAACGAAGTGCTACGCCGCCGTTTGACGGTGACCGGTTCGACGCTGCGTCCGCGGCCGATCGAATTCAAGGCGAAAATTGCGGCGCAGTTGAAGCAGCATGTCTGGCCGCATCTCGAAGATGGCCGCATCAAGCCGGTGGTGCATCGCGTGTTTCCAGCCGCGCAGGCTGCCGACGCGCACGCGCTGATGGAGAGCAGCACGCACGTCGGCAAGATCGTACTGTCTTGGGGTCAGGACGCTTGACACGGTCGGTTTGACCCGATCCACCCCACGCAGTAAAATTGCGCGTTTTGCGCACGCCGCATGAATCCGAAAGGCGGACTGTAAGCGCAAACAAAGTCCGCCGCCAAGACAAGACGAGACGATGTCGAAACAACGAGCCAAGCTGGTAGTCGGTAACTGGAAGATGCACGGGCGCCTCGCCGAGAATGTCACGCTGTTGCAAGCGGTGGCGCAAGGCGCGGGCGAATTGCCGGCCGACGTGCGCGTCGGCGTCTGCGTGCCGAGTCCGTATCTCGCGCAGTCTCAATCGTTGCTGGAAGGCAGCCGGGTGGTGTGGGGCGTACAGGACGTGTCAGCGTTCACGCATGGCGCCTATACCGGCGAAGTGGCCGCGCCGATGGTAGTGGATTTCGGCGCCACGCTCGCGATCGTCGGGCACTCGGAGCGCCGTGCCTATCATCGCGAAAGCGCTGAACTGGTTGCGGTGAAAACGCAGCGCGCGCTGGAAGCAGGCTTGACGCCGATCGTCTGCGTCGGCGAAACGCTTGGAGAACGCGAAGCCGGTTCGACCGAGCAGGTGGTCGGCGCGCAACTGGACGAAGTGCTGGCGAAATTGTCGGTGCAAGAGGCTGCGCGGCTTGTCGTCGCGTACGAGCCGGTTTGGGCGATCGGCACCGGCAAGAGCGCGAGCTCGGAGCAGGCGCAGGCAGTCCATGCGTTCCTGCGTGCGCGTCTGGCGGCAAAAGGCGCGGCGGTGGCGGATGTACCGCTGTTGTACGGCGGCAGTGTGAAACCGGAGAATGCGGAAGAATTGTTCCGTCAGCCGGATATCGACGGCGGCCTGATCGGCGGCGCGTCGTTGAAAGACCAGGATTTCCTGGCGATCTGCAAGGCGGCGGCCGCAACGAGCGTCGCCGGTTAAGCAGGGCGCCTTGGCGAGGATGACCCCATCCCGCGCAACACGCAGTGTGTGGCGCGGTTAAATAAAGACTCAGGTGAGTGTGATGCTGTATTTGAAAACATTGATTATCGTCGTTCAGCTGTTGTCGGCACTCGGGGTGATTGGCCTCGTCTTGCTGCAGCACGGCAAAGGCGCCGATATGGGCGCGGCTTTTGGTAGCGGCGCGTCGGGTAGCCTGTTCGGCGCGACCGGTTCGGCGAACTTTTTGTCGCGTACAACGGCGGTGCTCGCAGCGGTGTTTTTTGTCACCACGCTGACGCTCACTTACCTCGGCGCGTATCGTGCGAAACCTTCCGCAGGCGTGCTGGGCGCGGCTGTCACCGCACCGATCGCGGCTTCGACTGCTTCGGCACCGGCAGGTGGCTCGGCTGTTTTGCCGGCGTCGACTGCGTCCGTCCCGGCGACCGACGTGCCGAAATAAATTTTCGTTCAAACGTGCTTTTGTGCGTTGAACAATCTGTTTAGACCAGTTACAATCTTAGTCTTGAAGCGATTCGCGGGTTTTATAAGTTGTTTTCCCGGATTGCATGCAGTGCCGACGTGGTGAAATTGGTAGACACGCTATCTTGAGGGGGTAGTGGCGAAAGCTGTGCGAGTTCGAGTCTCGCCGTCGGCACCAAAATGTTATCTAAATGCCAGCCGCTTGCTTCGCTTCGGCTGGCATTTTCACTTCTGGCGTGCGGCTTGCGTTGGGCTTGCGGCATGTGCGTTTCGGAAGTGATTTCGCGTCAGGAGTGCTATGCTCCTGACGGCACTCAGAACCAACCGATTGAGGATAGTCTTGAACCTCGCAGCCTATTTCCCCGTCTTGTTGTTCCTCGTTGTGGGCACCGGTTTAGGCGTAGCACTGGTCAGTATCGGCAAGATCCTCGGTCCCAACAAACCTGATACCGAGAAAAACGCACCGTACGAGTGCGGCTTCGAAGCATTCGAAGATGCGCGCATGAAGTTCGATGTGCGCTATTACCTCGTCGCCATTCTCTTCATCATTTTCGACCTTGAAACCGCGTTCCTGTTCCCGTGGGGCGTGGCCTTGCGCGACATCGGCTGGCCCGGCTTCATGGCAATGATGATTTTCCTGCTCGAATTCCTGCTTGGCTTCGCCTATATCTGGAAGAAGGGCGGCCTCGACTGGGAATGATGGATTAATCGCCGGTTTGCGTGGGTGGCCAAGGCTTGCCGCCCCGTCTGGAGTGGAAAGCAAATGAGTATCGAAGGGGTCTTGAAGGAAGGGTTTGTCACCACCACGGCTGACAAACTGATCAACTGGACGCGCACCGGCTCGCTGTGGCCGATGACGTTCGGTCTTGCGTGCTGTGCGGTCGAGATGATGCATGCGGGTGCTGCCCGCTATGACCTCGACCGTTTCGGCGTGGTGTTTCGTCCGAGTCCGCGTCAGTCGGACGTGATGATCGTCGCCGGCACGCTGTGCAACAAGATGGCGCCGGCTCTGCGCAAGGTCTACGACCAGATGGCCGAGCCGCGCTGGGTGATCTCGATGGGTTCGTGCGCGAACGGCGGCGGCTATTACCACTACTCGTATTCGGTGGTCCGCGGCTGTGACCGGATCGTGCCGGTCGACGTCTATGTGCCGGGTTGTCCGCCTACGGCGGAAGCGCTGGTGTATGGCGTGATCCAGTTGCAGGCCAAGATTCGCCGCACCAACACAATCGCCCGTCAATAAGGCCAACGCCTCCCCCACAATATGGCAAGCAAACTCGAGACCCTGAAAGCGAACCTCGAGGCGGCCTTTGGCGGCCTCCTGCTGAACATCACCGAAGCAATCGGTGAGTTGACGATCGTCGTGAAAGCTGGCGACTACCTCAACGTGGCAACGCGTCTGCGCGACGACCGATCGCTCGGTTTCGAGCAATGCGTGGATCTATGCGGCGTCGACTATCAGACTTACGCTGAAGGCGCTTACGACGGTCCGCGTTTCGCGGCCGTGCTGCATTTGTTGTCGGTGCAGAACAACTGGCGTCTGCGTCTGCGCGTGTTCGCACCGGACGACGAAGTGCCGATCCTGCCGTCTGTCGTCGAAATCTGGAGTTCGGTCAACTGGTACGAGCGCGAAGCATTCGACCTGTACGGCATCGTCTTCGAAGGCCACCCGGATCTGCGCCGCATCCTGACCGACTACGGCTTCATTGGTCACCCGTTCCGTAAAGATTTCCCTGTCTCCGGCTACGTCGAAATGCGTTACGACCCTGAAGAGAAGCGCGTCGTCTATCAGCCTGTGACGATCGAGCCGCGGGAAATCACGCCGCGCGTGATCCGCGAAGATCGCTATGGCGGTCTGAAACACTAAGAGAACGCCATGGCAGAGATCAAGAACTACACGCTCAACTTCGGCCCTCAGCACCCGGCAGCGCACGGTGTGCTGCGCCTCGTGCTCGAACTCGACGGCGAAGTCATCCAGCGCGCCGATCCGCACATCGGCCTGCTGCATCGCGCGACTGAAAAGCTCGCCGAAACGAAAACATTCATCCAGTCGGTGCCGTACATGGACCGTCTCGACTACGTGTCGATGATGGTCAACGAGCACGGCTATGTGATGGCGATCGAAAAGCTGCTCGGCATCGACGTGCCGATACGCGCGCAATACATTCGCGTGATGTTCGACGAAGTCACGCGCGTGCTGAACCACCTGATGTGGATCGGCGCGCACGCGCTCGACGTCGGCGCAATGGCGGTGTTTCTGTACGCGTTCCGTGAGCGCGAAGATCTGATGGACGTGTACGAAGCAGTGTCCGGCGCACGGATGCACGCGGCTTACTATCGTCCGGGCGGCGTCTATCGCGATCTGCCTGATGCAATGCCGCAATACAAGGCATCGAAGATTCGCAATGCCAAGGCGTTGTCGAGGATGAACGAGAACCGCCAAGGTTCGCTGCTCGACTTCATCGACGATTTCTTCACGCGTTTCCCGAAGTGCGTCGATGAGTACGAAACGCTGCTCACCGACAACCGTATCTGGAAGCAACGTCTGGTCGGTATCGGTGTGGTCAGTCCGGAACGTGCGCTGAACCTCGGTATGACCGGCGCGATGCTGCGTGGTTCGGGTATCGAATGGGATCTGCGCAAGAAGCAGCCGTATGAAGTCTACGACAAGATGGATTTCGACATTCCGGTCGGCGTGAACGGCGATTGTTATGACCGCTATCTGGTACGCGTCGAAGAAATGCGCCAGTCCACACGCATTGTGAAACAGTGCATTGAGTGGCTGCGTAAGAATCCCGGCCCCGTGATGATCGACAATCACAAGGTTGCGCCGCCGTCGCGCGTGGGCATGAAGTCGAACATGGAAGAGCTGATTCACCACTTCAAGCTCTTCACGGAAGGCTTCCACGTACCCGAAGGCGAGGCATACGCGGCGGTCGAGCATCCGAAGGGCGAGTTCGGCATCTATCTGATCTCCGACGGCGCCAACAAGCCGTATCGCCTGAAGATCCGCGCGCCGGGCTATGCGCACCTGTCCACGCTGGATGAAATGGCGCGCGGTCACATGATCGCCGACGCCGTGACGATCATCGGCACGCAGGACATCGTGTTCGGCGAAGTGGATCGCTAGGACGTATTCATCAGAGCGCGCCTTCAGATTGCACCGAAGCGCGCGTCAAGCAAAGGAACGCCGGGTCTGTCGCATCATGCAGCGCGCGACAGGTTTTCGTTCGGTAGGAATTGAAAGAGTCGTGTCTGAAAATGATCTCAGCTGAAGGCCTGAAAGAAATCGATCGTGCGATCGCGAAGTATCCCGCCGATCAGAAACAGTCCGCCGTAATGTCGGCGTTGGCCACTGCTCAGGAAGAGCATGGATGGCTGTCGCCCGAACTCATGCAGTTCGTCGCGAACTATCTCGGCATGCCGGCAGTCGCCGTGCAGGAGGTGGCTACCTTCTACACGATGTACGAGACCTCGCCGGTCGGCAAGTACAAGATCACGCTCTGCACCAATCTGCCGTGCCAGCTCGGCCCGGACGGCGGCTCGGACAGCGCTGCTGAATATCTGAAGCAGAAGCTCGGCATCGACTTCGGCGAAACCACGCCCGACGGCAAATTCACCCTGAAAGAAGGTGAATGCATGGGTTCGTGCGGCGACGCGCCGGTGATGCTGGTGAACAACCATCGCATGTGCAGCTTCATGAGCCGCGCGAAGATCGACCAGCTGCTCGAGGAACTTTCGAAATGACGTCTTTACACGATCGTCACATCAAACCGCTGATTCTCGCCGGCCTGAACGGCGACAACTGGCATCTCGAAGATTATGTGGCGCGCGGCGGTTACGCCCAGCTGCGCCGTATTCTGGAAGAGAAGATTCCGCCCGAGCAGGTGATCGCCGACGTCAAAGCGTCGGGTCTGCGTGGCCGTGGCGGTGCAGGCTTCCCGACCGGTCTGAAGTGGAGCTTCATGCCGCGTCAATTCCCCGGCCAGAAATACCTCGTCTGTAATTCGGACGAAGGCGAACCGGGCACGTTCAAAGACCGCGACATCCTGCGCTTCAATCCGCATTCGCTGATCGAAGGCATGGCCATCGGCGCGTACGCGATGGGCATCACGGTCGGCTACAACTATATCCACGGCGAAATCTGGGAAGTCTACAAACGCTTTGAACAGGCGTTGGACGAAGCTCGCCGCGCCGGGTTCCTCGGCGAAAACATCATGGGTTCGGGCTTCTCGTTCGAACTGCATGCGCACCACGGTTACGGCGCCTATATCTGCGGCGAAGAAACCGCGCTGCTCGAATCGCTGGAAGGCAAGAAAGGCCAGCCGCGCTTCAAGCCGCCGTTCCCGGCGAGCTTCGGCGTATATGGCAAGCCGACCACGATCAACAACACCGAGACGTTTGCCGCAGTGCCGTTCCTGCTTGCGATCGGTCCGCAGAATTACCTCGAGATCGGCAAGCCGAACAACGGCGGCACGAAGATTTTCTCCATCGCAGGCGACGTGGAACGTCCGGGCAATTATGAAATTCCGCTCGGCACGCCGTTCTCCACGCTGATGGAACTCGCCGGCGGCATGCGCGGCGGCAAGAAGATCAAGGCCGTGATTCCTGGCGGTTCGTCGGCTCCGGTGATTCCGGGCGACATCATGATGCACACCGACATGGACTACGACTCGATCGCCAAGGCTGGTTCGATGCTCGGTTCGGGCGCGGTCATCGTCATGGACGAGACGCGTTGCATGGTGCGCTCGTTGTTGCGTCTGTCGTATTTCTATTACGAAGAATCGTGTGGTCAATGCACGCCTTGCCGCGAAGGCACGGGCTGGCTGTACCGCGTCGTGCATCGTATTGAGCACGGGCTCGGCCGTCCGGAAGATCTGGATCTGCTGAACTCGGTCGCTGAAAACATCATGGGCCGCACGATTTGCGCGCTCGGCGATGCAGCGGCCATGCCGGTTCGCGGCATGCTCAAGCACTACTGGGACGAATTCGAATATCACGTCGCCCACAAGCATTGCCTCGTCGGCGGTCATGCCGGCGCAGCGGCGGCGTCGGAAACCGTAGCGGCTTGAGTCTGCGGATAAATAAGCAGATAAGCACGCAGAAGAACACGTCATCCGCGGGGTTCATCGCCTGAAACGGGCGATGAACGGGCGAACGATTGAGCGGTAACAGGTTAAGGAAGATTGACCATCATGGTTGAACTTGAAATAGACGGCAAGAAAGTAGAGGTGCCTGAAGGCAGCATGGTGATCCAGGCTGCGCATAAGGTCGACACGTACATTCCTCACTTCTGCTATCACAAGAAGCTGTCGATTGCGGCCAACTGCCGGATGTGTCTCGTCGATGTCGAAAAGATGCCGAAGGCGGTGCCTGCGTGTGCCACGCCGGTATCGGCCGGCATGATCGTGCGCACCAAGTCGGATAAGGCGGTGAAGGGCCAGCAAGCCGTGATGGAATTCCTGCTGATCAACCACCCGCTGGATTGCCCTATCTGCGACCAGGGCGGCGAGTGTCAGTTGCAGGATCTGGCCGTGGGTTACGGCAAGTCGGGATCGCGTTATAGCGAAGAAAAGCGCGTGGTGTTCCACAAGAACGTCGGCCCGCTGATCTCCATGGAAGAAATGTCGCGTTGCATTCACTGCACGCGTTGCGTCCGTTTCGGCCAGGAAGTGGCCGGCGTGATGGAACTCGGCATGCTGGGCCGCGGCGAGCATTCGGAAATCACGTCGTTCGTCGGCAAGACGGTGGATTCGGAACTGTCGGGCAACATGATCGATCTGTGCCCGGTCGGCGCGCTGACCAGCAAGCCGTTCCGCTACAGCGCCCGTACGTGGGAACTGTCGCGCCGCAAGTCGGTGAGCCCGCACGATTCCGTCGGCGCGAACCTCGTGGTGCAGGTGAAGAACAATCGCGTGATGCGCGTTCTGCCGTTCGAAAACGAATCCATCAACGAATGCTGGATTTCGGACAAGGACCGCTTCTCGTATGAAGGCCTGAACAGCCCCGAACGTCTGACTCAGCCGATGATCAAGCAAGGCGGCAAGTGGGTCGAGACCGACTGGCAAACCGCGCTCGAATATGTGGTGAAGGGTTTGAAGGGCATCAAGGGCGACCACGGCGCGAATGCGCTGGCCGCACTCGGCAGCGCCCACAGCACCGTCGAAGAACTGTTCCTGTTGAAGCAACTGGCGCAAGCGGTCGGCACGCCTAACGTCGACTTCCGTCTGCGTCAGTCGGATTTCTCCGCACCGGTCAACGGCACGCCGTGGCTCGGCACGGCGATCGCCGATCTGTCGAACGTCGACGCCGCACTGGTGATCGGTTCGGATCTGCGCCGCGATCATCCGCTGTTCGCCGCGCGTCTGCGTCAAGCCGCGAAGGGCGGCGCGAAGCTCACGCTCGTGCAGTCCAGCAACGACGACGCGCTGATTCCGCAAGCGGAGCGCGTCGTGGCAGCGCCGTCGGCATGGCTCGACGCACTGGCCGGTATCGCCGGTGCGGTGTCGGAAGCCAACGGCGTGGCACTGCCGGAAGCTTTCGCCGGCACGCAGCCGACGGATGCGAACAAGAAAGTCGCGAAGTCGCTCGCCACGGGCGAACGCCGCCTGGTGTTGCTGGGCAACAGCGCGATCCGTCATCCGGACTTCGCCATCATTCACGCCGCGGCGCAATGGATCGCGGACGCGACCGGCGCGACGCTGGGCTTCCTCACGGAAGCGGCCAACACGGTCGGCGCGCATCTCGTGAACGCGTTGCCGGGCGAGGGCGGTCTGAACGCTCGCGAAGTGTTCGAGCAACCGCGCAAGGGTTATGTGCTGCTGAACGTCGAACCGGAGTTCGACACGGCCAATCCGGCGCAGGCTTTGGCCGCGCTGAAGCAGGCCGAAATGGTTGTCGTGATGTCGCCGTTCCAGACGGGCGCGGAATACGCCGACGTGTTGCTGCCGATCGCTCCGTACACGGAAACGGCCGGGACCTTCGTCAACGCCGAAGGTACGGTGCAGACGTTCAACGGCGTCGTGCGTCCGCTCGGCGACACGCGTCCGGCATGGAAGGTGTTGCGCGTGCTGGGCAGCCTGCTGGGCGTGCCCGGGTTCGAATTCGACACCTCGGAAGAAGTACGCACGGCCGCTCTCGGCGACGGCGAACTGACGTCGCGTTTGTCGAACAAGACGGGCGCCACGGTTGCACGCGGCAAGGCGGCCAAGGCTGCGGAAGGCAAATTCGAGCGTATTGCGAACGTGCCGATCTATCATGCCGACGCGTTGGTGCGTCGCGCGGAATCGCTGCATCTGACGGCAGCGGCACGTGCAGCGAACTCGGTCGGTCTGCCGGCTGGGCTGTTCGACAAATTGGGTTTGAAGGAAGGCGACGCGGTGCGCGTGCGCCAGGGCGAGCAATCGGTGCAGTTGCCGGCCGTGCGCGACGCAAATCTTGCGGAGACGGTCGTCCGCGTATCGGCGGCTACGCCTGCCGGTGCAGCGCTGGGCAGCCTGTTCGGTGAACTGGTGGTGGAGAAGGCGTAAATGAGCTTGTTCGATACGATCAACTCGGGCGGCACCCAGCTTCTCGGTGTGGCATGGCCCACGGTGTGGGCACTGGTGCGCATCCTGGTGGTGGCCGTCGTGATCCTGCTGTGCGTGGCTTACCTGATTCTGTGGGAGCGTAAGCTGATCGGCTGGATGCACGTGCGTCTCGGCCCGAACCGCGTCGGCCCTGCAGGTCTGCTGCAGCCGATCGCCGACGTGCTGAAGCTGTTGCTGAAAGAAGTGATTCAGCCGGCGCAGGCGAGCCGCTGGATCTACCTGATCGCGCCGATCATGGTGGTGGTGCCGGCCTTCGCGGTCTGGGCGGTGATTCCGTTCCAGGCGGGCGCGGTGCTCGGCGACATCAACGCGGGTCTGCTGTACGCGATGGCGATCTCGTCGATCGGCGTGTACGGCGTGATCCTGGCCGGCTGGGCGTCGAACTCGAAGTATGCGTTCCTCGGCGCGATGCGCGCCGCGGCGCAGATGGTGTCGTACGAAATCTCGATGGGCTTCGCGCTCGTCGTCGTGCTGATGACCGCCGGCACGCTGAACCTGTCGGGCATCGTCAATTCGCAGGAACATGGCATCTTCGCTTCTTACGGCTTGAACTTCCTGTCGTGGAACTGGCTTCCGCTGCTGCCAATGTTCGTCGTGTACTTTATCTCGGGCATCGCCGAAACGAACCGTCACCCGTTCGACGTGGTGGAAGGGGAGTCGGAAATCGTCGCGGGCCACATGATCGATTACTCGGGTATGGCGTTCGCGCTGTTCTTCCTCGCCGAGTACATCAACATGATCGTGATCTCGGCATTGGCTGCAACACTGTTCCTCGGCGGCTGGAGCGCACCGTTCGGCTTCCTGTCGTTTATCCCGGGCATCTTCTGGCTGGTGCTGAAGGTTTTCTTGCTGCTGTCGGTGTTCATTTGGGCGCGTGCCACATTCCCGCGCTATCGCTATGACCAGATCATGCGTCTGGGCTGGAAGATCTTCATTCCGGTCTGCGTGGTGTGGCTGGTGGTGGTCGGCTTCTGGATCATGTCGCCGTTGAACATCTGGAAATAAAGGGCGGATGAACCCATGACCGCAATCCAAAACTTTTTCAAGACCTTCTTCCTCACGGAACTGCTCAAAGGCCTCGCGCTGACCGGACGTTACACGTTCCAACGCAAGGTGACCGTGCAATTCCCGGAAGAGAAGACCCCAATCTCGCCGCGTTTCCGTGGGCTGCACGCGCTGCGCCGCTATGAAAACGGCGAAGAGCGCTGCATCGCCTGCAAACTGTGCGAAGCGGTGTGCCCGGCGCTCGCCATTACCATCGAATCGGAAACGCGCGCGGACAACACCCGCCGTACGACGCGTTACGACATCGACCTGACCAAGTGCATCTTCTGCGGTTTCTGCGAAGAGAGCTGCCCGGTCGATTCGATCGTCGAAACGCACATTCTCGAGTACCACGGCGAGAAGCGTGGCGACCTGTACTTCACGAAAGACATGCTGCTGGCCGTGGGCGATCGCTATGAAGCGGAGATCGCGGCGAACAAGGCAGCCGACGCACCGTATCGTTGAAGCGCTTTAGTTAAGCAGTAAATGCAGCAATCACGGCCTGTTGTCGGGCCGGGCGCCGCGGCGTGAACGCCGCGGCACGGCGCACCTGTGCGGCTGTTCTGGCGGTATGCCAGCCACAGGTGCCAAAGAACAATGCCTGACGATGGCCTAACGATGAACCGGTAATCATGGAATTCACGACCGTACTGTTCTACATCTTCGCGCTGCTCCTGGTGGTTTCAGGGCTGAAGGTGATCACCTCGCGCAACCCGGTGGCGTCCGCACTGTTTCTGGTGCTGGCGTTCTTCAACGCAGCCGCGATCTGGATGCTGCTGCAGGCCGAGTTCCTCGCGATCCTGCTCGTGCTCGTATACGTCGGCGCGGTGATGGTGCTGTTCCTGTTCGTCGTGATGATGCTGGACATCAACATCGACGTGCTGCGCAAAGACTTCAAACGCTTTGTGCCAATGGCCACGCTGGTGGGCGCGATCATCGTGATCGAAACCGCGCTGATCCTCTGGCACGGTTACGGCGCAACCGCCACGGCGCTGCGTGACACCACCGCCGCCGCGAACGGCATGGGCGACTGGTCGAACACGCGCCTGATCGGCAAGGTCATCTACACCGACTACATCTTCGCGTTCGAAGTGGCCGGTCTGGTGCTGCTGGTGGCGATCATCGCGGCGGTCGCGCTGACCACGAGCCACAAGAAAGACAGCAAACGTCAGAACGTCAGCGAGCAGGTCAAGGTACGTGCTCAAGACCGTGTGCGCATCGTCAAGATGGCATCGGAAAAGACCGCGGCAACCGTCGCGGCGGAAGAAGCCGCAGCGGCGGCAGCAGCAGCGGCCGACTCGGCACCGGCTAAGAACAGCTGAGCGGACAGGAGATAGAAATCATGTTGACCCTTGCCCATTACCTTGTCCTCGGCGCGATCCTGTTTGCGATCAGCATCGTCGGCATTTTCCTGAACCGTCGCAACGTCATCATCATCCTGATGGCGATCGAACTGATGCTGCTCGCGGTGAACACCAATTTCGTCGCGTTCTCGCATTACCTCGGCGACGTGCACGGTCAGATCTTCGTTTTCTTCGTGCTGACGGTTGCGGCAGCTGAGGCGGCGATCGGACTCGCAATTCTGGTGACCCTGTTCCGTAGCCTCGACACGATCAATGTCGAGGACCTCGATCAGCTCAAAGGTTAATTTCAGGTAAAGCGGTTATGTCAACGACACTCAATGAAAACCTGCTGCTGGCGATCCCGCTGGCACCGCTGGCCGGCTCCCTGATTGCGGGGCTGTTCGGGAAAGCGGTAGGGCGAGCCGGCGCACACTCGGTGACGATCCTCGGCGTGGCGATCGCGTTCATCCTTTCGGCCATTGTCTACTTTCAGGTGTTAGGCGGCGCGAGCTTCAACGCGACCATCTACGAATGGATGTCGATCGGCAAGACGAAGTTCGAGATCGGCTTCCTGGTCGACTCGCTGACGGCGATGATGATGTGCGTGGTGACCTTCGTGTCGCTCATGGTGCACATCTACACGATCGGCTACATGGCCGACGACGACGGCTACCAGCGCTTCTTCTCGTACATCGCGCTGTTCACGTTCTCGATGCTGATGCTCGTGATGAGCAACAACTTCCTGCAGCTGTTCTTCGGCTGGGAAGCGGTGGGTCTGGTGTCGTACCTGCTGATCGGCTTCTACTTCACCCGTGAGACCGCGATCTACGCGAACATGAAAGCGTTCATCGTGAACCGCATCGGCGACTTCGGGTTCCTGCTCGGCATCGGCCTGCTGTTCGCTTTCGCCGGTTCGATGAACTACGGCGACGTGTTCGCGAAGCGCACCGAACTCGCGGCATTGAGCTTCCCCGGCACGGACTGGGGTCTGCTGACGGTCGCCTGCATCTGCCTGTTCATCGGCGCGATGGGTAAGTCGGCGCAGTTCCCTCTGCACGTCTGGCTGCCGGATTCGATGGAAGGCCCGACGCCGATCTCCGCACTGATTCACGCGGCAACCATGGTGACGGCCGGTATCTTCATGGTCGCGCGCATGTCGCCGCTGTTTGAGTTGTCGGATAGCGCGCTGTCGTTCATTACGGTGATCGGTGCGATTACAGCGTTGTTCATGGGCTTCCTCGGGATCGTCCAGAACGACATCAAACGCGTGGTGGCTTACTCGACGTTGTCGCAGCTCGGTTACATGACGGTTGCACTCGGCGTGTCGGCGTACCCGGTTGCCATTTTCCACCTGATGACGCACGCGTTCTTCAAGGCGCTGCTGTTCCTCGGCGCGGGTTCCGTGATCATCGGCATGCACCACGATCAGGACATGCGCAACATGGGCGGCCTGCGCAAGTACATGCCGATCACGTGGATCACGTCGCTGGTGGGTTCGCTGGCGCTGATCGGGACACCGTTCTTCTCGGGCTTCTACTCGAAAGATTCGATCATCGACGCAGTGAAGCTGTCGCATCTGCCGGGCTCGGATTTCGCGTACTTCGCCGTGGTGGCGAGCGTCTTCGTGACCGCGCTGTATTCGTTCCGTATGTACTTCATGGTGTTCCACGGCAAGGAGCGCTTCCGCGATCCGAAGCATCCGGAATCGCCGATGGGCATCGAAGCCGCGGCCCACACGCATGACGGCCATGGCCACGACGCTCATGGTCACGATTCGCACGGCCACGGTCACGACGACCACGCTCACGAGCCGCACGAAACGCCGTGGGTGGTGTGGCTGCCGCTGGTGCTGCTGGCGATCCCGTCGGTGGTGATCGGTGCGATCGGCATCGGCCCGATGCTGTTCGGCGACTTCTTCCAGCACGGCGTGGCGTTCGACAAGGTGATCTTCATCGGCGAAAACCATCCGGCGCTGCATGAGATGGCTGAAGAATTCCAGGGCTGGGCGGCGATGGGTCTGCACTCGGTCGCGGGTCTGCCGGTCTGGCTGGCGCTCGCGGGTGTGGTGGTCGCATGGTTCCTGTACCTGATTCGTCCGGATTTGCCCGCTGTCATCAAGCGCGCGTTCGGTCCGATCTACACGCTGCTCGATAACAAGTACTACATGGACAAGATCAACGAAGTCGTGTTTGCGCGGGGCGCCGTGGCAATTGGCCGTGGTCTCTGGAAGGAAGGCGACGTCGTGGTGATCGACGGCATCGTCAACGGCAGCGCACGCTTTATCGGCTGGTTCGCCGGCGTGATCCGTTTCCTCCAATCCGGCTACATCTACCACTACGCGTTCGCCATGATTATCGGCATGTTGGGGCTCCTGACCCTGTTTGTAACGCTCGGCGGCAAATAAGGCGAGGGACACTAATGCACGCTTATCCGATTCTCAGTATTGCGATCTGGTTGCCGATCCTCGTCGGCCTCCTGGTCCTGGCCATCGGTTCCGACCAGAACCCGGCTCCCGCGCGCTGGATTGCGCTGATCGGTTCGGTCGTCAGCTTTCTCGTGACGATTCCGCTGATTACCGGTTTTGATTCGAGCACCGCCGATCTGCAGTTCGTCGAAAAGGCGAGCTGGATCGAGCGCTTCAATATCACGTATCACCTGGGTGTCGATGGCATCTCGATGTGGTTCGTCGTGTTGACCGCATTGATCACGGTGATCGTCGTGATCGCCGCGTGGGAAGTGATTACCAAGAACGTGGGTCAGTACCTGGCCGCGTTCCTGATCCTGTCGGGCATCATGGTCGGCGTGTTCAGCTCGGCCGACGGCATGCTGTTCTACGTGTTCTTCGAAGCGACGCTGATTCCGATGTACATCATCATCGGCGTGTGGGGCGGGGCGAACCGTGTGTACGCGGCCTTCAAGTTCTTCCTGTACACGCTGATGGGCTCGCTGTTGATGCTGGTCGCGTTGCTGTACCTGTACATCGAGACCGGCACGTTCGACCTCGCCACGTGGCAGCATGCGCAGATCGCCATGACGCCTCAGGTGCTGATATTCATAGCGTTCTTCATGGCCTTCGCCGTGAAGGTGCCGATGTGGCCGGTTCACACGTGGTTGCCTGACGCCCACGTGGAAGCGCCGACCGGCGGCTCGGTCGTGCTGGCCGCGATCATGCTGAAGCTCGGCGCATATGGTTTCGTGCGCTTCTCGCTCCCGATCACGCCGGACGCGAGCCACTTCCTGGCGCCGGTCGTCATCACGCTGTCGCTGATCGCGGTGATCTACATCGGTCTCGTCGCGATGGTGCAGACGGACATGAAGAAGCTGGTCGCGTATTCGTCGATCGCGCACATGGGTTTCGTGACGCTCGGCTTCTTCATCTTCAACCAGCTCGGCGTGGAAGGCGCGATCGTGCAGATGATCTCGCACGGCTTCGTGTCGGGCGCGATGTTCCTGAGCATCGGCGTGCTGTACGACCGTATGCATTCGCGTCAGATCGCCGATTACGGCGGTGTCGTCAACGTGATGCCGAAGTTCGCGGCGTTCGTCATGCTGTTCTCCATGGCGAATTGCGGCCTGCCGGGCACCTCGGGTTTCGTCGGCGAATTCATGGTGATTCTGGCTGCGGTCCAGTACAACTTCTGGATTGCGGGTGGCGCGGCATTCACGCTGATTCTCGGCGCGGCCTACACGCTGTGGATGTACAAGCGCGTGTACTTCGGCGCGATCGCCAACGATCACGTGAAGGGTCTGCTCGACATCAACCGTCGCGAGTTTTTCATGCTGGCAGTGCTCGCCGCACTGACGCTGTTCATGGGCCTGTATCCGAAGCCCTTTACCGATGTGATGCACGTATCCGTGGAAAACCTCCTCTCCCACGTTGCGCAGTCAAAGCTGCCGTTGCCTCAGTAACGCCGAGCGGAGGAATTTAAAGACCATGCAAAACGCCCCTATGACTGCTCTGTTGCCCGACGCGCTGGTGATGCTCGCCGTTGTCGTCGCGTGGCTCAACGACACGTTCGTCGGCCAGGCCGGTCGCCGTACCACGTACTTCATCGCGTTCTTCTCGACGCTGGTCGCCGGCGTCTGGTTCGCGATGAACGCGTTCGATCCACAAGTGCGCTACTACTTCGGCCACATGTACGTGGTGGATTCGTTCGCCAACGTGATGAAAGCGGTGGTGACGCTTGGCTACGCGGTGTCGATCGTCTATTCGCGACGTTACCTCGAAGATCGCGGCCTGTTCCGCGGCGAGTTCTTCCTGTTGGGCATGTTCTCGTTGCTCGGCCAGCTAGTCATGATCTCCGGCAACAACTTCCTGACGCTGTATCTCGGCCTGGAACTGATGTCGCTGTCGCTGTATGGTGCGATCGCCCTGCGTCGTGACGCAGCGCCGTCGAACGAAGCGGCCATGAAGTACTACGTGCTGGGCGCGCTGGCTTCCGGTTTCCTGCTGTACGGCATCTCCATGCTGTACGGCGCGACCGGTTCGCTCGACCTGAACGAAGTGTTCAAGGCGATCGGCACGAGCCACTACGATCCGAGCGTGCTGCTGTTCGGCGTGATCTTCATCGTGGCGGGCGTGGCGTTCAAGATGGGCGCGGTGCCGTTCCATATGTGGGTGCCTGACGTGTATCAAGGCGCTCCGACGGCGATGACGCTGATGGTCGGCGGCGGTCCGAAGGTTGCCGCATTTGCCTGGGGTCTGCGTTTCCTCGTGATGGGTCTGCTGCCGCTGGCCGTGGAATGGCAGCAAATGCTCGTGATTCTTGCTGCACTGTCGCTGATCGTCGGCAACATTACCGGTATCGTGCAACGCAACGTCAAGCGGATGCTCGCGTACTCGGCGATCTCGAACATGGGCTTCGTGCTGCTGGGTCTGCTGGCCGGCGTGGTCGACAATAAGACCACGGGTGCGGCCAATGCATACGGTTCGGCCATGTTCTACAGCATCGTGTATCTGATCACGACGCTGGGCACGTTCGGCGTCATCATGCTGCTGGCGCGCCGCGATTTCGAAGCGGACACGCTCGAAGACTTCAAGGGTCTGAATCAACGCAGCCCGGTGTTCGCCTTCGTGATGATGATCATGATGTTCTCGCTCGCCGGCATTCCGCCCGCGGTCGGTTTCTACGCGAAGCTCGCGGTGCTGCAGGCCACCATGAATGCCGGTTTGACTTGGCTGACGGTGCTGGCCGTGATCACCTCGCTGTTCGGCGCGTTCTACTACCTGCGTATCGTCAAGCTGATGTATTTCGATGATCCACAAGACAAGTCGCCCATTCTCGCTGACAGCAGCACGCGTGCTTTGCTCGCGCTCAATGGTGTCGCCGTGCTGGTGCTCGGTATCGTGCCGGACCCGTTGTTGAAGGCCTGCCTGCAGGCTATCCAGCACACGCTGCTGCTCTGATGTCGGCAGCGGGTTGGTTTATCGTGCTGTTGGCGCTGGTCGGCGCCAACTTGCCGTTCCTGAATCAGCGCCTCTTCGCCGCCGTGCCGTTGAAAGCGGCGAAGAAAAGCGCCTGGCTCCGGATTGCCGAATTGATCGTGCTGTATTTCGTGGTCGGCGCGCTCGGTTTTCTGCTGGAAGCGCGCGCGGGTAACCGCTTCGAACAGGGTTGGCAGTTCTACGCGATCACGTTCGCGCTCTTCGTGGTGTTCGCGTTCCCTGGCTTCACCTTCCAGTTTCTCGTCAAACGCCGCTGACGGCGTCTCGCCGTCGGCGCACCCTGTCCCAAGGTCCGCATATGGCTGAACTTCCCGATCACGACGCCGCGCTCAAAGAGACCTGCATTGAGAGCAAAACGATCCATCAGGGGCCGTTTCTGACGCTCAAATGCGACACCGTTCGCCTGCCGGACGGCAAGCACGCCACGCGCGAATATGTTCAGCATTCCGGCGCCGTGATGGTGATTCCATTATTCGACGACGGCCGCGTGCTGCTCGAAAGCCAGTATCGCTATCCGATGGGCAAGGTCATGGTCGAGTATCCGGCCGGCAAGCTCGATCCGAACGAAGGCGCGCTGGCCTGTGCGATACGTGAGCTGCGGGAAGAGACAGGATATACCGCGCGCGAGTATGTTTATCTGACACGCATTCACCCGATCATTTCCTACTCGACCGAATTCATCGATATCTACCTCGCGCGCGGTTTGAGCGCCGGTGAGCGCAAGCTCGACGAAGGCGAATTTCTCGAACTGTTCACGGCGACTGTGCCCGAGATGTCCGAGTGGGTGCGCACCGGCAAGGTGTCTGATGTCAAGACGGTGATCGGCACGTTCTGGCTGGAGAAGGTGTTGTCGGGTGCGTGGCCGTTGGCGGAGCCGGAATAACGTCGGTAGAGAAGAAGGTGCGCGCGTTGCGCGCCACTTCGGAAGTCTGAGAAAAGCCCTTGTTGGTCTAAGACCGGCAGGGGCTTTTCTCATTGCGAGGCGTGCGACATCGCACCATCGCTGGCGTGTTGGCCGGCGTCTTAAAAGTGTGTCGTTTGCCTTATGCCATTCGACAGTCTCGCCCAACGGCCTTTGTCCCTCTAGTATCGACCTTTGAGAGCGACTGCCACTATTCGTTTTATTTCGGATAACGAAGTTGTGGTGGGCGCATTTGATTCCGAGTAACGAACAGGTTGTCAGTTGACAACTTGTTCGTTACTCGCTAAATTGGAGGACATTAGATGGTTCGAGGAACCCATTCTAAGAAAGAGGTCGAGGCCGCGTTGGCGTATGCCGAGAGAAACGGCTGGCGTGTTCAGGGCGGTGGCAAAGGTCACGCTTGGGGAAAAATGTACTGTCCTGATAAAGACGCGGAGTGTCGGTGCGGTGAGTTCTGCATATCGAGCGTCTGGAGCACGCCGAAGAATCCCGGCAACCACGCCAGACATCTGCGGTGCATCGTCGACAACTGCACGGCTCGCCGGTAGCAAATCCGTTCTTTGGGCGAAAGCCTTGGGGCTGAATGAAGGCAGGAGTAATTTATGGAATATGTGTTCACGTTGAAGTACCGGCTCGCGGCTGAAGACTGCGATCTTGACGCGATCGTCGAGCGTCTGGGTGAAGCCGGGTGCGACGACGCCACCGTTGGTATCGGGCAACCGGGCCGCATCGCGCTGTTTTTTACTCGCGAAGGCACGTCCGCATTCGAGGCGCTGGTCAGCGCTCTCCAGGACATCAAGCGAGTGGTGCCATCCGCGCGTCTTGTCGAGGCCGGCCCCGATTTCGTCGGCCTGACTGACGTCGCCGAAGTCGCCGGCGTGTCACGGCAAAACATGCGCAAGCTGATGCTGAGCCACGCAATCGACTTTCCGCCGCCGGTTCACGAGGGCAGTGCGTCGGTATGGCATCTGTCGGACATCCTTGACTGGCTCGCTGCGCGCGGCGGCTATGACATCAAGGCAGACGTGTTCGACATTGCGAGAGCGGTCAAGCAGATCAACCTCGCGAAAGAGGCACGCGAACTCGAGCCGCGGCTTGGCCGTCAACTGGAATGTCTTGTCGCATAGAAGCAGCGCGGCAGGCAGCATGCCAAGCCCCGCAAGCGTATGTGATCGGCAAGCCTGTTTGCCTTCCGGAGCACCTTCGGCAGGCGTTCGCGCAAAGCGTTAAAATCGCCCACCGCGTTCGAATTGTCAGCAACTTCCGGCGTCGGCACCTTCGTCCGTAGAAATTTACGAACGACCGTTCACAAATTTCCGTTTTGCGCTAAACTGGCACGCAAGCCCTGATTCCACATGAAGGTCCTCGATTTACAGTGTCCGCATGGCCATCGGTTCGAAGGCTGGTTCGCTTCGGCTGATGACTTCGAATCGCAGCAGTCCCGCAAGCTCGTCGAATGTCCGATGTGCGGTGCGAACGAGGTGAGCCGTTTGCCGTCGGCCCCGCGCCTGAACCTGTCGGGCGCGACCGAAACGAAAGCGCCAGCGGGCGCAGGGGAAATGCAGGCGCGTGTGATGCGCGCCTTGCGCGAGGTACTGGAAAAGACCGAGAACGTGGGCGACCGCTTCGCCGAGGAAGCACGGCGCATTCACTACAATGAAGCGCCCGCACGCAATATTCGCGGTGTCACGACACCGGAAGACGCGAAAGCCTTGGTCGAAGAAGGCATCGAAGTGATGCCGCTGCCGGTCCCGGCTGCCTTGAAGGAACCGCTGCAATAGCGCAGTGGCTCACTGGCGGCGGGTGGTGGCGGCCAGGAGACACGACGCATGAATCTGGACTGTTCCCCCGCTGATAACGCGTTCCGCGCAGACATCCGCGCCTGGCTCGAAGCGAATCTGCCGCGCGAGCTGAGCGACAAGGTACTCAATCACAAGCGTCTTGCCCGCGAAGACTTCGCGGGCTGGCATAGGCTGCTCGGCACGCGCGGCTGGTCGGCGATCGCGTGGCCGAAAGAATATGGCGGCCCAGGCTGGGACGCGACCCAGCGGCACATCTGGGACGAAGAGTGCGCGCGTATCGGCGCGCCGTCCGTGCTGCCTTTCGGCGTCTCCATGGTGGCGCCCGTGCTGATGAAGTACGGCAACGAGGCACAGAAGCGTCACTACTTGCCGCGTATTCTCGACGGTACGGACTGGTGGTGCCAGGGCTATTCCGAGCCCGGCTCGGGTTCCGATCTGGCCTCGCTGCGCACGCGGGCCGAGCGCGTCGGCGACCACTACGTGGTCAACGGTCAGAAAACATGGACCACGCTCGGCCAGTACGCTGACATGATGTTCTGCTTGGTGCGCACGGACAGCGGCGCCAAAAAGCAGGAGGGCATCTCGTTCCTGCTGATCGACATGAAAACGCCGGGCATCACCGTGCGGCCGATCATTACGCTCGACGAAGACCACGAAGTCAACGAAGTCTTTTTCGAAGACGTGAAGGTGCCGGTCGACAATCTGGTTGGCGAAGAGAATCGCGGTTGGACTTACGCGAAATATCTGCTCGGTCACGAGCGCACCGGCATCGCGCGGGTCGGCCAGTCGAAGCGCGAACTCGTTTTCCTGAAACGCCTTGCGCTGAATCAGAAAAAGAACGGCAAGCCGCTGCTGCAAGACCCGGTATTTGCCGCGAAAGTCGCGAGCCTAGAGATCGAGTTGATGGCGCTCGAAGTCACCGTGCAACGTGTGGTCGCCAATGAAACAGGCGGACGTGGACCGGGACCGGAAGCGTCGATGCTGAAGATCAAGGGCACGGAAGTGCAGCAAGCGCTGACCGAGCTGATGTTCGAAGCCGTCGGACCGCTTGCCGCACCGTTCGACGTGCCGTTCCTCGAAGGCGAACGCGAACACAGCCTGGCCGGCGACGACGATGCCGCGCCTCTCGCCGCGTACTACTTCAACTTCCGCAAGACGTCGATTTACGGCGGCTCGAACGAAATTCAAAAGAACATCATCGCGCAGATGATTCTCGGACTCTGAGGAGCGGCGCATGGACTTCACTTTCAACGACGAACAGCAGCAATTCGCTGACGCGCTGCGCCGCTATCTGGACAAGAGCTACGGGTTCGAAGCGCGTCAGGCGATCGTGCGATCGGAACCCGGGGTGTCGGACGCGCATTGGGCCGCGTTTGCCGAACTGGGCCTGACAGCGTTGCCGGTACCGGAAGCGCAAGGCGGTTTCAACGGCGGCCCGATCGACATGCTCGTGGTCATGCAGGAACTCGGTCGCGCGCTGGTCATCGAGCCCTATTGGGCGACCGCGGTCGGCATCGAAGCGTTGCGCCTCGCGGGTAGCGATCAGGGCGAAGACGCGTCGCTGCTCGAACGCGCTGCTCAAGGCGAGATCAAACTGGCCGTGGCATTTCACGAACCGCATGCACGCTACGACCTGTTCGCGGTCGAGACAATCGCAACCGGCCAAGACGAGAAGCAGACACTGACCGGCACGAAGTCTGTGGTGCAACACGGCGCGCAAGCGGATCACTGGATCGTCCCGGCCCGGCTGAACGGCGAGATCGCACTCTTCGTTGTGGCGCGCAACGCGGCCGGCGTCAAGATCACGGACTACCGCACGATCGACGGCCAGCGCGCCGCCACACTCGAATTCAACGGCACGCCGGCGCGCCGACTGGCCGGCAAACACGGCGGTGCGGCCGCGCTCGAACACATCGCGGACTACGGCACGGTGCTGTTGTGCGCCGAGGCGATCGGCGCGCTCGACGCCTTGAACCTCGCCACCGTCGACTACACCAAGACGCGTCAGCAGTTCGGCCAGCCGATCGCGCGGTTTCAGGCCTTGCAGCATCGCATGGTCGAGATGCTGATTCACGCCGAGCAGGCGCGTTCCGTCACGTATCTGGCCGCGATGCGCTACACGAGCACGGATGCGGACGAACGTCGCCGCGCGGTTTCCGCCGCGAAGGCGCGGGTCGGTCAAGCCGCGCGTTTCGTCGGCCAGCAGGCGGTTCAGTTGCATGGCGGCATGGGCGTCACGAACGAAGTGGCCGCGGCGCATCTGTTCAAGCGGCTTGCTATCATCGAAACCACATTGGGCGATGTCGATCACCATCTCGCGCGGTTCGCCGCGCTACCCGGCTTCGTGACTGCCGAAGCCTGATCAGACATTCGAATCGAATACAAGGAGGTGCGACGATGGGTTTGAGTTACGAGGACTTCATAGTCGGCACGAGCATCGAAATCGGCAAGCACACGTTCACGCGCGAAGAGATCGTCGAGTTTGCACAGAAGTTCGATCCGCAGCCGTTTCATCTGGATGAAGCCGCAGCCGCCGAGTCGCCATTCCGCGGGTTGGTCGCGAGTGGCTGGCATACCTGTTCGGTCATGATGGGCATGCTGGTGCGGAACGCGTTCGCGGGTTCCACGTCGATGGGCTCGCCCGGTATCGACGATATCCGCTGGCTGAAGCCGGTGCGCGTCGGCGACACGATCACCATGATGAACGCCGTGCTCGACAAGCGCATTTCGGAGAGCAAGCCGGATCGCGGCATCGTGTCGACGCAGTGGGAAGGCATCAATCAGCATGGCGAAACGGTGATCACGGTGCGCTCGAAGGGACTGTTCGGGCTGCGCAATCCAGGCGCCGCGTCATGACGGGCAGCGCGGCGCCCGCCGCAACGTTCGGCAGCGCGGCGGCCTTGCGCGCGTTGGTGGGCGGCGAGCCGCTCGTGAGCGAATGGCTGACGGTGGATCAGGCGAGCGTCGATCGTTTCGCCGAAGCGACCGGTGATCATCAATGGATCCACGTCGACCCGGAGCGGGCGCGGCGCGAGTCGCCGTTCGGCGGTCCCGTGGCGCACGGTTTCCTGACGCTGTCGTTGATCCCGGCGCTACTCGGTAAGACGGTGGCGCTCGAGCAGCGCATGGGCGTCAATTACGGATTGAACCGCGTGAGGTTTACGTCGCCGGTGCTGGTCGGCTCACAGTTGCGCGCTAGATTCGCGGTCGAGTCCGTTACCGAAATCGATAACAACGGTGTGCAAGTGGTGTGGAACGTGACGCTGGAGCGGCAGGGCAGTGAGCGGCCGGTGTGTGTCGCGGAGTTCATCACGCGGCATTATTTCTAGCGTTGCGGCGGCGCATGGCAGGTTAAAAAAGCGCGAGCCGGCATGAATACCGGTCGCGCTTTTTTACTGACGCCGCTTCCTATGCCGCGGCGAATTCAATGTTTCGCGTATTGCGTCGCACCGAACAGTATTTCTTTTGCCTTGTCGTCCATGAGCGGTTGACGCGCGGACGCCAGCACTTCCACTCCGCGCACGACTGCCGGACGCACGGCGATCTCTTCATGCCAGCGCTTCACATTTGGAAACGCATCCAGTTCGACACCCTGGTTTTGCCACGAGCGTGTCCACGGGAACGCGGCGATATCCGCGATCGTATAGTCGTTACCCGCGAGATATTGCGTCTTGCCGAGTTGCGTGTCCATCACGCCATACAGACGCTTCGTCTCGTTCGTGTAACGGTTGACCGCGTATTCAATCTGCTCCGGCGCATAGTTCCGAAAGTGGTGCGTTTGACCGAGCATTGGACCCAGACCGCCCATCTGGAACATCAGCCATTGCAGCGCCGAATAACGCGCGGCCGGATCGGTCGGCAGAAACTTGCCGGTTTTCTCGGCGAGATAAATCAGGATCGCGCCCGATTCGAACAAGGCGAACGGCTGGCCGTCGGCGCCCTTGGGGCCCTCGGAATCGACGATTGCCGGGATCTTGTTGTTCGGGCTGATGGCGAGAAACTCAGGGTTGAACTGGTCGCCCGCGCCGATATTCACACCGTGCACGTTGTACGCGAGGCCCGTTTCCTCGAGCATGATGTGAACCTTGTGGCCGTTCGGGGTCGCCCAGCTATAAACGTCGATCATCGTAGTTCCTTTGTTTCGTGAAAGCGGCGCCTCGAAGGGCGCCGCTGTTGACGAAAATTAGAGCATAGATCGCGCGATGCTGCTTGCGGCGCTGCAAGTCAGTCGCGACCTCGCGACCTCGCGGCACCGGGGCGTGACGGCTCGGCTCAACTCAGCGTCAAACCCGCGTGATCGGCGTCTCCACGCGAGCCGCCGCACCGGCATCCGTGTAACGCGCCAGTTCGAGTTTGGCGATCGCATTGCGATGCACCTCGTCGGGACCGTCGGCGAAACGCAGCGTTCGTGCCGACGCGTAGGCATACGCGAGCGGAAAGTCGTCGCTGACACCGCCGCCGCCGTGCGCCTGAATCGCCCAGTCGATCACCTGACACGCCATGTTCGGCGCGACCACCTTGATCATGGCGATCTCGCCGCGCGCGCCCTTGTTGCCGACGGTGTCCATCATGTAGGCCGTTTTCAGCGTGAGAAGACGCGCCTGCTCGATCATGCAGCGCGCTTCGGCGATACGTTCCTGCGTGACGCCTTGCGCGGCGACAGGCTTGCCGAACGCGACACGTTGCAGCGAGCGTTTCGACATGAGTTCGAGCGCGCGTTCAGCAAGACCGATCAGACGCATGCAATGATGGATGCGTCCCGGCCCGAGTCGGCCCTGCGCGATCTCGAAGCCGCGGCCTTCGCCGAGCAGCATGTTGGTGACCGGCACGCGCACATTCTCGAGCGTGATGTCCATGTGCCCGTGCGGCGCGTCGTCGTAACCGAAGACGGTGAGCGGACGATGCACGGTAATGCCGGTGGCGTCGGCGGGAATGAGGATCATCGACTGCTGCTGGTGGCGCGGCGCTTCCGGATCGGTCTTGCCCATGACGATATAGATCTTGCAGCGCGGATCGCCCGCGCCGGACGACCACCACTTGTGGCCGTTGACCACGTAGTAATCGCCGTCGCGCACGATGCTGGTCTGGATATTGGTCGCATCCGACGACGCCACTTCGGGTTCCGTCATCAGAAACGCCGAACGGATCTGACCTTGCAGCAGCGGTTCGAGCCACGCGCGCTTGTTGTCGTCGCTGCCGTAGCGTTCGATCGTTTCCATGTTGCCGGTGTCAGGCGCGTTGCAGTTGAATACTTCAGGCGCCCAGGGCACGCGGCCCATGATCTCGCACAGCGGCGCGTACTCGAGATTCGTCAAGCCGGCGCCGCGCACGGAGTCGGGCAGGAATAGATTCCATAAGCCGGCGTCGCGCGCTTTTTGTTTGAGTTGTTCGATCAGTTCGGTCGGCACCCACGCGTTGCCACTCTGACGATTGCGTGCAATTTCCGCGTAGAACGCCTGCTCATTCGGATAGATGTGCTCGTCGAAGAATGCGAGCAGTTTTTCGCGCAACGCCTGAACCTTCGGGGTGTAATCGAAATTCATGTGAGACCTCGCGGATGACGGGTAACGGACGACGTTTGTTCGGAGCGCAGCAGAACGCACAGCCGGACGCGCGATTCAGCGCGCGATTCCGGTCAGCGCACTTTCTGCGCGTAGCGCCAGGCGAGTTCGGCCATCGGCTTCGCGCGACGACCGGCGTCGAGTGCCTGCGCGCTGGCCGCGGTGCCGTCGACGACGCGTTTCATGATCCCTTGCAGGATCGCGGCAATGCGAAACATGTTGTACGCCAGGTAGAAATTCCAGTCGCCGTGAATCTCGAAGCCGGTGCGTTGGCAATAACGCTCGACGTATTGCCGCTCGTCGGGAATGCCGAGGGCAGCCCAATCGAGACCCGCGATGCCGCGGAATTGCGTCGGATCGACGTGCCACGCCATGCAGTGATACGCGAAGTCGGCAAGCGGATCGCCGAGCGTCGACAACTCCCAGTCGAGCACGGCAAGCACGCGCGGCTCGTCGGGATGAAAGATCAAATTGTCGAGCCGGTAGTCGCCATGCACGACCGATGCGCGCTCGCCCGTTTCGGCCGGCATATGCTGCGGCAGCCATTCGATCAGCCGCTGCATCGCGTCGATCGGCTCGGTCTCGGACGCGATGTACTGCTTGCTCCAGCGACCGATCTGGCGCGCGAAGTAATTGCCTGGCTTGCCGTAGCCGGCGAGACCCACGGCCGCGACATCGACGCTGTGCAGCGCCGCGATCACGCGGTTCATTTCGTCGTAGATGGCGGCGCGCCCGCCGGGCGTCATACCGGGCAACGATTGATCCCACAGCACGCGGCCTTCGACGAACTCCATCACATAGAACGCGCGGCCGATCACGCTCTCGTCCTCGCACAAGGCGAGCATTTTTGCGACCGGTACGTCGGTGTCGGCGAGCGCATGCATCACGCGGTATTCACGTTCGACGGCGTGCGCCGACGGCAGTAGTTTCGCTGCGGGGCCAGGCTTCGCGCGCATCACATATGAACGCGACGGCGTGAGCAGTTTGAACGTCGGATTGGACTGGCCGCCGGCGAATTGCTCCAGCGTGAGCGGCCCGGAAAATCCGTCGACATGCTGAGTCAGCCAGTCGGCAAGCGCGCCGGTGTCGAAGCGTTGCCGCTCGCTGACGGGTCGCGTGCCCTCGTAATCCGAATAGTGCGGCTGATGTTCTGGTTCGCCGCTCGGTGTGGCTTGCACCATCTGTCTCCTCCCGTTCGGGGTTCAGCTACGCTTGTATTGGGTGAATTGTGCGTAGAGCATTTCCATCGTGGTGTTGCGGACGTCGCGATGCAGCGGCGACGGTGGTGAATAGTTGATCGTGCGCAGCACCCAGTCTCGCGGCGCAGCGCCTACGTCGAGCGCGTTGATGCAGCCGGTGGCTTGCGCCAGATGGCCGAAGAACGTGCGGCCGCCGGCCGTAAGCGCATGCGACAGGATCGCCCGGTTCACGCCGCCATGCAGGACGAGCAGCACGGTGTCCCACGACGTGTCCTCGCGCAGCGCAGTGACCGCGGGCAAGACGCGATCGAACAACGTGCCGATGGTCTCGCCCTCGAGAAAGCGCGTGCTTTCCGGAACGATGCCGTCGAACACGCCGAGAAACGCGGCCTCGATATCCTGCGGCGGAATATTGTTGAGCTTGCCGCTGCGAATCTCTTCCCAGGCAGGCTCGATGTCGAGTTCGATTTGCTGACCGGTCTCGGCCAACACGCGCCGCGCGGTTTCGATAGTGCGCGGCAAGCCACTGACGATCACCCGGTCGAAGCGGATCTGCTGTTCGGCGAACACGCGGCCCGCCGCGCTGGCCTGCTCGCGTCCGTTGGCGTTCAGCGGCACGGTTTCGGGATCGATCGCGCGACCGGAGTCGTCGAAGTAGGTGACGTCGCCGTGACGCATCAGAAAGATGCGGCGGCGCTTGGGCAGTTGATAGTCGGGCATCGTCCCTTCGTTCACTTATAGACCGGAGCGCGTTTTTCGAGGAACGCGGAAATCCCTTCAAGCCCTTCACGGTGATGCAGCGAGGCGACAAAGCTGTCGCGCTCGGCCACGAGATGATCGGCGAGCGGCTGCGCACCGGCTGCGCTGATCAGCCCTTTGATGCGCGCGACCGAGTTGGGCGAAATCTTCCCGAGTTCGTCAGCCCAGGCGACTGCGGCGTCGCGCACGGCGCCGGTCTTGACCAGTTTGTTGACGACACCGAGTTCATGCAGACGTGTGGCGCCGATCGGTTTGCCTTCGATCAACACTTCGGTGGCTAGTTGACGCGGCAGGGCTTGGGCGAGAAACCACGACCCGCCGCCGTCCGGCGTCAGGCCGACGCGTGCATACGACATGACGAATTTGGCATCGTCCGCGGCCACGATCAGGTCGCACGCGAGCGCGAGTGAGAATCCCGCGCCGGCGGCGGCGCCATCCACTGCGGCGATCACCGGCTTTGACGAAAGACGCAGCGCCGAGATCCACTCGCCGAGCAGATCGATGCTCTCGGCTTGCACGGACGGATCTTTCGCGCGGTTTTCCAGCAGGCGGTTCAGATTGCCGCCCGCGCAAAAGAAGTTGTCGGCGCCGGTAATCACGACGGCGCGAATGGACGGATCGCGCTCCACCGAGTCGAGCGCCTCGATGCCGGCGGCGTACATGTCCGGATGCAGCGCGTTGCGTGCGCCGGGGTTGGATAGCGTGAGGACCAGCGTCGATTCGCTTTCGGTGGGGCGCGAGGTCAGCAGTTCGGCGCTCATTGTTGCGTCTCCTGAGTCTGCGTTTCGGTGTCGGCCGCGTCGCGTTGGATCAGCGACAGGCCAAGCTGGGCGCGCCGCGCGAGCCAGGGCGACGGACGATAGCGCGGATCGCCCAGCACACTGAACATGTTGCGCAGGATCGCGAGAATGGTCGTTGCACCGAGCGCGTCGCCGAGCGCAAGCGGGCCGCGCGGATAGCCGAGGCCGAGCGTCACGGCGAGATCGATGTCCTCCGGCGTGGCGATCTGTTTTTGCGCGATGTCGCAGCCAATGTTGACGATGGTCGCTACCACGCGTTGCGCGACGAAGCCGGTCGAGTCGCGGATCACGGTGACGGGCACGCCGTCGGCGGCAAAGAGCGCATGTGCCGTGTCGCGCGCGGTGCGCGTGGTGGCGGGTGTTGTCATCAGCGTACGGCGGTGCGCGCCGACGAGCGGGAAGAGCGCATCGATTGCGACGACGCGGGTTGCGTCCAGCGCTTCATCGACCGCGGCCGTGGTCGCATCGTGACCAAACGGTGTGACGACGATCAGCGAGTTCGCTGCGGGCGTGGCGCCGTCGTCGAGCTTCACGCCGGCTTTCTCGATGAGTTGCACGACCGCGTCGTGGGCTTGCGGATAACGCTTGCTGACCCACACGCTGGCCGGCAGCCCGGTCGGCGCGGGCGCTTCGGCGGGCACTTGCTGCTTGCCGTCTTCGTAGCGATAAAAACCTTCGCCGGTCTTGCGGCCGATCAGTCCGCCCGCGAGCCGAGTGGCGGTAATGGGCGACGGCGTGAAGCGCGGCTCTTCATAGAACTGGTGGTAGATCGACTCCATCACCGGATGCGAGACGTCCAGCGCCGTCAGATCGAGCAACTCGAATGGCCCGAGGCGAAAGCCCGCTTGCTCGCGCATGATGCGGTCGATGTCGGCGAAGCTGGCCACGCCTTCACCCGCCACGCGCAAGCCTTCGGTATTCATGCCGCGACCCGCGTGATTCACGATGAAGCCGGGCATATCTTTCGCGCGCACCGGCGTGTGACCCATGCGGCGCGCGAGGTCCATCAGCGCGTCGCCTGCTGCAGGGTCGCTGCGCAGACCGTCGATCACTTCGACGACCTTCATCAACGGCACGGGATTGAAGAAGTGATACCCGACCACGCGCGACGGGTCACTGCAGCCGGCGGCAATCGCCGTGATGGACAGCGACGATGTGTTGGACGCCAGCACGCATCGGCCGCTCACGACGGCCTCGAGTTCGCGGAACAGCGCCTGTTTCACGTCGAGTTTCTCGACGATCGCCTCGACGACCAGATCGCAACCAGCCAGATCGCCGATCGCTTGCGCACCGCTCACGTTCGCGAGCGCCGCAAGCGAACGGGCCTGGTCGAGCTTGCCTTTAGCGGTCAATTTGGCGAAAGTCTCGGCGAGGTAGTCGCGCGCGGCGCCGATCGCAGCAGGGTTGGTGTCGTACAGACGTACGGTGAGACCGGCCAGTGCGGCAATCTGGGCGATACCGCGACCCATTGCTCCGGTTCCGACAATGCCGATGGTTTCGATGCTGAAATTGCGAGAGGTCATTGCGATGCTCGACTCCATGGTTATTTTTGAATAGCACGATCGTGCAATTTACTGGATGATTGATCGAAGGCCGCTGCCGTGACATTGATGGGCGGTCGCATACAACTCAAGGGAAGGAGACACCCAATGATCAAGCTGTGCGGTTTCGCGCTCTCTAACTATTACAACAAAGTGAAGTTCGTGCTGCTCGAACACGGCATTCCGTTCGAGGAAGTGTCCGTGAAGCCCAGTCAGGATGAGGCCATGCTCGAGCATTCGCCGCTCGGAAAAGTGCCTTATCTGCAGACTGAAGACGGCGATCTGTGCGAATCGCAATGCATTGTCGAGTATCTGGCCGCGCGTTTTCCCGACAAGGAGATTTTCTCCACCGATCCTTGGGAAGCCGCCAAGGAGCGCGAACTGATCATGTTCGTCGACGTGCATCTCGAACTGACCGTGCGCAATCTCTACAAGGAAGCGTTCTTTGGCGGCACTGTGACCGAGGCGACCAAAGGGCGTGTCGAGAAACTGCTCAAGCATCACATTGCCGGCTTCAAGCGGATCGTGAAGTTCGGGCCGTATCTGAGGGGCGAGCGCTTCAGCGTCGCGGATACGGCCGGCTATGTGAGCTTGCCGCTGGTGGGCATGGCGACGCAGACCATCTACGGCCGCGATTTTCTGCTCGATGCGGGCATCGACTGGAAGAGCTATGTGAAAGCGATCAACGCCAGGCCGGCCGCGCAGCGTGTGACCGAGGACCGCAAGGCGCATATCGCGGCGTCGCGCCCGGCTTGACGGGCGTTGCGCGGAAGAGTGCGAACCGGGGCGTGCCGCGCACGCCCGGGCCGCTGCGCGCGATGGCGAGGAACGTAGGTTCGTTCGCAGCATCGCGCGGGACATGCTAGAGACGCGCCAGCCGCTCGAGCGCGGTGGCGAGCGTGCTTTCCTGCTTGGCAAAGCAGAAGCGCACCACGCCCGACTCATGGGCCTCGTGATAGAACGCCGAGACCGGAATGGCCGCGACGCCGATCTCGCCGGTCAGCCATTGCGCGAATTCGGCTTCGGGCAAGTCGCTGATCGCCGAATAGTCGACGCACTGAAAGTATGTGCCCGTGCACGGCAACAGCTTGAAGCGTGAGTTCGCGAGGCCGGCGCGGAAGAAGTCGCGCTTCTTCTGATAAAACGCCGGCAGGTCGAGATACGGCGCCGGATCTTTCATGTAGTCGGCAAGACCGATCTGCATCGGCGTGTTGACCGTGAACACGTTGAACTGGTGCACCTTGCGGAACTCGGCGGTGAGCGCGGCGGGCGCGGCCACATAGCCGACCTTCCAGCCCGTTACGTGATAGGTCTTGCCGAAGCTCGACACCACGAAACTGCGTTGCGCCAGTTCCGGATAGCGGGCCACGCTCTCGTGCGGCGCGCCGTCGTAGACCATGTGTTCATACACTTCGTCGGACAGGATCAGCACGTTGGTGCCGCGCACGATCTCTTCGAGCTTGCGCATGTCTTCCGCGCGCCAGACCGTGCCGGTCGGATTGTGCGGCGTGTTGATCAGCAGGAGCCGCGTTTTCGGCGTGATCGCGGCAGCGAGCTTGTCGAACGGGATCGCGTAGTCGGGCGCGTCGAGCGTGACGAACACCGGCGTGCCGCCGGCCAGTTCGATGGACGGCAGGTAGCTGTCGTAGGTCGGCTCGACCACGATCACCTCGTCGCCCGGGTGGACTGTGCAGAGAATCGCGGTCAGTAACGCTTGCGTCGCCCCCGCTGTTACGGTGATTTCGGTGGTGGCGTTGTAGCGGCGGCCGTACAGGTTCTCGATCTTGTCCGAGATCGCCTGACGCAGCGGCGCGACGCCGGCCATCGGCGGGTACTGGTTGTGGCCGCCGCGCATGGCGTCCGCGACCGCGTCGACGATCCGCGGATCGCAGTGGAAATCGGGAAAGCCCTGACCCAGATTCACCGCGCCTTTTTCGGCGGCGAGCGCGCTCATCACGGTGAAAATCGTCGTGCCGACGTCCGGCAGGCGAGACGGAAACGTGGGAGTCGAGGGCGTGTCGTGCGGTGCATTCATGGCGCTGTCCGGAGCGTGGGCAAGTGAGTTAGGCAAAGGCGTCGTTTGAAACGGGCGAAGCCTGATTGTAGGGAATCGCGGCGCCGTGTGTGCGCCGCGCAGTTCACGTTAGCCGTCTGGCCAGGGCCATGCGGCTGGAGGGTCATGCGGTTAAAGGCTCGCCGGCGGCGCTCAGGGACATGCCGGTGGCGGCGACGAACGGCGCCGGCTGGGCGATCTGAAAGCCGAAGTCACGGGCGATCCGCTTGGCCAGCTTCAATACTGCACGGTCCTTCGAAACCAGCCAGTCGGCCTGCGCGGCGTGCGCGAGCTCGAGAAACTTCTGGTCGTCGCGGTCTTTGCATTTGGGCAAGGGCTTGGCATCTTCCGCTTGCGCCTCGGGTTCGACCAACTGCGCGAGCCGTGAAACGACCGCCAGCGCCGCCGCCTTGTCCACATTCCGATGCACGAATTGCGGATAGTCGAGCACGTAGGTGAGTTCGGCGAGGCAGCGCGCGTCGATCAGCGCGGTCAGCGCGCCGCTTTCGAGCGCGGCCGCGATCGGCCGCGTGTGCGGGTCGTCGAACACGAGAATGTCGATCCACACATTGGAATCGAGGACGACGCGCAAAGCGTCGGGTGAGGCATGGGAACCGGGCATTCGTTACAATCTGGCTTTCGTCTTTGACCGCCAGGCACGGCGTGCCTGCAAGCCTCTATGATAATCGTTCTGTCGCCGGCGAAATCGCTCGACTACGAAACCCCGCCTCACGTCAAAAAGCACACGATCCCCGATTTTGTCGACGACGCGGCCGAATTGATCGGCGGATTGCGTCTTTTGTCGCCGCAGCAGATCGCCTCGCTGATGGACATTTCGGATCAGCTCGCGCACCTCAATTTCCAGCGTTACGCAGAATGGTCGCCCAAGTTCGGCACGCACAACGCCAAGCAGGCGGTGCTGGCGTTCAACGGCGACGTGTACGAGGGCTTCAATGCGAAGACGCTGTCGTCGGCGGATCTGGACTATGCGCAGAACCACGTGCGGGTGTTGTCGGGCCTGTACGGTTTGCTGCGTCCGCTCGATCTGCTGCAGCCGTACCGGCTCGAAATGGGTACGCGTTTCGCCAATCCGCGTGGCAAGGATCTGTACGCGTTCTGGGGCGAGCGCATCACGCAGGCGTTGAATGCGCAACTGAAGAAGAACGCCGCGGCGTCGCGCGTGCTGGTGAACTGCGCATCGGGCGAGTACTTCAAGTCGGTCAAGCCGAAGCTGCTCGAAGCGCCGATCATCACGCCCGTTTTCGAAGACTGGAAGGGCGGCCGCTACAAGATCATCAGCTTCCATGCAAAGCGCGCGCGCGGCTTGATGGCGCGCTATGCCGTGGAAAACCGCCTCGACAGGCCTGAGCAACTGAAGGACTTCAACGCCGACGGCTACGCGTTCGACGCCGAGGCCTCGAACGATTCCACTTACGTATTCCGCCGCCGCGTCGCTGAATAAGCGTCGCCGCGCAGACAAGCAGGGAAGAACATCATGACGTTATCGATTACAAGCAACTTCGACGCGGGTGCGATCGAAGTGCTGTCCTGCGAAGACGCAGGCAATATCCGTTTGCGCGTGCGGCCGGACAGCCACGCCGAGTTCGCGCAGTGGTTTTATTTCCGCTTGTCCGGCGCGGCGGGCGAGCGCTGCGTAATGACTTTCGAGAATGCGGCCGCGTGTGCCTTCGCCGAAGGCTGGCGCGACTATCAGGCGGTGGCGAGCTATGACCGCGTGAACTGGTTTCGCGTACCTACGTCGTACGACGGCCGCGTGCTGACGATCGATCACACGCCGGATTTCGACCGTATTTACTACGCGTACTTCGAGCCGTACAGCGAGGAGCGTCATTCGGAGTTTCTCGGCGCGGTGCAGCAGATGCCGCAGGCCACACTCAGCGAGTTGGGCACGACCGTCGAAGGCCGGCCCATGTCGCTGCTCACGCTCGGCACGCCGCAAACCGGCGACGTGCCGAAGAAGAAAATCTGGTTGATTGCGCGCCAGCATCCCGGCGAGACGATGGCCGAATGGTTTATCGAGGGTCTCGTGAAGCGGCTCGCGGGTTGGGGCGATTGGGCGGGCGACCCGGTCGCGCGCAAGCTCTACGATCACGCGGTCTTCTACATCGTGCCGAACATGAATCCGGACGGCAGCGTGCACGGCAATCTGCGCACGAATGCGGCCGGCGCGAATCTGAATCGCGAGTGGATGGAGCCGGATGCCGCGCGCAGCCCCGAGGTGCTGGTGGTGCGCGACGCGATTCGCGCCACCGGTTGCGATCTGTTCTTCGATATCCACGGCGACGAGGCGCTGCCCTACGTGTTCGTGGCTGGCTCCGAAATGCTGCCGGGCTTCACCGAACGGCAAGGGCAAGAACAGAAGGCGTTCATCGAAGCATTCAAGCAGGCGAGCCCTGATTTCCAGGACAAGTATGGCTACGCCGCGAGCAAGTATCGCGAGGACGCACTGAAGCTGGCGTCGAAGTATATCGGCAACGAATTCGGCTGCCTGTCGCTGACTTTGGAGATGCCGTTCAAGGACAACGCCAATCTGCCCGACGAACGAGTGGGCTGGAACGGCGAGCGCAGCGCGTCGCTCGGCGCTGCGATGCTGCAGGCGATCTTGCGGCACGTGGAAACATTTGCCTGAACATCGCTGTACATGAAAACGAGGCACACACTTCACGGTGTGTGCCTCGTTTTCATTGGGGCGCGTGTTTAGCTTGCGGCGCTGGTGCGGTGATGCCGCACGCGCGACCCGCTAATGAGTTTTCTTCTTCGCCGGCGTCTTCTTCGCGGCTGCTTTGTTCGAACTCGTTCGCGACGATTTGCCCGAGCTCGGTTTGGAAGACTTGGTGGTGGCTTTCTTCGTTGTCTTGCCGCTCGCCGAGTGCTTGCCTTTGGCGCCCTTATGCTTGTCCGACGATGCACGCGACCCCGACGGTTCCGAGCTGTGCGCACGGGCCGGCGGCACCGGATCGTTCCAGCTGAACGCCAGCATCTGCGCGCCGACATAGCCGCAGCGGAACTTCAGATCGGCAGGATCGCCGCCGCCGCTCTGGCGGATGCCGAGCCCTTCGACGGTGACGATGTTGTCTACCTTGACGCGCTGCTTGCCCTCGTCGAACGAATCGTTCCACGGCGTGACGGACGCATGCGCGCTGTCGAACGAACTAGGTGGAAATTCGACATGGTCGAAGGCAGTCGACGTGCTGGCGACAAAGTTGCCGTGAGCCGCGCAGTCCGCAACGAGCGGGTCCGCATGCAGGTCATTGACAAATTTGTTGACGAGATCGTTGTGCTGCTCGAGTTGATCGGCGAATGCGGAAGCAGGGCATATGAGCGAGAGAGTCGCCGCACATGTTGCCAACCGGCCGACTAACCGCAGCAATCGGCGCGGTACGTTGGTGCGATCCATCTAGTTCGTTAGACGCTAATGAGATGAGGCACGTAAGATGCACGGCGAGAGGGTGGAGTTCAATCCTGACACAAATATTTTGTCCTGTTTGTAGTGTGTGGGCCCGGGCGGCTCGACGTGGCCGAGTCGCTAATCGCCGTTAATACGTGTTTGGTGCCCGCGCGAGTGTCAGGTGCGTGGTCCGCCCAGTCGGTATCTCCGTACATCATAAGTGGTGACCCACGCAGGACGGTAGACCGCGATCAATGCCGTCGACATGCCGGTGAACCAGGATTCCCCGATGGCAAGTAGAAACACGCTGAACGCGTAGGCCGCAGGCACCACGGCCATCGAACCGTCGGCGAGCGCGATATGAATGCCGAGGGCGGCGGCCGCCGTGAGCGACACGGCGATGGCAGGTGAGACAAAGCCCTGGCCGAGGATGAACATGAAGAGATTGCGTGGTAGCCACGCGATGCTGATGCGCTGAAGCAAAGTAGAGATGCCGACCGGCAGTGCACCGTACACGAGGAAAGTTAGCGCGATGCCCTGCCATGGCGCATCGAAGACGACGGCGGCAAGACCCGTGACCACCGCCATGGCGATCAGCGCCAACGCCCAGTCGAATAACGTGACGACTAGCGTGGCGCCGAGCAGATGCATGACGGTGCCGTCGTCGAGCCATGCATTACTTGCCCACAGCACCGACACTGCGACGATGATCGCAAGCCAGACATGCTGGAGTGTGCCGTCCTGAAGTCGTTTGAAAGGATTTTTCCACAGCGCGAGCGCGACCACTATCGCAGTGGCGATCCAGCCACCGACAGCGACCCAGAACGGAAGCGGTGTGTAGAGGAAACCCATGAGGCTCATATTACTCGTTGGACGAGAAAAGGTGTGAGCGGATTCCATGCCAGCAGGCGCAAACGCTGCCGGAAAGTGCTCGCCCGGATTCTGTTGCGCGCGCCGGCTGCGTTCATGCAGGACCTTGTGCGAGCGGGTCCGGTGCGGGCCCGGCGGACGGCGCGTCGCCATACGGTGCGCCTGGTTCGGCCGCCATGGGCAACAATGCGGCCGTGTCGTTAGCCGGCATCGGATACTGGAAGCGCCGCCGCGCGCGGCGCCGTAACGGCACTACGCCGGGCTGGCCCATGATCGGGCGCACCGGGCCGTCGTGGCCATTGCGCAGCACTTGCAAATGGTTCGACAGCCAGCCGTTGTAAAGCGCGACCGCGGCAGCGCGATTCGGCGCGCCGAGCTGCTGGAATATGCTGGTCAGATGGATCTTGACAGTGCCTTCGCTGATGCCGAGCGTGCGCGCGATCATCTTGTTGGTGCTGCCCATATGGACGCAGCGCATGATTTGCTGCTGACGGGGCGACAGTACGTTGGCCAGTCTGGCGCGGCGCGGCGGCGCGCTCTTCTCGTCGAACGGCCGGATAGCGATGTCCGCTGGCAGCGGAGGATCGAGCGCCAGCGCGCCGGGCGGTACATAGTGACCGCCCAGCAGCACCATTTCAAACGCGCGCACGATCAAACAAGGATCGGTGTCGCGCGGCACGACGCCGAGCACGCCTTCGTCCATGAGGTCTCGCACGGCGGCCGGCGAGATCTGGTCGGAGAGCACGGCAATGCGCAGATCGGGGTAATGGCTGAGCAGATGGCGAATATCCGCGATCGACATCCAGTCCTGCCAATCGACCAGGAGCAGGTCGGGCCGCTGACGCTTGAGCGTGCGTTCGACCTGACGCCAGTCTTGTGCCTCGTTGAAACGCGCCAGGCGGTCGATTTGCCGCAGCAGTGCTTTGAGCCCATCACGTCTTTCCGCGTCTGAGTTGAGTATCGAGAATCGCATGCATGTCTCCAGATGAGTCGGGCGAAGTGGCGCGATGCGTGCGCACGGCGCGTGAGAGCCGGATGCGTTCGCGATGCGTCGCCGTTCCTATGATGACAAATTCCCTTCAGTTTGACGGCCTGTCCAAAAGGCATAAGAGGAATGACGTAAAAATGAACGGGCACAAAAAAGCCCCGTGCGTGACGGGGCTTTTTATGTCGACTCCGACGCGCAAGACGCGCCCGCGAGGATGGTCAATGGAAATGCGGCTGCGCGGGTTCCGCGTCCTCCGGCATTTCGGCGTGGACGATTTCGCCGAGCGGATCGGCATACAGCGGTACGCCGCAGTCGTCGCAATATTCCGGCTCGAAGCGGCCGGCATGGCGGCGCACTTCGGTCACACCGGTTTCCTTGAGCAACGCGACGATTTCTTCGAGCGGATCGTCCGATGCGGCGGTTTCCTGCGGTTCTTCGTCGATACCGGGTTCGCCGTTCTCACGGCCGTACAGCGGCCACACGACGCCGTAGATCACGTCATTGCTGCCGCGGCGCGTGAAGCCAACGCGGTATTCGTCGATGCGGCGTTCGCCGAAACCCGCGACAACGGCGCGCAACTCCTGCGGCGCCGCGCCGATCGTGTCGAACAGATAGCGCACGGCAGTGCGCACCGTGTGAGGGCGCACGCGTTCGTCGGCATCGCGGCAGGCCGAGTAGTAGGCATCCGGCAGCAGGCACTCGAATTCGCAGCCCGGCAACACCAGCGACAGATTGGCGCCGCCTTGCGTGGCCCATTGTTCAAGGCACTGCCCGCGTTCGATCCGGCTGCCTTGTTCTTCTTCCTGCCAGCGGAATGTCGGCTCGCCGACCGGCGCCGCGACCACAGCCAGCAGGAAGCGTGGGTCAGCCAGGATCGGCGAGGTTTCCGGCAACTCGCCGAAATTCAGTTTGACGTTGCCGCCGGCCATGGCTGCCTGCGCGAGTTGCTGGGCGATGCGCCAGGTTTCGACATGATGACGCGGCAGTTGATCGATGCTGTACAGGAACGGCGCCATGGCGACCCGCGTGTTGGCTGCGAGCACGTGCGCCTGCAGATGTGCGCGCAGGGCGTCGGCGGCGTCGGCCTTGAGCGGGCCGGACGGAATCATGTAGCGCGTCCACGCGAGCACGGGTGCGGCGATCAGCAGCGCCTCGTAAGGCGCGCCTTCGTGTTCGACGATGAACGACTCGCTATGGGTTTCCGCCATATCGGCGAGCGCGCCGTAGGCATCGGGATGATTTTGCTGCAGATGATCGAGCGCGGCGTCCAGCGTAGTCTGGTTGGCGTTGCGGACGATTTTGGCCAGCAGCGCATCGAGTTTCGCTTCCCAGAAGCGGTCCTCGGTGCGGCTGCCCGACGCGAAAAGCGCGAGCGAGAGACCGACAAGCTTGTCGGCATCGGGGGGGAGACGTTTGGCGATTCGCGAGCGCATAAATCCGGAAATTGGGGGGCACAGAACCTTATATTCTAGTCTTTTCTATGCCGCCATATTGTTTGGCCGGCAATGCCGGATGAATTAGGACGTTTCTACAGGAAAAATCAGAGCTGTTGAGCGGACCTGAGAGGCCTTTGCGTGGCGACCTAGCCTGATGATATAAGACGCCCGGGGCGCTTGACTCGCTTCTATACTGACCCTTTCAGAGGGCGCTCGACAAACTTACGTCCGCTCGTCACTGGAGTTTGGCGTAACAGGAGATTCATCGTGAAATCGGACCAACTGATCGAACGTCTTGCCGCGGTATTCGCGCTGATTATTCTGGTGGGCGGCTCGCTGCTGGTGCTGGCGCCTTTCACGACCGCGCTGCTGTGGGGCGCGATTCTCAGCTATAGCTCGTGGGGCTTGTACCGGAGGCTGACCGCGGCCATGGGCGGCCGACGCAAAGGGGCCGCCACCTTGATCGTGTTGATCATTCTGATTGTGGTGCTTGGACCGTTCGTCTACGCGGGCTTTGCCTTTGGGGCGCACGTGCACGAGATCGTCGCGCTGGTGCAACGGCTCTTCGAGGGCGGCTTGCCGGATTTGCCGCCGTGGGTTGCCCGAATTCCGCTGGTGGGTTCCAACATCGAGGCATTCTGGGAGCGGCTCACAAGCAGCAATTCGGAACTGATCGCGCAGTTGCGTACGCTCGCGGCGCCCGCCGGCAAGTGGATTCTGGCGGCTGCGATTGCTGTTACGCACGGTCTCGGGCTGCTGGCGTTGAGCATCGTGCTCGCTTTCTTCTTTTACACAGGGGGGGAGGGTGCGGCTGCCTGGCTGAATGCGGGCATGCGGCGTATTGCCGGCGAACGCGCCGATTATCTGCTGGCGTTGGCTGGCAGTACAGTGAAAGGCGTTGTCTATGGAATTCTCGGCACGGCGCTCGTGCAAGGTATTCTGGCCGGCTTCGGATGCTGGATTGCCGGCGTGCCGGCGCCGGCGCTGCTCGGGTTGGCGACATTCTTCCTGTCGGTGATACCGGGCGGCCCTGTTGTCGTCTGGTTGCCCGCGGCAATCTGGCTGTACCACGGCGGCGCGACGGGATGGGCGATCTTCCTGGTGGTGTGGGGCGTACTGGCCGTCGGCATGTCCGACAATGTCATCAAGCCGATCCTGATCGGCAAGAATAGCGACATGCCTCTGATTCTGGTGATGCTAGGTATCTTGGGCGGCGCATTTGCTTTCGGCTTCCTCGGGGTTTTCATCGGCCCGACTTTGCTGGCGGTCGCCTATACCGTGCTCCACGACTGGACGATCGGCGCGCCGGCTGCGCGCGCCTTGGCACCCGACGTGAAGGCGCCTGTTGTCGATGAGCCGGGCCCCGTAAAAAAGGTGCCTTGAATAAATTCCAGATAACGCTTGCAAGGCGGAGTCGGGCTCGCTAGAATCTCGCTCTTTCGTGCTTCGGACAACGGGGCACGGGAGGCGGGAGAGCCAGCAGTGGCAAGGCTTTCAGCGAAGTGGGCAGGTTCAGAAAGTTGGAAAAACCTGTTGACGACGTAGCGAAAGTTCTTCATAATCTCGTTTCTCTGCTGCTGATGCAGCGACGCAGAACGAAGCGGTGCCGGGTAGTTGAAGTGCGGTGCCGGTTCGGTAGTGAATGCGGACTCGATCTTTAAAAATTAACAGCCGATAAGTGTGGGCGCTTGATGCGCGACGCGCGGTGGATCCTTCGGGATCTGCCGAACAAGCGAAAGTATCAAGTCTCACACAGTAATGAAAGGAAGGTTTGACTGTCGCAAGATGGTTGGATCATTCGTCAGTACGTTGAGTGAGCGACCGGTCTCGGAAGAGACCGAAAAACAGTAACAGGTTTGAACTGAAGAGTTTGATCCTGGCTCAGATTGAACGCTGGCGGCATGCCTTACACATGCAAGTCGAACGGCAGCACGGGGGCAACCCTGGTGGCGAGTGGCGAACGGGTGAGTAATACATCGGAACGTGTCCTGTAGTGGGGGATAGCCCGGCGAAAGCCGGATTAATACCGCATACGATCTGCGGATGAAAGCGGGGGCTCCTTCGGGACCTCGCGCTGCAGGGGCGGCCGATGGCAGATTAGCTAGTTGGTGGGGTAAAGGCCTACCAAGGCGACGATCTGTAGCTGGTCTGAGAGGACGACCAGCCACACTGGGACTGAGACACGGCCCAGACTCCTACGGGAGGCAGCAGTGGGGAATTTTGGACAATGGGGGAAACCCTGATCCAGCAATGCCGCGTGTGTGAAGAAGGCCTTCGGGTTGTAAAGCACTTTTGTCCGGAAAGAAAACCTCCTGGTTAATACCTGGGGGGGATGACGGTACCGGAAGAATAAGCACCGGCTAACTACGTGCCAGCAGCCGCGGTAATACGTAGGGTGCAAGCGTTAATCGGAATTACTGGGCGTAAAGCGTGCGCAGGCGGTTCGCTAAGACAGATGTGAAATCCCCGGGCTTAACCTGGGAACTGCATTTGTGACTGGCGGGCTAGAGTATGGCAGAGGGGGGTAGAATTCCACGTGTAGCAGTGAAATGCGTAGAGATGTGGAGGAATACCGATGGCGAAGGCAGCCCCCTGGGCCAATACTGACGCTCATGCACGAAAGCGTGGGGAGCAAACAGGATTAGATACCCTGGTAGTCCACGCCCTAAACGATGTCAACTAGTTGTCGGGTCTTCATTGACTTGGTAACGTAGCTAACGCGTGAAGTTGACCGCCTGGGGAGTACGGTCGCAAGATTAAAACTCAAAGGAATTGACGGGGACCCGCACAAGCGGTGGATGATGTGGATTAATTCGATGCAACGCGAAAAACCTTACCTACCCTTGACATGTATGGAAGTCTGCTGAGAGGTGGATGTGCCCGAAAGGGAGCCATAACACAGGTGCTGCATGGCTGTCGTCAGCTCGTGTCGTGAGATGTTGGGTTAAGTCCCGCAACGAGCGCAACCCTTGTCCCTAGTTGCTACGCAAGAGCACTCTAGGGAGACTGCCGGTGACAAACCGGAGGAAGGTGGGGATGACGTCAAGTCCTCATGGCCCTTATGGGTAGGGCTTCACACGTCATACAATGGTCGGAACAGAGGGTCGCCAACCCGCGAGGGGGAGCCAATCCCAGAAAACCGATCGTAGTCCGGATCGCACTCTGCAACTCGAGTGCGTGAAGCTGGAATCGCTAGTAATCGCGGATCAGCATGCCGCGGTGAATACGTTCCCGGGTCTTGTACACACCGCCCGTCACACCATGGGAGTGGGTTTTACCAGAAGTGGCTAGTCTAACCGCAAGGAGGACGGTCACCACGGTAGGATTCATGACTGGGGTGAAGTCGTAACAAGGTAGCCGTATCGGAAGGTGCGGCTGGATCACCTCCTTTCTCGAGCTAGACGTGTCGAACGTTGAGCGCTCACGCTTATCGGCTGTGAAAATGGACAGACTCAGGGGTCTGTAGCTCAGTTGGTTAGAGCACCGTCTTGATAAGGCGGGGGTCGATGGTTCGAATCCATCCAGACCCACCACTGTTTCTGCGGTGGCTGCGCTAATTGATCAACCCCTGGGGTATCCGTACAGATAGCGATATCTGTGTATGACTGGGGGATTAGCTCAGCTGGGAGAGCACCTGCTTTGCAAGCAGGGGGTCGTCGGTTCGATCCCGTCATCCTCCACCAATCCTCAATGCGTAGCGTTGCTGTGAGAAGCAGAGCGTTGTGCATTGGCGATTGAGCCAGTCAGAGTGATACGCGGTTATAGCAACCGCGATATCGGCTGTCGTTCTTTAACAATCAGGAAGAAGTAGTAAAGAGATTCACGAAAGGACATCTAGAGATGGGTGTGTGAGTAGGTGAATCAGGGTTGTGATTGTATCAATGTATGAAAAGAGAGATCGAAAGATCGCTTTTGGAATACGGCGCAACACGAATACTCAACCTGTAGCGACTGTTGAACTGCTGCTGTGGCAACACAGGGGTGGCGAGACACACTCGTTATAGGGTCAAGCGAACAAGTGCATGTGGTGGATGCCTTGGCGATCACAGGCGATGAAGGACGCGGTAGCCTGCGAAAAGCGGTGGGGAGCTGGCAAACGAGCTTTGATCCACCGATATCCGAATGGGGAAACCCACTCCGTATGGAGTATCCGTAGCTGAATACATAGGCTACGTGAAGCGAACGCGGTGAACTGAAACATCTAAGTAACCGCAGGAAAAGAAATCAACCGAGATTCCCAGAGTAGTGGCGAGCGAAATGGGACCAGCCTGTACTCTTTATCTTCATTGTTAGTCGAACGCTCTGGAAAGTGCGGCCATAGCAGGTGATAGCCCTGTAGACGAAAACAGCGAGGAAGAACTAGGTGTACGGAAAGTAGGGCGGGACACGTGAAATCCTGTCTGAAGATGGGGGGACCATCCTCCAAGGCTAAATACTCGTGATCGACCGATAGTGAACCAGTACCGTGAGGGAAAGGCGAAAAGAACCCCGGGAGGGGAGTGAAATAGATCCTGAAACCGCATGCATACAAACAGTCGGAGCCTTTGAAAGAGGGTGACGGCGTACCTTTTGTATAATGGGTCAGCGACTTACATTCAGTGGCAAGCTTAACCGATTAGGGCAGGCGTAGCGAAAGCGAGTCCGAACAGGGCGATTCAGTCGCTGGGTGTAGACCCGAAACCAGGTGATCTATCCATGGCCAGGATGAAGGTGCGGTAACACGTACTGGAGGTCCGAACCCACTAACGTTGAAAAGTTAGGGGATGAGCTGTGGATAGGGGTGAAAGGCTAAACAAACCTGGAAATAGCTGGTTCTCTCCGAAAACTATTTAGGTAGTGCCTCGTGTATCACCTTCGGGGGTAGAGCACTGTCATGGTTGTGGGGTCCATTGCGGATTACTACGCCATAGCAAACTCCGAATACCGAAGAGTGCAATCACGGGAGACAGACATCGGGTGCTAACGTCCGGTGTCAAGAGGGAAACAACCCAGACCGCCAGCTAAGGTCCCCAAATATTGCTAAGTGGGAAACGAAGTGGGAAGGCTAAAACAGTCAGGAGGTTGGCTTAGAAGCAGCCATCCTTTAAAGAAAGCGTAATAGCTCACTGATCGAGTCGTCCTGCGCGGAAGATGTAACGGGGCTAAGCAATATACCGAAGCTGCGGATGCACATTTATGTGCATGGTAGGAGAGCGTTCCGTAAGCCTGCGAAGGTGCATTGAAAAGTGCGCTGGAGGTATCGGAAGTGCGAATGCTGACATGAGTAGCGATAAAGGGGGTGAAAGGCCCCCTCGCCGTAAGCCCAAGGTTTCCTACGCAACGTTCATCGGCGTAGGGTGAGTCGGCCCCTAAGGCGAGGCAGAAATGCGTAGCTGATGGGAAGCAGGTTAATATTCCTGCACCATTGTTAAATGCGATGGGGGGACGGATCGCGGAAGGTTGTCCGGGTGTTGGAAGTCCCGGTTTCTGTGTTGGAGAAGGCACTCAGGCAAATCCGGGTGCGCAATTCAAGGGCATGGGACGAGCCGCTTAGGCGGTGAAGCAACTGGAAGTGGTTCCAAGAAAAGCCTCTAAGCTTCAGTTTAACAAGACCGTACCGCAAACCGACACAGGTGGGCGAGATGAGTATTCTAAGGCGCTTGAGAGAACTCGGGAGAAGGAACTCGGCAAATTGGTACCGTAACTTCGGGATAAGGTACGCCCCTGTAGCTTGACTGGCCTGCGCCAGAAGGGTGAAGGGGTTGCAATAAACTGGTGGCTGCGACTGTTTAATAAAAACACAGCACTCTGCAAACACGAAAGTGGACGTATAGGGTGTGACGCCTGCCCGGTGCCGGAAGATTAAATGATGGGGTGCAAGCTCTTGATTGAAGTCCCGGTAAACGGCGGCCGTAACTATAACGGTCCTAAGGTAGCGAAATTCCTTGTCGGGTAAGTTCCGACCTGCACGAATGGCGTAACGATGGCCACACTGTCTCCTCCCGAGACTCAGCGAAGTTGAAGTGTTTGTGATGATGCAATCTCCCCGCGGCTAGACGGAAAGACCCCATGAACCTTTACTGTAGCTTTGCATTGGACTTTGAACCGGTCTGTGTAGGATAGGTGGGAGGCTTTGAAGCGTGGACGCCAGTCTGCGTGGAGCCGCCCTTGAAATACCACCCTGGTTTGTTTGAGGTTCTAACCTTGGTCCGTAATCCGGATCGGGGACAGTGCATGGTAGGCAGTTTGACTGGGGCGGTCTCCTCCCAAAGTGTAACGGAGGAGTACGAAGGTACGCTAGGTACGGTCGGAAATCGTGCTGATAGTGCAATGGCATAAGCGTGCTTAACTGCGAGACCGACAAGTCGAGCAGGTGCGAAAGCAGGTCATAGTGATCCGGTGGTTCTGTATGGAAGGGCCATCGCTCAACGGATAAAAGGTACTCTGGGGATAACAGGCTGATACCGCCCAAGAGTTCATATCGACGGCGGTGTTTGGCACCTCGATGTCGGCTCATCTCATCCTGGGGCTGTAGCCGGTCCCAAGGGTATGGCTGTTCGCCATTTAAAGAGGTACGTGAGCTGGGTTTAAAACGTCGTGAGACAGTTTGGTCCCTATCTGCCGTGGGCGCTGGATATTTGAAGGGGGCTGCTCCTAGTACGAGAGGACCGGAGTGGACGAACCTCTGGTGTACCGGTTGTCACGCCAGTGGCATCGCCGGGTAGCTATGTTCGGAAGAGATAACCGCTGAAAGCATCTAAGCGGGAAACTCGCCTTAAGATGAGATATCCCCGGGGCTTCGAGCCCCTTGAAGGGTCGTTCAAGACCAGGACGTTGATAGGTCAGGTGTGGAAGCGCAGTAATGCGTTAAGCTAACTGATACTAATTGCCCGTAAGGCTTGATCCTATAACCGGTGTGTCTTGCGCACGGTTGAGTGATCGTTTGTTGTGCCTCGAACAACACAGCCCAACGCTTTAGCTCTGGTGAGCATCACCAGAAACTACTTCTTCCAGATTGGCGGTACTGCCCCACCGGCAGTACGGCAACAAGTCATGCCTGATGATCATAGCGAGTCGGTCCCACCCCTTCCCATCCCGAACAGGACCGTGAAACGACTCCACGCCGATGATAGTGCGGATTACCCGTGTGAAAGTAGGTAATCGTCAGGCTCCCTAGCAGCAACAGAAACCCCACCCCGCAAAGGTGGGGTTTCTGCGTTTACGCGGCCGGAAAACAGGTGAAAAACACGCGGGATAAACCACCTTCACTCCTTCCCCATCCGCAGCGTGTTCGCGTAGCCCGTCAGCTTTTAGTCCCTGACATTGTTTCGGCATCCACACTCGACTCCTCGATCCCATCCCTTCAAAACAGCCAAACTGAACCTAAAAAAGCTGTTTTCAACAGACATGTAGGCTGTCCTAAAACAGCATTCATCACTTCCTCAAGCCCCTTCCTGCGCCAACCGGGCAGTATCCCTCCGTCTTAACATTCATCTCAAAATACTGTATAAATATACAGTGAAAACTCGGCACCTCATGCTTGCTCGATGCCGGGCAGGGCGGAGCATTTCCTAATTCAAGAGCGTGTCTATGGCAGCAGCGATTCAGCTTGCGACGACCGCCCTGTCGTCCCAATTACGGCGTCAGGTGTGGCAGGGCAATGAGCTTGCCGAAGCGGACTCGCGTGTGATTTCCAGCGGCTATGCCGCGCTGGATCGGTTGTTGCCGGGACAAGGCTGGTCAGCTGGCGGTCTGACGGAATTGTTGATCGAGCATGGTGGAGTGGGTGAAGTACGTCTGCTAGCCCATGCGCTTTGTCATCTGACGAAGCAAGCCGAACGGCATGTCATGCTCGTGGCGCCTCCGTATCAGCCATGCGCTGTCGCATTGAGAGCCTGGGGTGTCGATGTCGAGCGAGTCTTATGGGTCCGCTCGAGTGAAGACCAGGCCTTGTGGGCCGCCGCTCAGGCTTTGAAGCAGGATGGCATCGGCGCGGTCCTGGTTTGGCTGCCGAATGCGCGCGCCGACAAGGTCAGGCGTCTGCAAGTGGCCGCTCAGGAGTCGGCATCGCTGGCATTTTTGATCCGGCCTGTCGACGCCGCCACGCAATCTTCCCCGGCGCCATTGCGAATGATCTGCGAGCCGCTCTTGCCGGCCAATGCGCAGACGATCAACCGTCGTCAATGGCTGCAGGAGATTGGTTTGTCGATCGACATCTTCAAGCGTCGAGGGCCGCCGCTAGCCGAGCCTCTTCGTCTCGTTTTGCCTATACAAAACGTCTTGTTGCCGGAAAACGGAGTCGGTGGCCATCAAGGGCCAGAGATCAAACATGCTGTGGATCGCAGTCACATTGCCACTCTTGTCGCTGGAAGCGGTGAAGCCACTCGCGCCGCTTCCGGATGGTTCGCTCGCGAAGCCGAATCGGCGTGAGTCGCGCGACGAGACAAGCCAACTTCACGATGCCCAAAACATCGTCGAAGGGCGTTGTTACGCGCTAGCCGACCACGCGCACATCCTGATGCCGGATTTCGACGCACTGCGTGCCGGCGTGCACGCGGGTCATTCGCGTTCGTACGCCTTGGCGTTAGCCCCGGGGCTCGAACTGCTTGCCGCCGATGCCGCCCGCGAAACTCAGGCATTCGAAGCCATAGCGCTTGCCTTGCTGACGTACACACCAAAAGTGTCGCTTGCCGATGCGCACACCCTGTTGCTGGAAGTCGGCTCCGGTTTGAGGTTGTTCGGCGGCTTGCGCGCATTGTTGTCGCGGGTGTCTGCCACGGTGGCGGAATTCGGTTATACGGAGCGCATCGCCTGCGCGCCGACTGCCTGGGGAGCGTGGCTATTGGCGCAGGCCCGCGCCGTTCGGCAGGCGCACCGCTGGCACGTGGTCAAGGAGACCTCACTCGCGCGTGTCCTCGATGGTTTATCCGTATCGCTGCTGCCGGTAACGCAGGCGCATCGCGATGCGTTTTCGCACGTCGGCTGTACGACGCTGGCCGATTTGCGTCAATTGCCACGCTCGGGTGTCGTGCGACGTTTCGGCGGCGGCATTCTGGATCTGCTGGCACAGGCGTATGGCACGCGCCCGGATCCACGCGAATCGTTTCGTGCGCCGGCGTCGTTTCATGCGCAACTGGAGTTGCCCTCGCGGGTTGATAACGCGGATGCCTTGCTGTTCGCCGCGCGCCGGCTGATCGTGCAGTTGGCCGGTTGGCTGAGCGCGCATCATGCGGCGCTCAGCGGCTATACGTTGCTGCTCGAGCATGAATTGGCGTCGCGTCATGCGCCGAAGACATCGAGCTTGAAGGTCGCGTGGGCCATACCGTCACGCGATGCCGAGCATCTGATCTGGTTGCTGCGGGAAAAATTGAATCAGACCGTGCTGGCGGCACCGGTCATCGAGTTGAAGCTGGTTGCGGATCAAATCGGCGAATATGCCGGGCAGTCGGACACCTTGTTCCCCATGCCCGAATCTGATGGCGATTCGATTGCGCGTCTGCTCGAACGCCTGAGCGCGCGATTGGGGCCGGAGAATGTGCTGCAGATGTCGGTGCAGGACGATCATCGTCCCGAGCGGGCAATGCGCGTCGAAGCCTACGAGGCGCAAGCGTTTTCGCGCAAGAAGCGTTCGCCAGCGAAAGCCCGGACAAAAATTAAAGCAGACAAGGCCTGGCTGACCGATGCATTGCAGCACGCCGCATCGGCGGAGGAGGGGCGCGCAGACGGCGATGCGCTTGCGCGAGTGGCACAAGCGACACAAGCGACACAAGCAGCCCAACAGCTAAACGAAACAGCCAACGCAAAAAACAATCACCTATCGGACTCCCAACTGACTGATACCCAAACCTCGCTCGATCTACCCGACAGTGCGTTGCCGTCGCAGCCTCGCCCGGTCTGGATGCTCGACAAACCGCTGCGCCTGATGATGCGCGACCAGCGGCCGATCTATCGTCGGCCATTGAAAATGCTCACGCGCACCGAGCGGATCGAAGCGGGGTGGTGGGACGGCAACCGGGTGGAGCGCGATTACTATGTCGCGGCCGACGACCGGGGCCATATGTTCTGGGTATACCGCGAACGCCTTAGCGGCGAGTGGTATTTGCAGGGTTTGTTCGGCTGACCATCATGTCCCTAACCCAGCGGTCATTCCTTGCGCAGCAGCCACTTGCCACTCAGTTGCCGGCGTATGCGGAATTGCATTGCCTGACTAATTTCTCGTTTCTGCGGGGCGCATCGCATCCCTATGAGCTCGTCGAGCAGGCGATATCGCGCGGCTACAGCGCGCTTGCCATCACCGACGAATGCTCGTTGGCCGGCGTCGTGCGCGCTCACACGGCGTTAAAGGAAATCAAAGCGGAGCGGGACCGTCAGCAGAAAGAGCGCGAGGACAAGGCAAACGCTGCACAATCGGAAGCGCCTTCAGAAGACGCGATAAAAATCGGAGCGTCGCAACAGGGAACCGCGCAACAGGGAACCACGGAAACCGAGGCACTAAAACCTGTCCCTCACCTGATCATCGGCAGCGAACTCAATCTGACCGACGAAACCGGCGAGCCCTTCTGCACCCTGGTCGCGCTAGCAACCAACCGCAACGGTTACGGCAATCTTTCCGAGCTGATTACGCTAGCCCGCTCGCGCGCGGACAAAGGCAGCTATCGCCTCGGTCCGTCCGACTTCACCGATTCTTTACCCCATCTGGCGCATCTGAAGACGTTGCCCGATTGCGTCCTGATGCTCGTACCACAGCGCGCGGCAACGCTCTCGCATACGCTGCGTTGCGCGCATTGGCTCGCCTCGTTCGCTGCACAACGGGCGTGGATCGCGCTCGAACTCTGGCAAACGGGCAGCGACGATCTTCAGATCGACGCCTTGCGCATGATTTCAAAAGCGAGCGGTTTGCCGCTGGTCGCGGCAGGCGGCGTTCTCATGCATGCCCGATCGCGCAAGCCTTTGCAGGACACGATGACCGCCATCGGCCTCGTCACGCCGCTATCGCAATGCGGCCATGCGCTCGAAGCGAATGCGGAGCGGCACATGCGTACGCGCGTGCGGCTTGGCAAACTGTATCCGCGCGATACGCTGGAAGAAACGCTGCGTATCGCCGCGCTATGCCGTTTCTCGCTCGACGAACTCAAGTACGAGTATCCCGAGGAACTGGTGCCCGCCGACGAGTCGCCATCGAGTTATCTGCGCAAGCTGGTCATGGCCGGTGCGATGGAGCGCTGGCCCAAGGGCATCGACCTGAAGCGAATCGGTCAGATCGAAAAGGAGTTGGGACTGATCGCCGATCTGAAATACGAAAAGTATTTTCTGACGGTGCACGACATCGTGAGTTTCGCGCGCTCCAGAAACATTCTCTGCCAGGGGCGCGGTTCAGCGGCGAATTCGATCGTTTGTTATTGCCTGCACGTGACGGAAATCGATCCGGTGCACATGAACATGTTGATCGAGCGTTTCATCTCGCGCGCGCGCAACGAGCCGCCTGATATCGACGTCGACTTCGAGCATCAGCGGCGCGAAGAGGTGATTCAATATATCTATACGAAGTACGGCCGTCATCGGGCGGCACTCACTGCATCGCTGATTACGTATCATGCGCGCAGTGCACTGAAAGACGTTGGCAAGGCACTGGGTCTCGAGGTGTCGTTGATCGAACGGATCAGCAAGTCGCAACAATGGTGGGACGGCACGGATGCAGTCGCCAAATATCTGGCCGAAGCGGGCTTCGACGCCAACTCGCACATCACGCAGAATCTGATTCGCCTCACGAAGGAGTTGCGCGCTTTCCCGCGTCATCTGTCGCAACACGTCGGCGGTTTTGTGATAGCGAAGGACAAGCTGTCGCGACTCGTGCCGATCGAGAACGCGACAATGAAAGACCGCAGCGTGATCGAGTGGGACAAGGACGATATCGACGCGCTCAAGCTGCTGAAAGTCGACGTGCTGGCGCTCGGCATGTTGTCGGCCATCCGCCGCGCGCTGGAATTCGTCGCGTTGAGGCGCGGCTTTCCGAAGTTCAGGATGCAGGATATTCCGCGCGAGGATCGAGCCGTCTACGAAATGTGCGGCCATGCCGATACGATCGGCGTATTCCAGATCGAATCGCGTGCGCAGCAAAGCATGCTGCCGCGTCTGAAGCCCAACAAGTACTACGATCTCGTGATCGAAGTGGCGATCGTACGGCCCGGGCCGATTCAGGGCGGCATGGTGCATCCCTATCTGCGTCGCAAGCAGGGGCTCGAGGCGGTCGACTACGCGAAGGATGAATTGCGTCCCGTGCTCGAACGTACGCTCGGTGTGCCGATTTTCCAGGAGCAGGTCATGCATCTGGCGATGGTTGCGGCGAAATATACCGGTGAGCAAGCCGATCAGTTGCGGCGCGCGATGGCCGCATGGCGGCGCAGCGGCAACCTGGCGAAGTATCAGAAGGATTTGAACGAGCGGATGCTCAAGCGCGGTTATGAACAGGAGTTCATCGACCGCATCTGCAAACAGATCGAAGGCTTCGGCGAGTATGGTTTTCCGGAGAGCCATGCGGCGAGCTTCGCGCTGCTCGTCTATCTCAGCGCGTGGTTGAAGCGCTATGAACCGGCTGCTTTTCTGGCGGGTTTGCTGAACAGTCAGCCGTTGGGGTTTTATTCGCCGTCGCAACTCGTTCAGGATGCGAAGCGTCACGGCGTCGAGGTGTTGCCGCCCGACGTGACCTTGAGCGATTGGGAGTCGACATTCGAGAGACGTGGTCATGAAGGACAGCGGATCTCAGCGGACGAAACCTGTTTGCATCGTCAGCAAGCCGTACTATCGGCGCAGCAATTGCGCGATCTTTCGCTGCGGCGTCTGACGGTGAGCAGGACGGTCCGGCGCGCGGCACAGCGATTGACTGCCCGCGTGTTTCAACCGTCGAACACTTATGGCGCGCGCGGCCCCGCTGTGCGCATCGGCATGCAGCTGATCAAGGGTCTGGCGCAAGGGGCCGCCGAGCGCATCATGGCCGCTCGAACCGAGTCGCAGTTTACCGATGTCGACGATCTGGCGCGCCGTGCGGCCCTGACGCGGCGCGATCTCGAAGCGCTTGCCGCGGCGAACGCGCTGGTCAGTATCGCGGGACATCGACGCGAAGCGTGGTGGGCCGTGACGGCGCAGCACACGGTGCCCAAACTGCTGCGCGATGCGCCGATCGCCGAAGCGCCGCTGATGTTGCCGCAGGCAACCGAAAGCCGCGAAATCGTCGACGACTACGCGAGCCTTGGCCTCACGCTTAATCTTCATCCGCTCGCGCTATTGCGCGCACGCCTTGCCCAGCATCGTTTTCGCACGGCCGCCGAACTCGCCGCATGTCAGCACGGCACGCTGGCGCGAGCGTGCGGCATCGTCACCGTGCGGCAGCGGCCTGGCACGGCAAACGGCACGGTGTTCGTTTCCATCGAAGACGAAACCGGTTCGATCAATGTGATTGTCTGGCCGTCGCTGGTGGAAAAGCAACGCAAGGTTTTGCTGGGCGCATCGTTACTGGCGGTCTACGGCGTTTTGCAGCGCGACGACGGCGTGGCGACCGGCGGTGACAATGCCGGCAACAGAGTGAGCGCGAATCAGGCAAAGGCGAAACAGAAAAACAAGGGTGAGGTGATCCATCTCGTCGCTCATCGCCTTGAGGACCACAGCGAATGGCTGGGTGAACTGGCCACGGCGAGCCGCGATTTTCATTGAGGGAGTTTGCGGCGGCTAAGCGCGCCGGCTCGACGTAAGGCCGTCGTGCCGGCGCGCATCGATCGAATAACAACACGGGCGACTTACCGCGCTCAGCCCCACCTGCCAGACAAAACGTTCTACGCTTGCGCGGCGCCGCGCCAGGGAAACGCCGCTAACACTCGCCGAATCGCCGTATCGAACGGCGTGCGCCGGCCTATTCCGAGCGCATCGAGCCGGGTCGAAGCCAAGTGGCAGTTATGTGGCCGAGGCGTCGAATCGGTCGGCGTAGGTTGCGGCGTCAGATGCGCATCGAGTTGCAGCGCTTCGGCAAGGCGCACGGCGATCTCGTACTTGTTCATCGGTTCGTCGCCGGACCATTGCACGATGCCTCCGATCGCGTCGCCTTGTGCATGCCGTTCGAGCATCTGCCGGATCACGAACGCGACGTCCGGCGTGAAGGTGGGGTAACGGATCGCCCATGCATCCATGACGGCGGGTTTGCTTCCGGGCGTCGCCGACCCGGCGATCGCCGGCACGAGACTCGTCACGGCCGACTCCGCCCAACTGGCGATCGGCCCGTACAGCAGCGGCAAACGCAGCACGCAGCCGAGGTCGGTCGATTCAGTCAGCGCGCGCTCGCCTTCGAGCTTGCTGTGCCCATAGGCGTTGAGCGGCGCAGGCGCGGAATCGTGCTGGTAGGGCGGGTGCGTGCCGTCGAACACGTAATCGGTAGAGATCGACAGCGTCCATGCGCCGCGTCGGTTCGCCGCCGCGGCAAGGGTGCGCACCGCATCGACATTCAGCGCGCGGGCCAGCGCCGGATCATGCTCGCACACGTCCGGCCGACGCTCTGCCGCGGCAATCACGAGCGCGTCCGGCGCTTCGCGCTCGACGAACTGCTCGACCGCCCGCGCGTTGCGGATATCCAGCGCGACCTTGCCCGGCGCCGGCCGGCTGACCGCTGTGGCGACGACTTGCCAACCGGCCTGCTGCGCCAGTTCGTCGACGAGCGCGCGGCCGAGCAGCCCGGAGGCACCAATGACGGCAACTTTGAACATGACGTGAACTCGCTTAACGGGCCGCGCCGGGTGAGCCGCTGGTCGCGCCGCTTGTGATGCCCGTCACGGTGTAGCCGGCTTCGTCGATGGCAGCCTTCAGCGTCTCGGCCGGTTGCGCCGATTCCACGGCGACGCGCCCGGATGCCAGATCCACGTGGACTTGCGCGGCTTCGTCGTGTTCGCGGATGGCGTTCGTGACCGCTGTCACACAATGCTGGCAGCTCATGCCTTCTACCTGGAATTCGATCGTCATCGGGATTGCCTCGGAAAAGTGGATAGTGCGATGGTTGAATTATGCCTGCCGATCTGCAATTCAGTGGATGACCTTCCCATCATGGGAAGGTGTACGATCGACGCACACACTGGAGAAACGGCCATGAATATCGGTGAAGCGGCCCGCGCGTCGGGCCTCACGGCGAAAATGATCCGCTACTACGAGAGCGTCGGCTTGCTGGCGGCGAAATCGCGTACCAGCGCCAACTATCGCGTATACGGTCCGCAAGAGGTTCATTCGCTGCGCTTCATCCGCCAGGCGCGCCGGCTCGGCTTTCTGATCGAGGACATTCGACGGCTGCTGGCACTGTGGCACGATCGCTCGCGGGCCAGCGCCGAGGTGAAGACCATTGCGCTGGAGCACGTCGCGGAACTTGATCGCCGCATCGCCGAACTGACTGACATGCGCGACACGTTGGCACACCTAGCTGACCATTGTCACGGCGACGACCGTCCTGATTGTCCGATTATCGAGCGGCTCGCCGATACCGATGTGGTTTCGGGGCAGGGTTGTCATCCGATTTGAGTGGTGTTTTTGGCGTGACGGGTAACCTGGCGGCTGGATTCGTCGCAACCAGTGCGAGATTTGCACCAATATCGTGCTTAAAAATATGGGGCAATATCGGCTGCCACAGAAAATCATTCTCAAAACAAGCCAAATCAATCACTTACGTGCACCACGCGCATGCACCATTCCAAATCGGAATGCACGTCATGCGGGCATTTCACTAGTCAGGTTGCACTATAGGGCTATAATCAGGGTTAACCCTTTTACGGGAAATCCCTGATGCCCAATCCACCGGGGATTCAATCTGATCCTTGGAGAACATCATGTTTGCATACGTACTTGAAAAGCTGAGCACCTGGTTTGAAACCGCTGAACGCACCCGTCGCGAAGCCTACCTGGCATCGTCGTCGGACATCGTCCAACTCGAACAGCGCATCCGCTCACTCGAAACCAACGGCTACTCGCTGTAAGTTTCACTGGCATCGCGTTTGACCCGGCAGCGTTCATCGCGCAGCCACGGCAGTAAAAGCGTCAAGCCCCGTCTATGCGGGGCTTTGTCACATCTGGACTGCGAGAATTGCAGTCGGACGGCGTTCGAAGGCTACGCGTGGCGAATATCGACTAGCCTCGCGACGACCGTCGCGGTAAGGTAAAGCGTTTTCTGCGAAATCCGGCTTTCCAAAACTCAACCGGTCCGCCTATGCTACCTGTCCGCCCGCTCAAATCCATTCTGGCCGTGACCATTGCAGCCTCGCTGACCACGGTCTTTGCCGTGTCGACCGCTTGTGCTGCGTCGGCCAGTGCGCGCAAGCCGGTGATTCTCGACTCGCAGAACGGCATCAATGACGGCCAGAGCGGTACCGTGCTGCAGACCGCGCCGCTTTCGCATCAGCCGATCGTCGAAGCGCAGCCCATCGCGACGCCGGCCGAACTGGCGCCGAATTCGTCGATCCCGATCGTCGTTGCGCCCTATATCCCGTTGCCCGCGGGCGGAGGTACGTTGCCGCCGCGACCGCAGCCGCGTCCAGCGCCTCGGCCGCAATAGGCGCTTGCGGCGCGACCACTCCGAGCAGTTCTTTTCCATCTCCGTCGATGCTTCGGTGAGCGGCTAGTCCGCCGCCGGGTGGATGCTTGCGCGAGTACGCCTGCGATTGACGCAGCCCCGCCTTACTCGCCGGCGACTGCAGCGCGTGACAGCTGGCCGTGAGCACAGCCACGAGATCGACGACTTACGCGCCGACATGTCGCGTGCGCCATTGGGGTTTGGGCGCATGGCGCGGGCGAAACCGTCCGACGACAATCATCGCGCGCGGTCTCTCGCCAGCGACTCGGGCCACATATCAAGCCCGGCACGACCGCATCGAACGAAAAACAGAATAAGGAGACATCGAATGCCGACTCACTGGATGCGACAGGCCGCCGGCGCCTGCGTCACGCTGCTTGCGCTGGCTGCGCTGCCTGGCGCTGTGCTCGCCAAAGACACACCGGAAAAACCCGCGTTGACGATGGCCGTCGGAGGCCTGCCGGGCCTCTACTATCTGCCGGTGCTCGCCGCGCAACAGTTGGGCTACTTCAAGGACGAAGGCCTCGACGTCACGCTCGAGGATTTCGCGGGCGGATCGAAAGCACTGGAAGCGGTCGTAGGCGGCAGCGCCGACGTCGGCGCCGGCGCATTCGAGCACACGCTGTTCATGCAGGAGAAAGGACAGCATTACCGGGCGTTCGCGTTGATGGGGCGCGCGCCGCAAATCGTCGTCGCGGTGCTGAAATCGAAGGTCGATCAGCTCAAGACTCTGGCGGACTTCAAAGGCGCGAAAGTCGGCGTGAGCGCGCCGGGTTCGTCGACGGATCTCGTGCTCACCGTGGCTTTGCGCAAAGCAGGCGTGCAGCGCAACGAGATTTCTGCGATCGGCGTGGGCAGCGGCGCCTCCGTGCTCGCCGCGGTAAGCGGCGGCCAGATCGACGCGCTCTCCAACGTCGATCCGATGATGACCAAGCTGGCGCGCAGCGGCGCGATCAAGGTGCTGGTCGACACACGCACGGTGAAGGGCACGCAGGAGGTGTTCGGCGGAACGATGCCGGCGGCGACGCTGTATGCCTCGGACAATTTCATCCAGAAGTATCCGAAGACGACGCAGGCGCTCGCCAATGCGATCGTGCGCGCGGATCACTGGCTGCAGACCGCGAGCGATGCCGATTTGCTGAAGATGGTGCCGCCGGCCTATCTGCTCAACGACTCGGCGCTCTATGTGGAGGCTTTCCACAACGTGCGCGACGCTTATTCGCCCGACGGCTTGATGCCTGCTGACGGCCCCGCGACCTCGTTGCGCGCATTGTCTTCGTTCGATAACCGGTTCGATCCGAAAAAGATCGACCTGAACGCGACCTATACCAACGACTTCGCCCGCAAGGCTGCGGCACAGCTCAAGTAGGCGGCGGCCTGGGCTGACTGAGCAACCCGACCGGCCGCGCGCGTCGTGCGCTCGTGGCCGGTGAGACCGCTCACCCGACTCGGTGAGCTACGGGCGCTCACAGCACACTAAAGCTCGCAGCCCACCACAAGAAACTCAGTCGCCGCGATACTCCACCTTAAACTGCGCGGCCTTGTCTTCGCCAAGCGCCTTGACGAGCCAGGGCATCTGGTCCTTCAGCGTTTTTGCCAGCGTATACGGCGGGTTCAGAATGAACATGCCGCTGCCGAAAAGTCCAAAACCATCCTCTGGCGGATTGCTGACAGTCAGGCTCACGTGCAGCCAGTTCCGCTCCTGCAATTTCTTCAATTGATCGGGGAAGCGCTGCGATTCAGGGCGCCTCACCTGCGGATACCAGACGGCATACGTGCCGGTCGGAAAACGCTTCAGGCATTCTTCGACGCTGCGCAGCGTGCGCGTGTAGTCACGCTTGTCCTCATACGACGGATCGAGTAGCACCAACGCCCGGCGTGGGGCCGGCGGCAACAAGGCGAGGATGCCGTCGAAGCCGTCGCCCGCATACAGCATCGCGCGGCGGCCCGCGTCACGGAAATTGTGGCGCAGCACGTCGATTTCAGTGGTGTGCAGTTCGAACAGGCGCATGCGGTCCTGTTCGCGCATCTGCCGCCACGCGATATACGGCGAGCCGGGATAGAAACGTAACTGGCCGTCCGGATTGAGCGCGCTCACTTCGTCGACGTAGTCGGCGAACATCGACGGCAGATCGTTACGCTCCCACAGTTTGGCAATGCCGGTCTGGAACTCGCCGGTTTTGGTCGCGTAACCTTCCTTCAGCGAATAGACGCCGGCGCCCGCATGCGTGTCGATATACCAGTAGGACTTGTCCTTCTGGCCAAGGTAGCGCAGAAGCTGCAACACGACGGCGTGTTTCAGAACGTCGGCGTGATTGCCTGCATGAAAGGCGTGGCGGTAGCTGAGCATGATGAGGAGACGCTGAAAGAGGGCGTGCCGCTCCAGGGCGGATTCGGCGATGCGGATGCAATGCGGCTGCACAAGGGGCATACGGCGCCGCTGTGCAGCGCGGTCGCGTATTGTACGCGACGCCGCGTTGCGCACCGTGCTTTGCAGTGAGTTCCGCGCGTAACCCGGCCACGGCCATGGCCGCGATGCCGCCACGGCCATGTTACGCGGTCACGCGGGTCCGGTCAGTCGTGCGCGTCGCCGATAATCTCCTCGATTCGCGTTTTGATCTCCGGCGTGATCCGCTCGGCCACGTCGGCGGACTTCATGTTCTCGCCGATCTGTTCGACCCGCGACGCACCCGTAATCACCGTACTGACATTCGGATTCTTCAGAATCCAGCCAATGGCGAGTTGACCGATCGTGCAGCCTAACTCGTCCGCCACTTTGCCGAGCTTGCCGACCACGTTGTTCTTGCCCGCGTCGGTGACCTGCTTGCGCAGCCAGTCGTAGCCTTGCAATTGCGCGCGGCTGTCGGCCGGCACGCCGTCACGGTATTTACCGGTCAGCAAACCGGACGCGAGCGGACTCCACGTAGTCAGCCCGAGGCCGATGTCCTCGTAAAGCCGCTTGTATTCGTCCTCGACGCGCTTGCGGTGGAACAGGTTGTACTGCGGCTGCTCCATGACCGGCTTGTGCAGATGATGCCGCTCCGCGATGTCATAAGCGGCGCGGATTTCATCGGCGCTCCATTCGGACGTGCCCCAGTACAGCGCCTTGCCGCGAGTGATCATGTCGCTCATGGCCCAGACGGTCTCCTCCACCGGCGTGTTCGGGTCCGGACGATGACAGAACACCAGATCGACATAGTCGAGCTGCAGCCGTTTGAGCGACGCGTCGATCGCGTTCAGCAAATATTTGCGGTTCAGCGTGTGGTATTGGTTCGGCGCTTCCGCGAGTCCCCAGAAGAATTTCGTCGACACCACATAGCTCACGCGCGGCCACGCCAGTTCCTTGAGCGCCTGGCCCATGATTTCTTCGGATTTGCCGCCGGCATACACCTCGGCGTTGTCGAAGAAGTTGACTCCCGCGTCGCGCGCGGCCGCGAGCGATTCGCGCGCTGCGTGGGTGTCCACCTGATTGCCGTAGGTGACCCACGAGCCGATGGACAGTTCGCTGACTTGCAGGCCGGAACGGCCCAGACGTCGATAATTCATGCATGCCTCCTTGTTGGTGATGCCACCGGAATCCTGCCGAAACGTCCAGTTTAAAGAGATACGCTTCGATGCGCAGTTTACCGATGCAGTTCACGCGGTTCATGCACAATAGCAGCGTTGGCCGCAGTGCAGCATTCAGCCAGACGGCCTATGCCGTTTGGCTGACTTCACGCCGCCCGCGGCCCGTGGTCTCATTGCTCATCAACTGCATGGAGGTTCTGGATGTCGTCAACGAACACGAATCTGAATGGCAAAGTTGCGGTAGTTACCGGCGCCGCAAGCGGCATCGGCAAGCAGATTGCGCTGACTCTTTCCGCGGCGGGCGCGGCAGTCGCGATCGCCGACCTGAATCAGGACGGCGCGAACGCCGTCGCTGAAGAAATCAAAAAGGGCGGCGGCAAGGCGATCGGCGTGGCGATGGACGTCACGAACGAAGACGCCGTCAATCAGGGCATCGACAAAGTGGCAGCGGAACTCGGCTCGGTCGATATTCTTATTTCCAACGCCGGCATTCAGATCGTCAATCCGATCGAAAACTATTCGTTTTCGGATTGGAAGAAGATGCAGGCGATTCACGTGGACGGCGCATTCCTGACCACCAAGGCCGCGCTCAAGCACATGTACAAGGACGATCGCGGCGGCATCGTGATCTACATGGGCTCGGTCCACTCGCACGAAGCGTCGCCGCTCAAATCGGCTTATGTCACGGCCAAGCACGCACTGCTGGGCCTCTCGCGCGTACTCGCCAAAGAAGGCGCAAAGCACAACGTGCGCTCGCATGTCGTGTGTCCGGGTTTCGTGCGCACGCCGCTCGTCGACAAGCAGATTCCCGAGCAGGCCAAGGAACTGGGCATCAGCGAGGAAGACGTGGTCAAGCGCGTCATGCTGGGCGGCACGGTCGACGGTGTCTTCACCACGGTGGAAGACGTCGCGCAAACGGTGCTGTTCCTGTCCACCTTCCCGACGGCGGCGCTGACCGGCCAGTCCTTTATTGTGAGCCACGGCTGGTACATGCAATAAGGAGGTGCCTATGGCGCAACGCAATCTCAAGCGGGCGCGCGTCGGCGCGCCCGGCGACGGGGAAGGCGAGGGCGCCGGTCCGGCGCCCTCCGCGCATCTCGGCCGGCACCTCCATTTGCCCAACTACGAAACCGTCGCCTTGATGCTGCAAGGCGGTGGCGCATTGGGCGCCTATCAGGCCGGTGTCTTTCAGGGACTTTACGAAGCAGGCATCAAGCCGAACTGGCTGGCCGGCATTTCGATCGGCGCGTTGAATACGGCGATCATTGCCGGCAATCCGCCCGAAAAGCGGGTTGAACGGCTGCTGCAATTCTGGGAGACGATCTGCCAACCGGCCTTCGGGCCGCCGTTGCCCGCATTTATCGAGCACGCTTTCTTCAATTCCAGCGACGCCGTGCGCAAGGCCTTTACGGCAACGCAGGCAATGGGCGCCATCGTCGAAGGGCAGAAGGGCTTTTTCGTGCCGCGCTTTCCACCGCCGTTGCCCACTGTGTCCGGGCCGCCGCAACTGGCCAGCTATTACGACACCACGCCGTTGAAGGCCACGCTCGAAGCGTTCTGCGATTTCGACCGGATCAATTCGAAGGAAACGCGCGTCTCGGTGGGGGCGGTCAATTGCGGCACGGGGAATTTTGCGTACTTCGATAACACGCACACAACGCTCAGGCCCGAGCATTTCATGGCGTCAGGCGCGTTGCCGCCCGGCTTCGCGGCGGTCGAGATCGACGGTCAGTACTACTGGGACGGTGGTTTGATGTCGAACACGCCGCTCTATGAGGTGATCCAGTCCACGCCGCGTCGCGACACGCTCGCCTTCCAGGTCGATCTCTGGAGCGCGATCGGACCGGTGCCGGACAACATCACCGACGTGCAAGGGCGCATGAAAGACATTCAGTATTCGAGCCGCACGCGTCTCGTGACCGATATGCTGCAACGGTCGCAGCGTTTCCGCCATGTGTTGCGCGAGGTGCTGGATCGCGTGCCGTCCGATCAGCGTGACGACCCGTGGTGCAAGTTGGCCGAGGATCTGTCGTGTTCGAAGCGCTACAACGTGGTCCATCTGATCTACCGGCACAAGGAGTACGAAGGGCACTACAAGGACTTTCAGTTCGGCCTGTCGACAATGCGTGAACACTGGCAAAGTGGTCTGGAGGACATCCGCCATTCGCTCGCGCACCCCGATTGGTTCGACATGCCGGATAACGACGCGGGCTTTGTCACGCATGATATCCATCGGGATGCGCGCTGAAAGAGCCACGAGTCTGAGTAGCGCGTGACCGAAGTGGGTCGCGGCAATTGTGGCAGTCCTTGCTGTACCGAAAGCGGCTTTGTTCGAGCAACAAGCAACAAGCAGGTTGCAAACTGCAATCGGGCCGCAAACAAAAACGGCGCCCTAAAAAGGGCGCCGTTTCCACAACCAGTCCCAGCAGAGCGCGTGCAATGAATGCCCGCGCCCGCCAATACCTTACTTCAACACGTGAGCGACCGCGTTGGCCACTACGTCGAGGTTGCGCGTATTCAGCGCAGCCACGCAGATGCGGCCCGTTCCTACGGCGTAGATACCAAACTCTTCACGCAGACGGTCCACTTGCGGCGCCGTCAGACCCGAGTACGAGAACATGCCACGCTGCGCGTTCACGAAGCTGAAATCGCGATCCACGCCGCTCGCCTTCAGGCGTTCGACCAGACCATTGCGCATGGCGCGAATACGGTCACGCATTTCGGCCAATTCGGATTCCCACGTGGCGCGCAGTTCCGGCGACGCGAGCACGGCCGCGACCACCGAACCGCCATGCGTCGGCGGGTTCGAGTAGTTCGTGCGGATCACGCGCTTGAGTTGCGACAACACGCGAGCGGCTTCTTCCTTGCTTGCCGTGATGACGGACAGCGCGCCGACGCGCTCGCCGTACAGCGAGAACGACTTCGAGAACGACGACGACACGAACACGTTCAGTTCCGACGCAGCGAACAGACGCACGGCTGCAGCGTCCGCTTCGATGTTGTCGCCGAAACCTTGATAAGCGATGTCGAGGAACGGCACCAGATTGCGCGCCTTGACGACTTCGACAACCTGCTTCCATTGCTCGATGCTCAGGTCCACGCCGGTCGGGTTGTGGCAGCACGCGTGCAGCACGACGACGGTGCCTGCTGCGTAGCTGTTCAGCGCGCTCAACATGGCGTCGAAATTCACGCCGTGGGTGTGCGCGTCGTAGTACGGGTACGACACGACTTCGAAGCCTGCGCTTTCGAACAGCGCACGGTGGTTTTCCCAGCTCGGATCGCTGATCGCGACCTTCGCGTTCGGGTTCAGGCGCTTCAGGAAGTCCGCGCCGATCTTCAGCGCACCCGTGCCGCCCAATGCCTGCGCCGTCACGACGCGGCCTGCCGCGATCAGCGGCGAGTCGTCGCCGAGCAGCAGGTTCTGCACGGCGGCATCGTAAGCGGCAATGCCTTCGATCGGCAGATACCCGCGCGGCAGCGCAGCTTCGACGCGAGCCTTTTCGGCGTCGCGCACGGCGCGCAGCAGCGGAATCTTGCCTTCTTCGTTGAAGTACACGCCGACGCCAAGGTTGACCTTGGTGGTGCGCGCATCGGCGTTGAAGGCTTCGTTCAGGCCCAGAATCGGGTCGCGGGGAGCAAGTTCGACGGCGGAGAACAGAGACATGATGGGTGGGCAGCAGTAGTGAGAAGAGGGCGGCTTCGATCGCGGACGGCCGGCCCAGCCGCGTCCGACGCAAAACGTGGACGCGCTGTGGGCGGCGGCGACCGAGCGCAGCTTCGCATTGTAACGAATTCGCGACCGTTTTTCGGACGCCAACGCCGCTCTTAGGGAATTTTTTGCTTGAAAAACAGGCACTCCGACATCACGTGGCAATAGCGGCACTGCCCGCCAAGCCGTCAGGAGAAAGCCGGAAAGCGGCCCGCAGCCGGAGGAATCAGGGCTCGTTGTGGCAGTTGGGTCGCCGTTAGCCAATGCCACGCGGCTGTGCCCAAAGGGCCACACCATTGCGTCCGAACCTACCCACGCCAACCCCCAAATCCCTACGCAGACCCGCTCGATCTCCGATTCCCGCAACCCGTTAGAATAGTTCTTTGCCCAAGGCCCGGTGCCGCCCCCATGTCCGAACAACATCTGACTGAAGCCGAAGAAACGCTCGACGAATCCAAATTCGTCCGGTTCGAAGGCTCGCCGTTCCAGCTCTACCAGCCGTATCCGCCCGCCGGCGATCAGCCCACGGCGATCGACACGCTCGTCGAAGGCGTCGAGGACGGTCTTGCGTTCCAGACGCTGCTCGGCGTGACCGGTTCCGGCAAGACCTTCACAATGGCCAACACGATCGCGCGGCTCGGCCGCCCGGCCATCGTGTTCGCGCCGAACAAGACGCTCGCCGCGCAGCTTTATTCGGAGTTCCGCGAGTTCTTCCCGCGCAATGCGGTCGAGTACTTCGTCTCGTACTACGACTACTACCAGCCGGAAGCGTACGTGCCGCAGCGCGATCTGTTCATCGAGAAGGACTCGTCGATCAATGAGCACATCGAGCAGATGCGGCTGTCGGCCACCAAGAGTCTGATGGAGCGGCGCGACGTGGTGATCGTCGGCACGGTGTCGGCGATTTACGGTATCGGCAACCCGTCCGAATATCACAAGATGATTCTGACGCTGCGCACCGGCGACAAGCTCGGCCAGCGCGATATCATCGCGCGGCTGATCGCCATGCAGTACAACCGCAACGAGGCCGACTTCCAGCGCGGCTCGTTCCGTGTGCGCGGCGACACGATCGATATCTTCCCGGCCGAGCACGCCGAGATGGCGGTGCGCATCGAGTTGTTCGACGACGAAGTCGAAACGCTGCAACTATTCGATCCGCTCACGGGCCGAGTGCGTCAGAAGATTCCACGCTTCACCGTGTATCCGTCGTCGCATTACGTGACGCCGCGCGATACCGTGGTGCGCGCGGTCGAAACGATCAAGACCGAACTGCGCGAACGGCTCGAATTCTTTTATAGCGGCGGAAAGCTGGTTGAAGCGCAGCGGCTCGAGCAGCGCACGCGCTTCGACCTGGAAATGCTGCAGGAACTCGGCTTCTGCAAGGGCATCGAGAACTACTCGCGGCACTTCTCGGGCGCGGCGCCCGGCGAGCCGCCGCCTACCCTGGTCGACTATCTGCCGCCGGACGCGCTCATGATGCTCGACGAGTCGCACGTGCTGATCGGCCAGTTGAACGGCATGTACAACGGCGACCGGGCGCGTAAGGAAAATCTGGTCGACTACGGTTTTCGCCTGCCGTCGGCGCTCGACAACCGGCCGCTCAAGTTCAACGAGTTCGAACGCAAGATGCGTCAGGTGGTGTTCGTGTCGGCCACGCCGGCGGACTACGAGCAGAAGACGGCTGGGCAGGTGGCGGAGCAACTGGTGCGTCCAACCGGCCTCGTCGATCCGGAAATCGAGGTCCGCCCGGCGCGCAGCCAGGTCGACGACGTGCTGGGCGAGATCAACGAGCGCGTCAAGGTGGGGGACCGCGTGCTGGTCACGGTCCTGACCAAACGCATGGCGGAACAGTTGACCGAGTTCCTGGCCGACCACGGCGTCAAGGTGCGTTATCTGCACAGCGACATCGACACCGTGGAGCGCGTCGAAATCATCCGCGATCTGCGTCTGGGCACCTTCGATGTGCTGGTGGGGATCAACCTGTTGCGCGAAGGGCTGGATATTCCTGAAGTGTCGCTGGTCGCGATTCTCGACGCGGACAAGGAAGGCTTTCTGCGTGCCGAGCGCTCACTGATCCAGACCATCGGCCGGGCGGCGCGGAATGTGAACGGCAAGGCGATTCTCTATGGAGACAAGATCACGGACTCGATGCGCCGCGCCATCGACGAAACCGACCGGCGGCGCAACAAGCAGATCGCCTTCAACCTCGAGAACGGCATTACGCCGCGTGGGGTGGTCAAGCGTATTCGCGACATTATCGACGGCGTGTACAACGTCGACGACGCCCGCGCCGAACTGAAGGAACAGCAGGCACGCGCGAAATTCGAGGACATGTCCGAGAAGCAACTCGCCAAGGAACTCAAGCGCCTCGAAAAGCAGATGATGGAGCACGCCAAGAACCTCGAGTTCGAGAAGGCCGCGCAGACCCGCGACCAGCTTGCGTTGCTGCGCCAGCGCGTATTCGGCGCGAATGTCGGCGACCACGTGTCCGGCGTCGATTAAGTCGTCCGGCCGCTTTGGGGCGCGGCAATGCTCCGCGCCCTGTCGATCCATGCCGGGCACTCGCCCGGCATCGCATCACTTCCTTCCCAGCCCTTCCTTAAGTCCGCCTTAAGACCCTGCTGCCACAAGGCTTGGCGTGCGTTCTCATTTGTTCTCCCTTGCGATCGATGATAAACTCGACCAATATTGAGAATGGTTCGCATTAACGTTCGTAATGCCAGCCCGCGGGCGATCAATCGCGGTCCTCAAGCGCCGCGGCCGCTGCATCGCAAGGCACGCGCGACGCACTGTTCCAATGGGTTCGATTCCAGTCTGATAAAAACAAGGAGTTTCAATGCGGATTTCTTCATTTGTGCGTGGTGGCGCAGCAGCAGTGGCCGCGGTCGCCGCTTTCTCGGCAGCGGCGGCGGAATACCCGATCGGCAAGCAGCAGATTCATGGCGGCATGGAAATCAATGCGGTCTATCTGCAGCCGATCACCATGGAACCCGAAGGCATGATGCGAAAAGCCTCGGATTCGGACGTCCACCTCGAAGCGGACATTCACGCCGTCAAGAACAATCCGACCGGTTTCGCCGAAGGCGACTGGATGCCGTATCTGCAGGTTCACTATGAACTGACGAAAGCTGGTTCGACTCAGACGCAAAAGGGTGACCTGATGCCGATGGTCGCCAACGACGGTCCGCACTACGGCGACAACGTCAAGCTGCAAGGCCCGGGCAAGTATCACCTGAAGATGATCGTCGAGGCGCCGATGCAAATGGGCCACATGGCTTTCGGCCGCCACGTCGACAAGGAAACCGGCGTGGGTGCGTGGTTCAAGCCGATCACGCTCGAATATGACTTCGCTTACGCCGGCATCGGCAAGAAGGGCGGCTACTGATCGCCGCGCATCATCACGCGTGACAACGCTTTGCCGCTTGGCCGCGCGTGAGTGGATGGCTGAATGAGTGACCGAATGAGGCTGAACGAGCCAGTGCAGCAGACGGCGCGTTGGCGGCCGACCGCCAACGCGCCGCGTTTTCCGGAAGGGCTAATGAGAATCAACCGAAAGATCGCGATCTTCGCCGCCACGGTTTTGCTGGCAAGCGCGGCCCAGGCCGCCGACCTGCCGACCTTCAAGCTGGAAATGAACGACGGCAAGCTGAACCCGGCCCGCATCGAAGTGCCGGCGGGGCAGCGTATCAAGATCGAAGTGCGCAACACGGGCAAAGGCGCGGCCGAATTCGAAAGCGTGCAGTTGCGTAAAGAAAAGGTGTTGGCGCCGGGCGCGGATTCGTTCGTCGTGATCGCGCCGCTCGAGCCGGGCGAGTACAAATTTTTCGACGATTTCCACCAGCAGGCGCAGGGCGTCATCGTCGCGAAGTAATGGCTTGGGACGCGAGTACAGGCCTTGAATGGCTCGTGCGTTCGCAAAAGCAGTAAGGGTAGAGGGAGAGCTTGATGGGTCAGATTCTATTCATCGTATGGCGGGAAAGTGTCGAGGCGTTGCTGGTCGTCGGCATCCTGTACGCGTGGCTGAAGAATGGCGACGACGATGCGCGCCGCGGTTTGCCTTACCTGTGGGGCGGCGTGGTGGCCGGCGTGATCGCGGCGGTGGCGCTCGGCGCCGCGCTGGTCGGTTTCACCGAAGTGCTCTCCGGCGACGCGCAGGATTATTTCCAGACCGCGATGGTGCTGGTCGCCTGCGTGCTGATCGTGCAGATGGTGCTGTGGATGAAGCAGCACGGCCGCACGCTCAAGCGCGACATGGAACAGTCGCTGCAAAAGAGCCAGCGCGATTCGAACTGGTGGGGCGTCGCGTTGCTGGTGGCGTTGGCGATCGCGCGTGAAGGCAGCGAGACGGTGATCTTTCTGTACGGCCTCGGCTTCGGCCAGTCGGGTCACGTGGACGCCAGCCAGATGCTCGCGGTCGTGATCGGCCTCGCGCTCGCGTTCCTGACCTTCTATGTGTTGCAACTGGGCGGCAAGATCTTCTCGTGGCGGCTCTTTTTCCGCATCACGGAAATCATGCTGTTGTTCCTCGGCGCGGGCTTGTTCCAGACCGGCGTCGACAAGCTGATCGACAAGGAAATCCTGCCGACCATCATCGACCAGATGTGGAATTCGTCGGCGATCCTCGATGATTCGAGCACCTTCGGTTCGCTGGTCGCCACGCTCACCGGCTATCGCGCTCATCCGGCGCTGATGAATCTGATCGCCTACGCGGCTTATTGGGCGGTGGTCTATCTGCTGGTGCGCCGCGCGAATGGCAAGCCGGCGCGGCAAGCTGCCGGACGCACGGCATGAGTACGGTAATGAGCCGCCCGGGCCGCCTTGCGGCGGCCGGGCAGTGGATGCAGCGTCATGGTGCCGCGATTCGCGGCATTCAGTGGGTCGTGGTGGCGGTGTATGCGTTTCTGATTCTGGTGCCGGCGGTGCTGCCGCTGCCGGACGATACGGCGCACTTGTGGAACAACCTGACGCTTGCCGCACAGTTCGTGTTCTGGGGTATCTGGTGGCCCTTCGTGTTGCTCTCGATGATCATGCTCGGCCGCGTCTGGTGCGGCGTGCTGTGTCCCGAAGGTGCGCTCGCCGAATTTGCCAGCAAATACGGGCGAGGCTGGGCGATTCCGCGCTGGATGCGCTGGGGCGGCTGGCCGTTCGTCGCGTTCGGCATCACCACCATCTACGGTCAGATGGTGAGCGTCTACCAGTATCCGAAAGCCGTGCTGCTGGTGTTAGGCGGCTCGACATTCGCGGCGATGATCATCGGCCTGCTATACGGACGCGAGAAGCGCGTCTGGTGCAAGTACCTCTGCCCCGTCAACGGGGTTTTTTCGCTTCTGGCGCGGCTCGCACCGTTTCACTACAAAGTCGATGAAGAGGCATGGCGCCATTCTTATAAGAACGGTGAGCATGGGCATCGCGTGATTCCGATCAATTGCGCGCCGCTCGTGCCGTTGCGCAATATGAAGGGCGCGTCGGACTGCCATATGTGCGGGCGTTGCAGCGGGCACCGCGACGCGATTGCGTTGACGTGGCGCTCGCCGACGTCGGAAGTCGTGCAGTTGGGCGACAAGCAGGCCAACGCGTGGGATACCGCGTTGATCCTGTACGGCCTGCTCGGCATCGCGATCGGCGCGTTCCACTGGACGGCGTCGCGCTGGTTCGTCGATCTGAAGATTTTCTTCGCGAACTGGCTGGTCGATCACGACATCACGTGGCCGCTCGACACCAACGTGCCGTGGTTCCTGTTCACGCATTACCCCGAGCAGAACGACGTGTTTTCGTGGCTCGACGGTGCGATGGTGATCGGCTACATCCTCGCCACGGCGCTGGTGTACGGCACCGTGCTGCTGGTACTGCTGATGGGCGCGACGCGCATGCTGGGGCGCTTCAATAGCGTGCGTCTGCATCATTTGACGCAAGGGTTGATTCCGATTGCCGGCGCGGGCGTGTTTCTCGGCCTGTCCGCTACCACGCTGTCGCTGCTGCGCGCGGAGCATGTGTCGTTGTGGTGGGCGTCGGATATGCGCATCGCGATTCTGGCGATTGCCAACCTGTGGAGCGCATGGCTCGCGTGGCTCGTAACGCGTCGCTATAGCGAGCGCCTCGTTCAACGCGGCCTCGCGATGGTGTGGTTCGCCGCGGCGCTGGCGGTGGTCGATAGCGCATGGTGGCTGATGTTCTGGGGCTGGGCTTCGAAGTAACGCATTAACGCTCGCTGCTGCAGTGGTTGGCGCCGGACCAAACAAAAAGCCGTGGGATGACACCATCCCACGGCTTTTCCATTTTTCGCATGATCGGCGCATGTTGTAGCGTGTCGCCGTATCGAGTGAGAACCAAAAAAAGCGGCCTGGCTTGCTGCGACGGCTGGCTTGGTGTCTGCACGAAGGGGTCTAGTTCTCACGTGCAAGCCGTCGTGGCTGGCTACTGCCTAACACCTCTCTGGGAGGTGGTCCCCACAATACCCGGTACTGACTGCTATTCGTTCCTACTTCGTCAGGATCAGCTTGCCTAAGCGCGTGGCCCGCAGCTGGTAGGTCTCGCCGTTATGTACGATGCTGACGTGGCTGTGTCCTTGCAGCAAAGCGTCGCTGCGAACGACCCGCTCCGACGTCTCGCCCGTCCCGTTAGTGCGATCCGCGCCAGGCTTCTGGCCGGTTACCGTTGCCGTCGACGTTTTCGGACGGCTGGTCAGCGCGGCCGCCGGACGGCGCACGCTAAGTGTGGAAGGGCGCGTGAGATCGGTCATTCGTTTTAGCTGTTGGTCGATTCGATGGATTAATTCTAAATGATAACTATTCCCATTTACAAGAAAGAGAAATTGATCGGATTTGAGTTTCGATAGTCAGAGGGGCTTAGAGGCGGAGGGAGTCTGGAGAACGACCGCCTGAACGGTCGGCGGTCTTGCGCTCAATGGCGGGCAGGGCGCCCGCGCGATATTCAATGCAGCGTGCCGGGCTCCTGCTTCGTTTGCACGTACTGGCGAATCAGCCGAACAGTATCGATATCGTTCTCCCGATACGCCGACTTCACGATCTCCTGCGTCTGATGCGCGTCGGGATCGGTCGATTCGGGCAGCGTGGTCGCGTATTCGAAGCGCAGAAACAATTGCAATTCGTCCGGCTGCTCGATGGTCATGGTGAGCGAGCCGCCAACGTAGTCGGCCGTCGGCAGAATGTCGTAGCGCACGCTCTGGCTTTCCTCCAGCGTGACGCGGTCGCGCACCGTGGCCTGGCCGTAGTGCAATTCCCGTTCGAGGACGTTGCCTTCGCGCGAAAGAATTGTGCAACTGTCGAGCCCGATCACGAACAGCTGCGGCTGTTCGGCGCGCAGCACGAGACCTTCCCACAACTGCTCGCGGGTCATCGATTCGACAAACGGATTCAACGGGTCGTTGATCTGGATAAGGTGTTCGAAATTCAAAACGACGGCTTCCTATGAAAGCGTTTAAGCGACGGCGAGCCCCGAACGGATCGTGATCGTATGCGTGAGGATCTTGTGAACCGGGCACTGATTGGCGATTTGCAAAAGCCGTTCCCGCTGCTCGTCGGACAGGTTGCCTTCGAGCACGATCTTACGGTCGATGGTCGTACCCGCGTCGCCGGTTTCGAGCGAGAGCGTCACGCGCACGTCGGCGAGCGGCCAGTCCTTGCGCTGAGCGTACATCTTCAGCGTAATCGACGTGCACGCGCCGAGGCTCGACAGCAACAGCGAGACGGGCGTCGGCCCGCGATCACCGCCGCCGAGCGACTCGGGTTCGTCGGCAAGCCATGTGTGCTTGCCGTCGTCGAAAAGGACCTGGAAATTCGTCGAGCCGATGTGGGCGGTGACGGTGGACTCTGTCATGCGCGCTCCTGAACAGGGACGGAAATTGCCGCGCGCCACGGCCCGTTATCAGTGAACGGCGTGGCGCGCGGCCTGAATTGCTATTGTGAACGAATTTACCGGCCTTCGCGCCCCGGGTTGCGACGCCGACGGATCGTGCCGCGCCCGCTGTCGATTCAATGCGTGATCGCGCCCATGCGCCCAGCCTGGTAATCGACGACAGCCTGGCGAATCTCGTCTTCCGTGTTCATCACGAACGGGCCGTAGCGCACCACGGGCTCCCTCAGTGGCACGCCGCCCAGCAACAGCACCTCGAGTGGCTCCGCGCCGGCCGTGAGCGTCACGGAGTCGCCATCGTTCTGAAACACGACCATTTTCTGCGCGTCGATTTCCTGACGCGCTTCGCCTTCGCCGTAGAAGCCTTTGCCGGACAGGCTATATGCAAACACGCGATAGTCGGCCGGCACCGGCTGCTGGATCGTCGCGCCCGGTTGCAGCGAGAAATGCTGGTACAGGATCGGCGTACGCGTTTCGACTGCCGCCTTGACGCCGAGCGCTTCGCCGGCGATCACCTTGACGCGCACCTTGCCGTCCGCGGACGTCGCCACCGGAATGCTCTCTGACGGCATTTCCTGATAACGCGGCTCGATCATCTTGTCGCGACGCGGCAGATTCACCCAGAGCTGCAGTCCGTGCACGCGTCCACCCGTGCGGACGAACGACGGGTCCGGCATCTCGCTGTGCACGACGCCCGCACCCGCGGTCATCCATTGCACGTCGCCGGCGTGCAGGGTGCCGGAGTGGCCGGCCGAATCCTTGTGGCCGAACTGGCCCTCGAGCACGTACGTGACCGTTTCAAAACCGCGATGCGGATGATCGGGCGCGCCTTTGGCCTCGCCCGGCGCGTAGTCGATCGGGCCCATTTCGTCGAGCAGCAGGAACGGATCGAAGTCCATCAACAGGCGGGTCGGAAACGGGCGGTGGACGATAAAGCCGCCACCCTCGGTCGTGCGAACGGCCGGAAACGTGCGTTCGATCGTGCGGGTCGTGCTCATCAAAGTCACCTCAAAAAATGGGGAATAGCGTTATTTTTGAAACATGGAGCTATTATAGGGACCGTTTTCCGGGGTGCCAGCCGCCCTCACGCAATGGATTGTTCTATTACTGGAACGATGAGATGAAGATCGATTCACATAATCTGAATGACCTGATGTATTTTTCGCAGGTCGTTGAACATGGCGGGTTTTCCGCCGCCGAACGCGTGCTGGGGATTTCCAAGTCGCGGCTGTCGCGCCGGCTGACCGAGCTGGAGGCGTCGCTCGGCGTGCGACTGCTGCAGCGATCCACGCGCAAGCTGGCACTGACCGAAGCCGGTCAACTGTTCTATCAGCATTGTCAGGCGATGCTGAGCGAGGCGCAGGCGGCCGTCAACGTCGTCCAGCAACTGCGCTCGTCGCCGCGCGGCACGGTGCGCGTCAGCGTGCCGGTCACGATCTCGCAGACCATCCTGTCGCAGATCCTGCCGGAATTCATGCATCGCTATCCGGAAGTGCGCGTGGTGATGCGCGTGACGAACCGCGTGGTCGATCTGTTCGAGGATTCGATCGACGTCGCGCTGCGCGTGCGTTCCGATCCGCCCGAAAACGCCAACATCGTCGTGCGGCCGCTGTGGCGCACGCAGCAGATGCTGGTCGGCGCGCCGAGCCTGTTGCAACAGAACGCGCCGCCGTTGCTGCCGGCCGATCTGGACGGTTTCGAAACGCTCGACGTGCCGACCGGCGACGGACGCCACGTCTACAACCTGATCGCGCCCGACGGCACGCGTCATGCGCACGAACACGAGCCGCGCCTCGTGACCGCCGATCTGATGACGATTCGTGAAGCGGTGCTCGCCGGCGTCGGTATCGCGGCGCTGCCGGAGATGATGTATGGCGCCGCGCTGCGAGCCGGGCAATTGTCGCCGGTCATGCCGGGCTGGACCTTTCCGACGCCGCAGTTGTACGCCGTATTCGTGTCGCGGCAGGGGATGGTGCCGGCCGTGCGCGCGTTTGTCGATTATCTGGTCGAGATGCTCGATCCCGACGACGGTAAACACATCATGGGCGAGTGTCCCGCGCGCGAGGAAAAGGCCGCTGCCGCGCAGCCGATGTTCGCGATCGCGCCATAGCACTTCTTACGGGCCACCACATCGCTTTTAGCATTTAAGCGTGGCCTGTCATGAGTACTTTCAATGGCCGTTTGCTTGATTGCACGGGCTCGCGGGCCTATAGTGAAATCCCTTCGCTAAGGAGTCTCTTATGCGAAAACTCATGGCCGCTATGATAGCCGGCCTGATAGGGCTGACCGCGCTGTCCGTGTCGATCACGGCTGTCGCATGCGGTGATTCGAGTAGCTATCAATCTTCGACCGATGGCAAATGATCCCGCCGCCCGAAGGCGCCGAGTGCGCACAAAAAAAGGCCTTCATCTGACGATGAAGGCCTTTTACTTTTTGGCCCCTGTTTCAAGGGCTTTCCACCACATTACCTGCTTTTCGGTTGTGTCACGAAGCCGATCTTCGTGAGGCCGCCGGCCTGCGCGGCCGCCATCACTTCCGCCACTTTCTCGTACGGAACCTTGCGGTCCGCGTCCAGATGCAACTCGGGTTGCGGGTTCGCTTGCGCGGCTTCCGCGATCTTCGCGCTCAGCGCGGCTTCGTCGACCTTCTTGTCGTCCCACGTGACGTTGCCGTTCGCGTCGACCGCGACCGTGACTTGCGCGGGCTTGGTGTCTTCCTTCTGACTGCTTGCGTGCGGCAGATCGATTTTGACCGCGTGACGAATCACCGGAATCGTCACCATAAAGACGATCAGGAGAACCAACATCACGTCGACGAGCGGCGTCATGTTGATTTCGTTCATCAGGCCGTCGTCATCGTCGCCGGCGAAGGGGCTCATTGCCATCGGAGTGCCTCGTCGATCAGTTCGTGCGTGTGGCGAGACGCAAGCCGTCGCCGCGCTTGGACGACGACAGGCGCGCGCCCGTCACGAAGAATGCATGCAGGCCATGCGCAAAGCGGCTCAGTTTGGCGACCACCGCCTTGTTGGCGCGCGTCAGTGCGTTGTAGCCGAGCACTGCCGGAATCGCGACGAACAGGCCGAACGCGGTCATGATCAACGCTTCACCAACCGGGCCGGCGACCTGATCGATCGACGACTGGCCGCTTGCGCCGATGGCCAGCAGCGCATGATAGATGCCCCACACCGTGCCAAACAGGCCGACGAACGGCGCCGTGCTGCCGATCGACGCGAGAATCGCGAGACCGCTCTGCATGCGCGCGACGCTTTCGTCCATCGTGTCCTTCAGGCAGCGCGTGACCCAGTCCGACACATCCATGCGGTCATGCAGATGCGGCTGCGTCTGATGATGGTGATCGGCCGCTTCCTGGCCCGACAGCGCCAGCGCGAGGAACGGATTGTCCTGCGGCGTCGACGAGCCGGCGCCGAGCTTCTTCACGCCGTCGGCGAGATCGTCGGAATGCCAGAACGCCTGCTCGGCATTCTTCGTGAGGCGGTTCAGGCGCATCACATTCCAGCCTTTGATGACAATCACGCTCCACGACATGACCGACATGATCAACAGCGCGAGCGCGATGCCGCGCGTCACGAAATCCCCTTGCGTCCAGACGTGCGCCAGTCCGTAGTTCTGCATTGCAATTCCTTTTTTTTTAAAAGCTGCCTCAATCGTTCAGATTGAAGACGTAAGGCTGGCTGGTCGGGACCCGTACCGGCTGCCCGTTCTCAAGATAAGGTTTGCAGGCGCTCGCGCGCACTGCGTCGAGCGCGGCCTCGTCGAGGCGGCTGAAACCGCTGCTCTTTTTCAGAGCGACGTTTTCGAACTTGCCAGTCACGCCGACCACGAGACTCACGATCACCGTGCCAGTCTCGCCGCGGCGCCTGGACAGCGCCGGGTAGTCAGGTTTGGCGATATTGCACGTGAGGTGCGAAATGTCTTTTGGCGCGCTGATCTCCATCGTCTGACGGCCGATCGCCGGAGCAGCAGGCGTCGGCGGCGCAACGGGTGCGGCCGGCGCGGGCGGCGTCGGATCGGGTGCGGCAACGGGCGTCGGCGACGGTGCGGCCGCCACCGGTAGAGGTGTAGGCGTCGGCTTGGGGGTCGGAGTCGGCTTCGGCTGGACCTTCGGCTTGGTACGAACCGGCGGCGTCGGCGTGGGTGGCGGCGGCGCGATCGATTGAATCGCGACCGGCGCGGCGACCGGCGCCGGCGGCAGCAACTGCGCGGTCATGACGCGCGATTCGAGGGCCGGTTGCACGGGCTCATGACGCAAGGTCATCACCACGGCAAGCAGCGCGACGTGAATCGCTGCAACCACGGCGGTTGCGGTCAGGACGCGCGAGTTCGGTCGGGTAGACAAAGCCGGCATGACGCTGGCTGAAGCGGTATGCGAAGCCGGCATGTTAGCGTGGTGGCGCGCTGTCGATGCAGCGCGTCAGACAGGACATCGTCATGTTCGAAAAATCAGCAGCGAAATGAACAAAGTAGTCACGAAACCAATCAGCAATTCCATCTCGAACTCCTGTGACGGGTGAGCGGGTAGCTGGCTGGTACGAATACTGGCTTGCTGACGGCAGTGGGATAACGCTTGAACAGCGAGAAAGGCATTGGGCGCCGGGCGCCCCGGGACGCGGGGCGAGCCGCGCCGTGAAAGCTGGCTTAGGCCGCCTTGCGTTCGTAAAACGTCAGCGGTACGGCCTGAGGGTGATGCTCGAAACCACAGCGGCTCGCGCAGACGCCGCTTTTCATCATGACGTCGCGCACGGAATCCGCGCACTTGCCACAGCAGGACGCGACGCCGAGTTCGAACTGAAGCTCGTCGAACGAATCCATGCCGTCCTCGATCGAAGCACGGATCTTTCGGTCAGAAACAGACTTGCAGACACAGACAATCATGGTGGGCGTCATAGCTAACGTTAATGCGAATTATTATCATTTTGTTTGGGCCGTTTGGCAAGCGTCCTGCGTGATTTTTTGTAACAAAACCAGACTCTTAGAAGGGTTTCGTCTATGCGGCGGAATCTTGTGCCCGCGGCCGGCGGCGCGGGGAATGGCATAAAAAGGCCGCCAAAGACCACGTAATGGGCCAAAAACGGCGCTTGGGCGGCAGTTTAAGCGGCTTGGGAGTTCGGCGCTGCTGTGCGGCGCGAGGGGATCGACACCTGTTCGACAATCGCGTCGATATGAAGCAGGGTCGTTGCCAGTTGTTGCTGATGGGTGCCGTCGCCAGTGGAATAAAAGCGGGGCAGAACAGTGGCTGTGTTTTCCGGCACAGCGCGCAAGCCGTGCTGATCGAGCACGCGTTCCAGTTGCCGCGCAATGGCGACGCTCGTATCGATCAGCATCAGCCGGTCGCCGACGATGTCGCGGATCGCCGCGTCGAGAAACGGGTAGTGCGTGCAGCCGAGCACCAGCGTATCCGCGCCCGCGTCGAGCATGGGCTGCAGGTAGCCGCGCAGCAGCGCACGTAACTCGGCGGAGCCGACGTCGCAGCGTTCCACGGCCTGCACGAGCCCGTGGCCCGGCTGGCAGAGAAAGCGGCAATCCGTGGCGTAGCGTTCGAGCAGCGCCTGAAAGCGGGCGCTGCGCAGCGTCACTTGCGTGGCGAGCACGCCGGCGACACGGGTTTTCGACTGCAGCGCGGCGGGTTTGACGCCGGGTTCGACGCCGACCAAAGGAATGGGCAGCTTTTCGCGAACCAGCGCGATCGACTGCGCGGTGGCCGTATTGCAGGCGACCACCAGCGCCTTCGCGCCTTGCTCGACGAGCCATTCGCCAATCGCGAGCGTGCGGTCGGTGATGAAGTCGTCGTCGCGCTCGCCGTAGGGGGCGTAGAGCGAATCGGCGACATACAGGATCGCTTCGTCAGGCAGTTGTGCCCGGACCGCCCGCAACACCGACAATCCGCCGAGCCCCGAATCGAAAATGCCGACCGACGCGCGCGATCCGGCGCCAGACGTGACCAATCTTGTATTCGCGGACGGTGATTCTGCGGGCATAGACGAAGAGGACGCGTGCGGCACAGCGCTCAAGGGATACTCGGAAGAACGGGAAGGTGCGCAAGTATATCGCCCGCGCGGCGTGGGTCATCGCAAATAAGCTGAGCCATGAACGGCGCGCGGGCGGGTGCAGCGTGGGTCGATCAGGACTCGACCGAGCCCATTGCGGTTTGCTGGTAGTTCTGGATGCCGACCTTGCCGATCAGGTCGATTTGCGTTTCGAGCCAGTCGATATGTTCTTCGGTGTCGTCGAGAATCTTCGTGAAGATTTCACGCGAGATGAAATCGCGCACCGATTCGCAATACGCGATCGCTTCTTTACAGGTGCTCTGCGAAATCTGTTCGAGCTTCAAATCGCATTCGAGGATTTCTTTCGTTTCCTCACCGATCAGCAGTTTGTGCAGGTCTTGCAGATTCGGCAGACCGTCAAGCATGAAAATACGTTCGATGAGCCAGTCGGCGTGCTTCATCTCGCCGATCGACTCGTCGTATTCGTGCTTGCCGAGTTTCTCGAGACCCCAGTGCTTATACATCCGCGCATGCAGGAAGTACTGATTGATGGCGGTCAGTTCGTTTTTCAACTGCGAGTTGAGATATTCGATGACCTTCTTGTCGCCTTGCATGGTGTGTCCTTGTAGGGGCTTTGAATTTCCCAGAACAATAAACGGCGAAACGCAAAAAGCCAAGGCAAAAAAACAGATTTTCGCTTGATTTCAGAGGGTTTTTCGCGTGATGCGTACCGTTCTCATTTCATCATAAAAAAAGCCGGAGTTTTAGGCCCCGGCTTTAAATCATTCAGCGGACGTCAATACCGATCAAACCGTCGCGACCGGAATCTTGCCGATCTTTGCTTGCCATTCCTTCGGGCCGGTCTGGTGAACGGAAGTGCCGTTCGAATCGACGGCCACCGTCACCGGCATGTCCTGCACGTCGAACTCGTAGATCGCTTCCATGCCGAGGTCTTCGAACGCGAGAACCTTCGCGCTGCGAATCGCCTTCGACACGAGGTACGCCGCGCCACCCACGGCCATCAGATACGCGGCCTTGTGCTTCTTGATCGCTTCGATGGCGACCGGGCCGCGCTCTGCCTTGCCGATCATCGAGATCAGGCCGGTCTGCGACAGCATCGTCTCGGTGAACTTGTCCATGCGCGTTGCCGTGGTCGGGCCCGCGGGACCAACGGCTTCATCGCGCACCGGATCGACCGGGCCGACGTAGTAAATCACGCGGTTCGTGAAGTCGACCGGCAACTTCTCGCCCTTGGCCAGCATATCGGCGATGCGCTTGTGAGCCGCGTCGCGGCCCGTCAGCATCTTGCCCGACAGCAGCAGCGTCTGGCCCGGCGTCCACGCAGCGACTTCTTCCGGCGTGAGCGTGTTCAGATCGACGCGCTTGCTCTTCTCGGTGTCCGGCTCCCACTGCACCTTCGGCCATGCGTCGAGGGACGGCGCTTCGAGCTTGGCAACGCCGGAGCCGTCCAGCGTGAAGTGCGCGTGACGCGTGGCCGCGCAGTTCGGGATGATCGCGACCGGCTTGGACGCGGCGTGCGTCGGCGCGGCCATGATCTTCACGTCGAGCACGGTGGCGAGGCCGCCGAGACCCTGCGCGCCGATGCCGAGCGCGTTGACCTTCTCATGCAGTTCAACACGTAACTCTTCGATCCAGTCCTGCGGGCCGCGTGCGATCACGTCCTGAATGTCGATCGGATCCATCAGCGATTCCTTCGCCATCACCATCGCTTTCTCAGCGGTGCCGCCGATGCCGATGCCGAGCATGCCCGGCGGGCACCAGCCCGCGCCCATGGTCGGCACGGTCTTCAGAATCCAGTCGACGATCGAATCCGACGGATTCAGCATCGCGAACTTCGATTTGTTTTCCGAGCCGCCGCCCTTGGCCGCGACCTGCACGTCGACCGTATTGCCCGGCACGATCTCGTAGTGGATCACGGCCGGCGTGTTGTCTTTCGTGTTCTTGCGGCCACCTTCCGGCGGGCTCACGATCGACGCGCGCAGCACGTTGTCCGGGTTCAGGTAACCGCGGCGCACGCCTTCGTTGATCATGTCGGTGACGCCCATCGTCGCACCGTCCCAACGCACGTCCATGCCGACCTTCACGAACACCGTGACGATGCCGGTGTCCTGGCAGATCGGGCGCTTGCCTTCGGCGCACATGCGGCTGTTGGTGAGAATCTGTGCGATGGCATCTTTCGCGGCGGGGCTCTGTTCGAGCTCGTAGGCGCGGCCGAGTGCCTGGATGTAGTCGAGCGGATGGTAGTAGCTGATGTACTGAAGCGAATCAGCAATGCTCTGAATCAGATCTTCCTGTTTGATGACGGTCATGGCTAGCTCAGTGGGGACAGTGGCGCTTGTTTTCCGACACGCGGGGCAGTGCGGGTCAGTCGTGCGCCTTCAGGGGAGTGGAACCTTTGACGGAGCCCACGGCGTGCAGCACCGCGGGCTCTTCGAAATGCTTCGGATACGTATGCGTGGTGAGGCGGTCGACCAGCGCCATCACGAGCGCCGAGACGAGGAATGCGACGTGGATGATCACCTGCCACATGACCGTATGCGTCGAGTTCTGATCCGGGCTGATAAAGGTCTTCAGCAGATGGATCGATGAGATGCTGATTAGCGCCATCGACAATTTGACTTTGAGCACGCCGGCGTTCACGTGGTCGAGCCATTCCGGTTCGTCCGGATGACCCTCGACGCCGAGGCGCGACACGAACGTCTCATACCCGCCGATGATCACCATGATCAGCAGGTTCGAGATCATGACCACGTCGATCAGGCCGAGCACGACCAGCATGATGTTGGTTTCGTCGAGCGTCATGGACGCCGTGACGAGATGCCAGACTTCCTTGAGGAACAGCACGACGTAGACGGCTTGAGCGACAATCAGGCCCAGATAGAGCGGCAACTGCAGCCAGCGGCTCATGAAAATGATGGCAGGGATCGGGCGCATCGGGCGGCGCTGATGGGCGGAGTCGGATCGCGGAGCGGACATGGGCAAGAGTCAGATGAAACGCAGGTGACGGAACATGGACTAAATGCGCGGACTAAATGCGCCGGCCCGGCATGCACGGCACTCGGTACACACGCGGCGGATCGGGCACGCAAACCAGGCGCGGACGGCGCGGTGCAAGGCCAGGGAAGACCGGAAAAGCCCGCGTCAGGCGCGCCATTGTACAGCGTCAGGTGAACTTGCTGCGTTGCGGCGGGCAGGGTGGCGAGTGGGCCGGGGGCGCGTCGCGGTTGTCAGATTCAAGCGGGTATCGCGTCGCCAGCTCGCCAATTGGAGCAGGGATGGAGCGCGCGCGGAGCCGCTAGTCGGTCGCCCAACGCGGCGCGCGGGGATTGCGTGACCGCGAGCAAGGGGCGGTGACTTCCCACGGTTGACTGCGCCAATGACAGCCAACCGTTGCGGACAGTCCGCAGCGGCTGGCTGCTTGCTCGGTCAAGCGGCGCTAACCGGTCCTGGCTGAACGGACGGCGACGGTGCGGCACCGGCGCCGTCCTTGCCGCGACGGATCAGATACGCACGTACCGGAATGGGAACGAATGGGCGACCGCCGTATAAACATCGATCCCCCTCCGCGGCTCGTGCGACGCCACGATCCGTCGTGCCGATTGCTCAAGCGTGTGACGGACCCGGAGCGTTCGGATCGCCGGCCGTCGGCGCCGGAGGCGAGTCTGGATGCTGCGGAATCGGCGGCTGCAGCGGCGGATTGGTGGTCGGCTGAAGCGGCGTGTAGACCGGTTGCATTCCCGCGGGATAGACGAGTTCCTGATCGCCCGTGTGGAGGTTCTTCGCGTAGACCGGTTGCGTGAAAGGCACCTGCACGAGGCGCATGCCAATGCGAGGCGTTCCACCGGCGTCGTTCGGCGTAGCGGTGGCGATTTCCTCGACTCTGAATATGGTGTTCGGCCTGAAAAGCCATTCGCTTTCCCCATCCGCCAGCGTGGTGACGCCCGTGATGAATGGCGTCGCCGATTGTGCCTGGATCTCGTAGAGCGCGACTGGATGATCGGGCCCATGCCCTGCCATCTGGTCTCTCAAAGCGGAATTCGCATATTCACTTCCCGTCGACGCGGACATGAAAGCCGGCGAATTGGTCACGTAATCGCCCGGCTTAAACCTGGTCGCATAGTCCGGGGCGACGTCGGCGATGCGCAGCAGGCGACTCTGTCCTTCGGGTTTCGGCAGGGTGTTGAGGCCTTCCGCCAACAGGCGGGCATTCTCGCCAGTTTCAGCTTCATGGACACGGCTGTACAACTGCTGGTTCAGCTCGTAATTGATGCCTTGATAGCTGGTGTCGGTCGAATAGCCGTCGCTGTCGCTGTCGCCGCCGACGTCGAGGTGGGTCCAGTCCCGGATGGCCCGTCGCTGCTCCGAGGGCAACGCGTTGAAAGCGTCCCGGTATCGCTGGATGAACGCGGGGTTATCGATCCCCCCGCCGGCGGCGGAATGCCATGTGTTTGGGTCCAGCGTTTCCAGCATGGCGGGCGAAGGGTTGCCACCCGGCGGTGTGGAAACGTGGAATGTATCTGAGAACGGCGGATCTTCCAAAGCGATTGGAGGCGGCGGGCTTTGGCTTCCGGAAGACGGCGAGCTACCGTTATCCATGCCACCTTGCAGGCCGACATTCTGATGGATTTCCCACTTCCCGGTCGCGGGGTTGATACGAACAGGATAGCTGGGGCGGGTCGGGTTAGTGCGATCGTAGATGCGGTAGGTGCCGTTGGATTTGTCGTACTGGACGGGAAAGCCGCGGCCGTCGGCGAGGATGAACTTCTGACCGTTGGCCGGATCGACATACACGCCTGGGGTACTGGAAGGACCGTACAATTGCGGCACCGTTTCAAGTTCATAGGCCGTGGGCATCCCGCCAGGCGTGAAGCGGTTCGATGCGGTGACGCCGCCTCTTGCCGGTTGACCCTGGGATGCGTTTCCGGTTGGTTCCGTCTGCGGCGTGGACACGGACGGATCACGGATTTGCGTCGCGTCGGCTACTGGATGTTCGCCCCCGCCAGGAACCGGCGGTTTCAGGCTGCCTTCGCCCTCCGGTTCGCGTCTGCCTATCAACAACCTGAAGAGCATCGCTCCCATGTCCGTGTACCTTACCTGCTCATCGGTCAGGCCGCCGTGATCCGGGAACTCGGCATCGAGCAGTTGGTTGGCGAACCAGTCCAGCCCGGGGATCGGCGACAGGTCGGCGAGAAACCGGCCGACTCCGTACAGTATCTTGTCCGCGAGTCCGGGGATAGGTTCCCTGAGCATCGTGCGGTTCTGCAGGTCGAAGTCCTTCAATACCCCCTGGTAGCCGCTCGCGAGGTTTTGCAGGTAGTTTTTGTCGTAGCTGGGCGGATGGGCCGCCAGCTCGCTGAGTGTCCTGGCTGGACTAGCAGCGGTTAGATCGGGGCCGGGATGGGCCATCGTCGATAGCGCCTGCTGTTCAAGTTTCATGACGCGTTTGTGAATGTCCGAGCCCAGCTCGGACATGCCCTGCTGGAAGGTGAGCAGATCGCGCACGCGACCCTCGGGCGACAGGGTTCGCGGCGTCGATCTGCCGCGCTCCTGTTGCGAGTAGCCATCGGGCGAGAGCAGCTTTTCCATCACCGACTGGTACGGAAACGTTTTCGCGTAGGCCGGCTTGCGCGTTTCCGTGTCCCATTGCGGGTCGTCGGAGTTGTGGTGCAACTGGATCGTGTCAGCGCTGTACTTTTCCGCGTCCTCGAGAATCTGGTTGACGCGCGCGGCGGATTCGGACCAGAGCTTATGCTGGGTCGCATAGACGTCCTGCGACTTCTGCAGGATCTGATTCTGCATTCCGGACTTGATGTTGCTCGCTTTGGCGAACGCCAGTTCGCGCTGCGCGGGTGTGGCGCCGACCGCGTTCATCCTGGCGTACTCGCTGCGCAAAGCGGCCATCTGATTCTGGCCGTCATCGCCCAGAATCGAAATGCCGGCCGGCGCGTTGAATACCGCGTTCATACGAAGCACCGGGTTGGCTTCGATACGCTGGAACTCCGCATTCACATCGCTCTGTAGCGAGTACAGCAGCTCGCCATACTGGCTGTCCGGCGCCGTGCGTAGCGCGTTGGCGCGCTGCGCGAACTGCTCGCGTTTGTCCTCGCTCATTTGCGCCAGTGAGCCCGCAAATTGGATCTCATCAAGATTCATCTCGGTCTGGGCCGGCGGCAGGCCGGTCATCGTCAACTTTGCCGTCTCCAGCGTGACTATTGTGTTGGTCCGGTCAGCGACCTCGTTGCGCGAGTGCGCGCCACCATCGTATCGGCTGACCATAGCCAAGGCGAACTGCGTCGCTGACATTGGGGCTGTGGGCGCAGCAGGTGGCGATTCGCTGGAGGACTGGCCTGCGGCGCGCGCTTGCCGGATCGGCTCGCCAGGCGCTAGCGGCGGGCCGCCCTGCGAGTCGACGGCACATGCCGCAGAGGATTCACCCGGATCGGATTCAGGTGTTGATGTAACAGGTACAGCGCCGTGGATTGAGCTGATTGACATGGTCTTATCCTGAAGAATGATGGTCATGAGGGTGTGCGAGGACAATCCGCTCACCGTCATGACCATGAAACCATCGGCTCGCGTGAGTCACGTGGTACCGGGATATAGAAATTGACTCGCATTCGGATGGCACTGACTATTTCGATGCGCTACATCGATACCCCATCGCACTGAACCCGCAGAACCTTGTCGTCATCGGCTGTCGTGAAGGTCGCCGGGATTTCAGTCGAGCGGCATCGTGTCGTTAGACAGGGCGCCGCCTCGGCGCTCGCAGATTGCTATGGAAAACGACGACCCATCCCAGGAGTAACCCTAGGTCTTTCGACCCAAATCGCGATACCAGGCTCCTGTCGTAGGCAGGTAGCCATGACATCGCCGGATTGCATCGGTTAACATTGAAGATGGGAAGCGGCAGGGCAAAGCGCATCTTGGCCGCCGTACCGCTTCGCGTAAGTAGCAGGTAAGTTGCGGCCTTTATTGTGTTAGAAAGTCGGCGAGCGTTCGCGTGCATGTTGCAGTGGAGTCAGGTTGACGACTATCGGAAACACCCGCCGCAACTTTCGGGCGCCAACCAACATGGCGCGCGATAGGCGCGCCGGCACAGGTTTTACGTTTCATCTTCACCAAGGGGTTGTCGATGTCTGCGATTGAATCGGTTCTTCACGAACGCCGTGTTTTTCCTCCCTCCGCTGAAGCAGCGGCAGGTGCCGCGATCTCCGGCATGGACGCGTACCGGGCGCTGGCCGCCGAGGCGGAACGCGATTACGAAGGTTTCTGGGGGCGCCTCGCTCGCGAGACGCTGAACTGGAACACGCCCTTCACCAAAGTGCTCGACGAATCGAACGCGCCGTTCTACACGTGGTTCGAAGACGGCCAGATCAACGCGTCGTATAACAGCATCGACCGTCACGTCGAGGCCGGCAACGGCGAGCGCGTCGCGATCATTTTCGAAGCCGACGACGGCGTCGTCACCAACGTCACGTATCAAGATCTGCTGCAACGTGTCTCGCGTTTCGCGAACGCGCTGAAGAAGCGCGGCGTGAAGAAGGGCGACCGCGTGGTGATCTATATGCCGATGTCGATCGAAGGCATCGTCGCGATGCAGGCTTGCGCGCGGATCGGCGCGACGCACTCGGTGGTGTTCGGCGGCTTCTCGTCGAAGTCGCTCAACGAACGGCTGGTGGACGTGGGCGCGGTCGCGCTCGTCACGTCCGACGAGCAGATGCGCGGCGGCAAAGCCTTGCCGCTGAAAAACATCGCCGACGAAGCGCTGGCAATGGGCGGTTGCGAAGCAGTCACGAGCGTGATCGTCTATCAGCGCACCGGCGGCAAGGTCGCGTGGAACGAAGAGCGCGACTTGTGGATGCACGAGCTCTCGCAGGCCGAATCGGATCAGTGCGCGCCCGAATGGGTCGGCGCCGAGCATCCGTTGTTCATCCTGTACACGTCGGGTTCGACGGGTAAGCCGAAGGGCGTGCAGCACAGCACCGGCGGTTATCTGCTGTGGGCCGCGCAAACCCTGAAGTGGACCTTCGACTGGAAGCCCTCGGATGTGTTCTGGTGTACCGCCGACATCGGCTGGATCACCGGCCATAGCTACATCACGTATGGTCCGCTGACGCTCGGCGGCACGCAAGTCGTGTTCGAAGGCGTGCCGACCTATCCGAACGCCGGCCGCTTCTGGGACATGATCGCCAAGCACAAGGTCTCGCTGTTCTATACGGCGCCGACCGCGATCCGCTCGCTGATCAAGGTCGCCGAAGCCGACGAGAAGGTGCATCCGAAGAGGTACGACCTGTCCTCGCTGCGCATCATCGGCACGGTCGGCGAGCCGATCAACCCGGAAGCGTGGATCTGGTATTACGAGAACGTCGGCGGCAGCCGTTGCCCGATCGTCGATACGTGGTGGCAAACCGAAACCGGCGGCCACATGATCACGCCGCTGCCGGGTGCGACGCCTTTGGTGCCGGGTTCATGCACGCTGCCGCTGCCGGGCATCATGGCGGCGGTCGTCGACGAAACCGGCCAGGACGTGCCGAACGGGCAGGGCGGCATTCTGGTGGTGAAGCGTCCGTGGCCGTCGATGCTGCGCAACGTGTGGGGCGATCCGGACCGCTACAAGAAGAGCTACTTCCCCGAGGAACTTGGCGGCAGGTTGTACCTTGCCGGCGACGGTGCGGTGCGCGACAAGGACACCGGCTACTTCACGATCATGGGCCGCATCGACGACGTGCTCAACGTGTCGGGTCACCGGCTCGGCACGATGGAGATCGAGTCGGCGCTGGTGTCGAACCCGCTCGTCGCGGAAGCCGCTGTGGTGGGGCGCCCCGATGCGACCACGGGCGAAGCCGTGTGCGCGTTCGTCGTGTTGAAGCGCGCGCGTCCGGAAGGCGAGGAAGCGGTGAAGCTCGCCAACGAACTGCGCAACTGGGTCGGCAAGGAGATCGGTCCGATCGCCAAGCCGAAGGACATCCGCTTCGGCGAGAACCTGCCGAAGACGCGTTCGGGCAAGATCATGCGCCGCCTGTTGCGCTCGCTCGCGAAGGGCGAGGAAATCACCCAGGACGTGTCCACGCTGGAGAACCCGGCGATTCTCGATCAACTTGGCGAGTCGCTTTGAGTCTGGGTTTGTCGGTGTGGACGGCAAGGGCGTGTCGAACGACACGCTCCTGCTCCGACGCAGATCGCCGTCACTGAAGTCACGTTGTTGAAGCCACTGGGCGGACAATCCCGATTGCTTGCCCGGCGGCTTTTTGATACATAGGCGCATGGCCGCGCCGCACCACTCCTCTCACGCTACGCTCAATCCCTTGCCCGAACCGCCCGCGGTCTCGGCTGCGATGGCGCGCGCGCATCAAAAGTATTGGCGCTTCAACCTCGCGTTGATCGCGACGTTGATGACCTTGGGCTTCATCGTGTCGTTCGCCTTGCCGCTGATGGCGCCCGCCCTGGCACAGGTGCGGGTCGGCGGCTTCAGGTTGCCGTTCTACTTTGGCGCACAGGGCGCGATCCTGATCTATCTGGCGCTCATCGTCGTGTATATCGTGCTGATGCAGCGTGCCGACCGCCGGCTGCAACGCGCCTTCGAAGCGGACGCCAGCGCCGACGCCGACGCCGACGCCGACGCCGACGCGTCCGTCGCGCGCGGAAATTGAGCCGATGAAGCTCACGAACCGGCTGATCCGCTCTTACGCCCTTTACACACTCGGCTTTCTGCTCTTCATCTATGTGATGTGGCGCATCGAGCGCACCACCGGTCCTGGCGTGTGGATCGGCTATGTGTTCCTGTTCGTGCCGATCGCCGTGTATGCGGTGATCGGCCTGCTATCGCGCACTTCCGATCTGGTCGAATACTACGTGGCGGGGCGGCGCGTGCCGTCCGCGTTCAACGGCATGGCGACGGCGGCCGACTGGCTTTCGGCGGCCTCGTTCATCGGCCTCGCCGGGTCGATCTATGCGACCGGATATGACGGTCTCGCGTATCTGATGGGTTGGACCGGCGGCTATTGCCTCGTCGCGTTCCTGCTCGCGCCGTATGTGCGCAAGCTCGCGCGCTACACGATTCCGGATTTTCTCGGCACGCGTTTTTCGAGCAATGCCGTGCGCGGCCTCGCGGCGCTGGCGGCGATCCTGTGTTCATTCGTTTATCTGGTCGCGCAGATCCAGGGCGTCGGCCTGATTGCGACGCGGTTTATCGGCGTGGACTTCGCCGTCGGCATCTTCTGCGGACTCGCGGGCATTCTGGTGTGTTCGTTTCTCGGCGGCATGCGTGCCGTGACGTGGACGCAGGTCGCGCAGTACATCATCCTGATCGCGGCGATTCTGATTCCCGTGTCGATGATCGCGCACAAGGACGGCCTCGGCTGGGTGCCGCAATTCAACTACGGCCGCTTGATGGAGCGCGTTGAAGGTCTTGAGAAGCAGGTACGCGACGCGCCGCTCGAGCAGACCGTGCGCGACGACTATCGACGGCGTGCCGCGTTGATGCAGACGCGGCTCGACACGTTGCCGCAATCGTTCGTCGACGAGAAGCTGCGTCTCACGCAGGAAGTCGCCGATCTACGCCGCCATAACGGCCCGCTGCGCGAGATCAAGGAGCGCGAGCGGGCGCTCGAACAGTTTCCACGCGATGCCGCCGCCGCGCAGATCGTCTGGACCCAGCGACGCGATGAAATGCTGATGCGCGCAGCCGCACCGGTGCCGATGCATGAGCCGTTCCCCGCCGTGAGTGATGAAGACCGGCGCATCCACGAACGCAATTTTCTTTCGCTGCTGCTGTGCCTGTCGCTCGGCACGGCGAGCCTGCCGCATATTCTGACGCGCTATAACACGACCACCTCGGTGGCCTCGGCGCGACGCTCCGTCGGATGGACGCTCTTCTTCGTCGCGCTGTTCTATCTGACGGTGCCGGTGCTGGCGGTGCTGATCAAGTACGAGATATTGACCAACCTCGTCGGCCATCACTTCTCCGACTTGCCGCAGTGGCTCATGCAATGGCGCAAGGTCGAGCCGAGCCTGATCAGTCTCGCCGATACGAACGGCGACGGCATCGTGCGTTGGAGCGAGATCCAGATGCAGCCCGACATGGTCGTGCTAGCCGCGCCGGAGATCGCGGGGCTGCCGTATGTGATGTCGGGGCTGATTGCGGCGGGCGCGCTGGCCGCGGCGCTCTCCACCGCGGACGGTTTGCTGCTCACCATCGCCAATGCCTTGTCGCACGATGTGTACTACCACATGGTCGATCCGAACGCGTCGAGTCAGCGGCGCGTGACGATCTCGAAGATTCTGTTGTTGGGAGTGGCGCTGTTTGCGTCGTATGTGGCGTCGCTGAATACGGGGAACATTCTGTTTCTGGTGGGCGCGGCGTTTTCGCTGGCGGCGTCGAGCCTGTTTCCGGTGCTGGTGCTGGGCGTGTTCTGGAAGCGCACGACACGGCTCGGTGCGGTGGCGGGCATGGTGGCGGGGCTGGTGGTGTGCATCTATTACATCGTCTCCACGTACCCGTTCTTCACGCAGATGACGGGTTTCGCCGGCGCGCGGTGGTTCGGGATCGAGCCGATCAGCTCCGGCGTATTCGGCGTGCCGGCCGGGTTTCTGGTGGCGATCGGCGTGAGCCTGATCGACCGGAAACCGGACGCTTATACGCGGGCGCTGGTGGACTATATCCGGCATCCTTAGGCCGGTTCGCGCATGGGTCTGGCGCGGCGCGCGAAGTTTGCTATAATTCGGCTCCCCGCCGGAGAGATGGATGAGCGGTTTAAGTCGCACGCCTGGAAAGCGTGTATAGGTTAATAACCTATCCGGGGTTCGAATCCCCGTCTCTCCGCCAGGAACGAATGATAAGCCGTTGAATCCGCAAGGATTCAACGGCTTTTTGTTTTCTTGCCAGATTTTCGCGGAGACCGCCCCGGAAGTCGCGCGATGGATCGCAACCGCATGAAAGCGGCAGCCGCACCGTTGCGGCCTCCGCCAGTTTCCAAATCTCGCAGCCGCAAACATTCCGTAATCTGTAGAATGCCCGGATGGAGACACATAGCATCCGAGACGCAAGCTCTTTGCGCTACGTGACCGGCCTCGATGGACTGCGAGCCATCTCGATGATGCTGGTCGTACTTTTCCACTACACGAGCTATTTTTCCAGTCGCCTCTCAGAATTGGGTGGCGCATGGTCCGGCATCGTGCGTGTTGCGTCGACCGGCTGGATCGGCGTGGACGTGTTTTTCGTGATCTCGGGCTTTCTCATCACCACGACGCTATTGAAACGGCCCGTCAATTCAGTCGCGTCCTACTCGAAATTCATTCGGCGCCGGGCAATCCGGTTGCTGCCGGCCTACGTCGCGAGCCTGCTGATATTCACGCTTGTCGCGCTGCTGATCGATCCGCATAGCAAGGTGTTGAAAAACGAGTATCTGCTATGGACATTCACGGCCAGTCTGCAGTCGCTGCTGGGCGACCGGGTCGCGCTGGCCGATCAACATTTCACCATGGCGCATTTCTGGACGCTGGCCGTGGAATGGCATTTCTATATCGTCTTCCCGATTCTCGTTGCCCGTTTCCATTCGTACTTTCGCCCGGCTGTGGCGCTCTTGCTGGTGGCGATATCGTTCAGGGTGGCGTGCCATTTTGCCGGGATTTCCGACAACGGTATCTATACCTTCACGCTTTGCCGGATCGACTCGATTGCAGTAGGTTGCCTGCTGGCACTGGTGCCTTCCCACCTTCGTTCCAGGCGCTCCGCAGCGGCAGGCGTCGTCGGCGTGGCGATGTTCATGGCGATCTGGATTGCGTTGGCATGTTCAGATGTCCCATTCAAAACCTTGGCGTGGCTTCAGACGTTCGGATATACGCTGCTAGCTGTGTCGGTCGCGTTGATGATTTACCGGGTCATCCATTCCTCTCCGCGCTCGCGGATCGTGCGTGCGCTGGAATTCAAGCCGCTTGCTTCAATAGGACGCGCGAGCTATAGCCTATACATCTGGCACGTGCCTTTTTATCCTACCATCGTGCTGCTGGCGCAACGCAACTTCACGGACATCAGGCTTGCGTATCTGTTTGCGGTGCTGGCCGGCGTCGTGATGACGGCGGCGCTCGGCAGCCTCTCTTATCTGCTCGTCGAATCCCGATTCACCCGGGCGCGTCCAGCGGTGCTCGCCTGAAGGCGGCGAGCCGTTTTGTCGCTGCCGGCGAGGTGTGCCGCGCAAGGCCGTAAACCAAAACAAATCATCTTGCTCTAAACTAGCGGCCGCCCAAGCCGCCCAGTCAAGAGCACGAACGCCATGCCTCCAGCGCCCGCCGAACCGCCCGGCTCCTCATCCGTTAGTTTGCCGAAACACCCCGCATTTCAACGTTTCTGGTGCACGCGCATCCTCTCGTCGCTGTCGTTCCAGATGCTCGCCGTGGCAATGGGCTGGCACATTTACGCGCTCACGCATAGCGCCTTCGCACTCGGCCTCGTCGGCCTCGCGCAATTTCTGCCGATGTTCGTGCTGACGCTCGTCGTCGGCCAGGTCGCCGACCGTTACGACCGCCGCCGCATCGCGGCCATCTGCCAAAGCCTCGAAAGCGTCGCTGCATTGTTATTCGCCGTCGGCACCTTCGGCGGCTGGATCAGCGCACCCGTGATTTATGTGCTGGCCGCATGCGTCGGCGCGGCGCGCGCCTTCGAATCGCCCGCCGTCGCTTCGTTGTTGCCGGGCGTCGTGCCGCGCGGGCAGTTGCCCAAAGCGACGGCATGGGCCACGTCCGCGAATCAGACCGCGCAGATCGCGGGCCCGGCGCTGGGCGGTCTGCTCTACGGCATCGGCCCCGGCGCGGCCTATCTCGCCTGCACGCTGTCGTTCGCGGCCGCAGCCGCAGCCGTGTCAGGCATTTCGCTACAGACAAAGCCGGCGAACCGCGCACCCGTCACGCTTGAATCGGTGTTCTCGGGCATTGCCTTCATTCGCCGCGAGCCGGTGATTCTCGGCGCGTTGTCGCTCGATCTGTTCGCTGTGCTGTTCGGCGGCGCGACCGCGCTGTTGCCGATCTTCGCGCGCGATATCCTGCACACGGGGCCGCTCGGTCTCGGGCTGTTGCGTTCGGGCACCGCCGTCGGCGCACTCGCGGGCACCATCTGGCTCGCGCATTTCCCGCTGCGCAACCGACCGGGCGCGGCGATGTTCGGCGGCGTGATCGCGTTCGGCGCGGCCACGGTCGTGTTCGGTCTGTCGCATCAATTTTTCGTGTCGCTCGTCGCGCTGATGGTGCTCGGCGCCTCGGACACCATCAGCGTGGTCGTGCGTCTGTCGCTCGTGCAACTGCGTACACCGGATGAAATGCTGGGACGCGTCAGCGCGGTCAACTCGCTTTTCATTGGGACGTCGAATCAATTGGGCGAATTCGAATCCGGCGTGACGGCGGGGTGGTGGGGCGCGCAACCGGCGGTGCTGGTGGGCGGCGTGGCGACCATCGCGGTCGCCTTGCTTTGGATGCGCTTCTTCCCGGAACTCAGGCGCACGCGCTCGCTGGAGCGCGAAGAGGCACTCGCGCCGAGCCGTTGATCGACGCAGCACGTTGCTTCAGGCCTGCGCGGCGCTCACACGCAGCGCGGTCCATCGCACGGTCGCCAGAATCGATGCCGCGACGATCAACGCACCGCCGACCCACGCGGTCATCGAAATTCGCTCACCCAACCAGATGCAGGCAAACAATGCCCCGAACGCCGGTTCGCTGCCCATCAGCAGCGAGACGCGTGTCGGGCTGCTGCGCTTGATCGCGAAGTTCTGCGCGAAGAACGCGAACAGCGTGCACGCGATCACCAGATAGCCGACATAGCCCCAGAACGCCGCATGTCCCGCAATCGAGGGCACGGGCTGCCACTGCTGCGGCGCAAACAGCCAGGCGGCCGCGGCGCTGCCGAATGCCACTACGCCAGACTGAACCGCTGTCACCGACAGCGGCGGCAGCGCCGAATCGCGCATCACGCGTTTGGTCACACACACCGTCAACGCGCGCAGCAGCGCGGCGAGCAGAATCAGCGCATCGCCGGGATTGAGGCTCAGCGCACCGTCGCCGGCGAGCAGCCATGCGCCCAGCAGCGAAAGCGCCACTGCCAGCCATTCGACGCGGCTCGGCTTGCGCTTGAGCAGCAACCATTCGACGAGCGGCGTCAACGCCACGCACAAGCTGATCAGAAACGCGGCGTTGGCCGCGCGGGTCATCAGGATGCCGAAGGTTTCGCACAGAAAGATACCGAGAAGCAGCGCGCCGGCGACCAGCACGCCGCGCAGCATGCGGGCGTCGGCGGCGCGCAGGTGGCGCAGGGCCGGCGACAAAATCACGAAAGTGATGCCGAAGCGCAGCGCTAGCAAACCCAGCACCGGATAAAACACCAGTGCGCTTTTGACCACGCCGTAACTGGTGCCCCACACGACGGCGACGGCGAGCAGCATCAGATCGGACAACATGAGCAGGCGTTCTTGTTTCGACATGGACGGACCTCGAGCTATTGAGGGCGTATTGTCGAACTTTGCGGCACGCGTGATAATCAGGTCTAGACGCACAGCGTTTATGTCGAAAATGCATTAATGCCTGGCCACACTCACGGACCCGGAACGATGACCCCAACCGAGCTTTTCGCCTTGCTGCCTGACATGGCGGTTTTTGCGCGCGTCGTCGACGCCGGCAACTTCTCGGTGGCGGCGCGGCAACTCGGCAGCACGCCGTCGACGGTCAGCCGTCAGATCAAGCGGCTCGAAGACGCGCTGGCGACCCGGTTGCTCGAGCGCTCCACGCGCACGGTGCGGGTGACGGAATCGGGTGCCCAAGTGGTGCGATTCTGTCGCGACGTGGTGAGCGCCGCGTCGGGCGCGGTCGACGCCGCCGGGCAACTGGCCGGCAGACCGCAAGGCAAGGTGAGCGTGAGTGCGCCGACCCAGTTCGCGAAGTCCGTGATTCACCCGCTCATTGCCGGCCTCCTGCGCGCTTACGACGAAGTGGACCTGCAACTCCTGTTCACCGACCACGACGTCGACCCGCTCGCCGACGATGTCGATCTGGTGATCCGCCTGACCGAGCATCCACCGCAGGGACTCGCGGGGCGCCGATTGGGCGCGGTGCGCTGGCTGCTAGTGGCGACGCCGGCGTATTTGCGCGAGCGCGGCACACCGGCGCAGCCGCGCGATCTGCAGAAGCACGCATGCATCTACCTCGGCGAGACTGCCGACGACAACCGCTGGCGCTTTCGCCGCGGCACGGAGACACAGAGCGTCGACGTGAAGGGTCGCTATATCGCCAATCATGCCGGCGCGCGACTCGAAGCCGCGCTGCAGGACTTCGGCATCGCGTGCGTACCGGAATTTGCAGCCGCGGAATCGCTGCAGAGCGGCGAGCTCGTGCAGGTCTTGCCCGACTGGAATCTCGAAGCGCGCGCCTACGTGGGCTGGGTGTGGCTGCTGTATCCACCGAATCGTTTCCTGCCTCCGAAGGTGAGAGCGTTGATCGACTACCTCGTCGAGCATCTTCACGACACGCTCGATATCGCGTGAGAACCACCGCACGCGAGACGAAAGTGGAATCGCCCGCGTAATTCATGATTCAATGCAGTCCCAGCGATTCGATCGATCACGAGGAGAACCAGCATGAGCATGCGCGAAACCGGGCCGATTGCGGCGACTGTTTATCGTGGCGCTTCGATTGAGAACACGCATCTGGCGCACGTCGCAGTGGTCGACGCGAGTGGCCGACTGCTGGCCTCATTCGGCGATCCGTCGCGCATGACGCTAGCGCGCTCCGCGGCGAAGCCCGCGCAAGCGTTGGCGGTGTTGGAGACCGGCGCATTGGAGCGTTTCGGTTTCGACGAAGCCGACCTTGCGCTGATGTGCGGCTCGCACAGCAGCGAGGCGCGCCACATCGAGCGGACGCGACAGATGCTGGCCAAGGCGCAGGCGAGCGAAGCCGACTTGCGCTGCGGCGGGCATCCACCGTTATCCGACGCCGTCTACATCGACTGGCTCAAACGCGACTTCAAGCCGAGTGGCGTGTGCAGCAATTGCTCCGGCAAACACGCGGGCATGCTGGCCGGCGCGCAATCGATCGGCGCATCGATAGAGGGGTATGAGCGGCCCGACCATCCATTGCAGGTGCGAGTAAGACACACGGTCGCGGACGTCTGCGATTTACCCGACGACGCGGTGCACTGGGCGACAGACGGTTGCAATCTACCGACGCCGGCCTTTCCGCTGGACCGCCTCGCACGCCTGTTCGCGAAGCTAGCCGCCGCAGAAGACGAGGTCTCGTCGAACGCGCCGTCCGTCACAACGCGCACGACGGCGCTCGCCCGAATCTACCGCGCGATGACAACCTATCCGGAATGGGTAGCGGGCGAGGGCCGCTTCTGCACGCGGTTGATGCAGGCTTTCGACGGCGCGCTGGTCGGCAAGGTCGGCGCGGACGGCAGCTATGCGATAGGCGTCCGGGCATCGAAGCAGACAGAGAGGGCAGGCGCGCAAGGCGCGCTGGGCATCGCGGTAAAAATCGAGGACGGCAACGTTGGCGTACTGTATGCGGTGGTGGCGGAACTGCTAGCGTTGCTAGACATAGGGACACCGAACCAGCGCGCAAAACTCGGAGCGTTCCACGCACCAAAGATGTTGAACACCATGGGCATCCCAACGAGCCGAATAACATTTTCGGTCGCACTCAAACGCGCACCGGACGCCGCCATTCAATGAACAACCGCGACGGCGCGCGCAGCGCCGCCGAAAGAATGACAGCTTTGTCACCAGGGCGGAATGCGCGAGGGCACAGATTCCAGATGCACCACTACCGCGGCTGCGCGGGGGACCCGCTTCTAGGCTAGCGGTGTGAAGCCGCTTTCTTTGCCTACTTTCTTTGCGGCCCCTCCATGTCAGGCTAGTTGTCGCCTCACCCGAACCGATTAGTGTAAAGATGGGGGGCGGACAGCGAATGGAAGATGAAACGCTATTCAGCGGAAACCCGGGAGTGGGTAATCAAACAGATGATGCCGCCGTTTAATCGTGCGGTCGTTGAGCTGGCGGGAGCGACGGGCATCACCACGGTGACGCTACGGACCTGGCGGCAACATGCAAGGGATGCAGGGGTATTCATGCCGGGTAATGGCAGAACCAGCGATCAGTGGTCAAGCGCCGACAAGTTCAGGGTGGTGCTGGAGACGGCGTCGCTCAACGAGGCCGAGACCTCCCAGTACTGTCGCAGCAAGGGCATCTATCCGGAGCAGATCCGGCAGTGGCGCGAGGCGTGCGAGCAGGCCAACGTAGCGCCTGAAACAAAGCCAACGGCTGCCCAGCGCAATGAAGCAAAGGCCGCTCACAAACGCATCCGTGAGCTGGAGCGCCAGCTCAGGCGCAGCGATGCCGCGCGGGCGGAGGCAGCGGCGTTGCTGAACCTGCGAAAAAAAGCCGAAGCGATCTGGGGCAAGGAAGAGGAAGACTGATCAGCAGCCCGGATCGCGATGAAGCCATGCAGTTGATCGATGAAGCGGTACAGCATGGGGCACGCCGCTCGCGTGCATGCGAGCAGTTGGGGCTCAGCGTGCGCAGTGTCCAGCGCTGGCGCCTGTCGCCGCAGGACGGGCGCACCCAGGTGAAGCGTGCGGCACCGCCCAACAAGCTCAGTGAGGCCGAGCGTCAGGCCGTGCTCGACGCAGCCAACCGCCCGGGCTACGCGAGTCTGACGCCGCACCAGATTGTGCCGAAACTGGCGGATGAAGGGATTTATCTGGCATCCGAATCGACGTTTTACCGGGTGCTGAAAGCGGCAGGACAAAGCCAGCGTCGAGGCCGTGCGCGAGCCCCGCGACGACGCACGCTCACGACGCATTGTGCGCAGGGTCCGAATCAGGTGTGGTGCTGGGATATTACGTGGATGCCGACCACAGTCAGGGGCCGGTACTTCTACTGGTACATGATGAAGGACATCTACAGCCGCAAACTGGTGATGAACGAGGTCTGGGAGCAGGAGTCGGCCGAGCATGCGAGCGTCCTGCTGGCCAAGGGATGTTTGCGTGAAGGCCTCGCCGGGCGGCCGCTGGTGCTGCATTCGGATAACGGCAGTGCGATGAAAGGTGCCACCATGCGCGCGGCGATGATCGATCTCGGTGTGCAGCCTTCGTTCAGCCGGCCGCGCGTGAGCAACGACAACGCGTTTGCCGAGTCGCTATTCCGCACGGCAAAGTACTGTCCGTTGTGGCCCGAGCAGCCGTTCGACACGCTGGAGGCGGCTCGGGAATGGGTGCAGCGCTTCGTGCAGTGGTACAACGAAGAGCACTGCCACAGCGGCCTGAAGTATGTCAGCCCGGGCCAGCGGCATCGCGGCGAAGCCAACGACCTGCTGGCCCGACGGCGTGCGCTGTACCGCAGCGCGCGCATGCAAAACCCGGCGCGCTGGTCAGGGGCCATCCGCAACTGGCACCTGACAGACGCGGTCTATCTGAATCCGGAACGAACCTCGGCCTCAGCCAAAATGTACAGGCAGGCAGCGTAACGCGGTTCTGGCGACAACTACCTTGACACACACCGCGGCAAGCAAAGAAAGTAGGTGCCGCCCCGCACAGGGGCAACACTAATAGACCACCACGACCTCAAGAAAAGGCCAACAAGCACAGACAAAAAACTCAAGCAGCAACCTTCGCCCCCACAACCCCAATCGCATTCCGAATAGCATCCGCCAACTCCGAAGCAGCGAACTTCGCCACATACCCATTAGCCCCGGCATTCTTCACATGCGCCTCATTAGCGGCCCCGGTAAGAGAAGAATGAATAATCACCGGAATATCCCTAGTCCGCTCATCAGCTTTGATCTGTCGAGTGAGCATAAACCCATCCATCTCAGGCATCTCAAGATCCGTCAAAACAAGCGCAATACTATCCTTGACACGAGTCCCATTAGCCTGCGCCTCGCGCGCAATCTGCTGCAAGGTATTCCAGGCCTCTTCCCCGGTCTTCGTCATCACATAATCCGCCCCGATAGCACTCAAAGCCTGCTCGATGAGCTTACGAGCAAACCCGGAATCATCAGCCGCCAGAATCTTCGCCCCACGCGGAATCCCCAACGCCTCTCCAACGGATGTCGGATCCACACTAGGATGCTGTGACGGAAACACATCGCGCAACACCTGCTCGACATCGATCACCTGGGCCAACCGCGAATCACCGGTATTCCCATCGATCCGCGCAATGCTGGTAACCAGATTGCCCCCAGCCGCACCTTCGGCGGACAAAACCTGATTCCACTCCAGCCGCACGATATCGTCGACCTCTTCAACGGCAAACGCCTGGGTCGACCGCGCAAACTCCGTCACCAGCAAAATATTCAGCCCGCGCGTCGGCTCACACCCCATCAGGCGCGGCAAGTCGATCACAGGAATGATCTGGCCGCGAATATCCACAGCGCCCATTACGAACGGCGACGAACCGGCGATCGGCGTAACCGTGGGCATCGTCGAGATTTCCCGCACCTTGAAGACGTTGATGCCATAAAGCTCGTGCGCGTCGCTGCCTGGCACGGAGCCCAAGCGGTACAGCAACAATTCGAACTTGTTGGAACTCGTCAGATTGCTGCGTTCATCGTTCGCGCGGTTGTCTACTGCCATCGAATCTCTCCAGGATTACGGTGCGTGTGATGCGCCATTCAACCGTGTCGTTCGATCCTGGCGCGCGCCCTACCTTTCTGTTATCGGCGCGGCGGACGGAAAGTTCAGCGATTCCGCTTTGTTTTCCTCGCATGCTCTGGTTAACACGCGACCAATATTGAGGGCGCGAAGGGGGCACGAGCACATCGGCCGCAATACAGGCCTGTCAAGGCATTCATATGAAGGTTACCTAACGTTACAGAAGCGACAGCGTCGTATCACATGCCGCACGGCGCGCCTCCTAGAATTCACAGCGATTAAAGCGTGGCGCCGTCAGCGGCCCGCAAGCTGACTGCAAGGAAGCCGTGCAGTCGGCAGGGCGCCTGAGGCGCACACGCCTCGCTGTCGTTTCGCTTCCACCTCAAGGAGAACGTATGATCCGCTTGCCTCTCGCCACTATCACCAGCGCCTGCATGGCTGGACTGCTCGTCGTCGCCGGCGCGGCCAACGCTCAAACAACGCCGGCAGCACCGGCAGCGGCCGCGGCAGACGCCGGCCGTCTGCATGCCGCCGACCAGACGTTCATCGCGGACGGCACCAAGGCCGTCGCGACGCAACGCGACGCCGCGCGCATCGCGACCTCGCGCTCGACCGACCGCGACGTCAAGGCCTTCGCCGAACGCGTCTCCACCGACAACGCGAAGATCTCCGACGCGCTGCGGGCGGCCAGCCCGCGCGGCGTCGATGTGCCGAAGAACGATCCCGACGCAGCGATGCTTGCTAGCATCAACAACCTGCGTGGCGCCGACTTCGACAAGGCCTATATCGAACAGGTCGCGCTCGCCGGCGAACAGAAAGCGCTGTCGGCATTCCAGGCGGAAATCGCTTCGGGCCGCGACGAACAGTTGAAGGACGCGGCGAAGAAGGCATTGCCGACAATCCAGGAACACTACGCAATGGCGCAGGATCTTGCCAAGCGTAAGCACCTGCCGACCGCGCAGTAAGCGGTTTAACGCGCGTCACGTTGCGGCGTGACGCGCGGCCGTCCGAATGCGCAGTTTTCGGCGATAATCGGCTTCGCTCTTTCGGGTCCGCTGCGTGCTTGGTCTTGCGTGACGCCCGCACTTCGAAAGCTCCCACGATTTTCACGCGCATTCGATCAAAGCTCTCCGCATGAGCAAGCCTGCCAATCTGCCGCAACAGTTGGACCACATGTTCCGGCAAGCCGTCGCGCTTCAGCAGAACGGCGCATTCGCCGAGGCCGAAGAACTCTATCGCGAGATTCTCGAACTCAAGCCCCGTCACTTCGACGCGCTGCAATTGCTCGGTGCGTTGGCGCTGCAAGCGGGGCGCCTGCAAGAAGGCGTCGAGTTACTCAGAAAAGCGCTTGCCGTCAACGCGAAACAGGCGCCGCTTCATTCCAATCTCGCCTATGCGTTGAACGCCTTGCAGCGTTTCGACGAAGCCCTCGCGAGTGCCGATCGTGCACTGGCCTTGCAGCCCAAATTCCCCGACGCCTTGAACAACCGCGGCAACGCGCAAGCCGGCCTGAATCGGCCACTCGATGCGCTCGGCAGCTTCGATCGCGCGATTGCGTCCAGCCCGGATTTCGCTCAGGCCTGGAACAATCGCGCGTGCGTGCTGCGCGATCTGGGCCGTCCCGCCGATGCGCTCGCAAGTTGCGATCACGCGCTCGCGCTGCAACCGAATTATCCGGATGCGTGGAGCAATCGCGGCAACGCGTTCAGCGATCTGAACCAGCCGGAAGAAGCGGAACGCAGCTACCGTCGCGCGCTCGAATTGGCGCCGGCATTCGCCGATGCCTGGAACAACCTCGGCCTCACGCAGATCGATCTCAACCAGCACGCGCAAGCGCTCGTGAGTTACGAACGCGCGCTTGCCGTGAATCCTGATGCTGCGGAAACACATTGGAATGAATCACTGTGCCTGCTGCAAATGGGACAGCTCGAAGCCGGCTGGCCAAAATATGAATGGCGCTGGGAGCGCAACCGCATCAAGGCAAGCCGGCGCAGTTTTGCGCAGCCGCGTTGGCACGGCGATTTTTCGATCGACGGCAAGACGATTCTGCTACACGCGGAACAGGGCCTCGGTGACACGCTACAGTTTTGCCGCTACGCCGCGCTGGTGTCGAAACTCGGCGCGAAGGTCGTGCTCGAAGTGCCGTCCGAATTGATGCGTCTCATGTCCACGCTCGACGGTGTGGACCAGTTGATCGAAGCCGGCCAAACGCTGCCGTCGTTCGATTGTCATTGTCCGCTGCTGAGTCTGCCGCTCGCATTCAAGACCGGCCTCGACAGCATTCCATCGACAACGCCTTATCTCTTCGCGGATGCCGAAGCAGCTCGCCAATGGCGTGACCGGCTTCACGCGCAAGCAGACGGCCGCCTCAAAGTCGGACTCGTGTGGGCAGGCGGAAACCGTCCGCATGTCGCGGAACTTCGCAAGAACGATGCGCGTCGTTCGATCGCATTCGCACGACTCGCGCCGCTTCTCGACGTGCCGAACGTGCAGTTCTTTAGCCTGCAAAAAGGATCGGCGGCGCAGCAGCTTAGAGACGCCGAGTCGGGCGGCCGCGTGATCGATTACACGGAAGAACTCGACGACTTTGCCGACACCGCGGCATTGGTGGCGAATCTCGATCTGGTGATTTCGGTGGATACGTCCACCGCGCATCTGGCCGGCGCGCTCGACCAGCCGGTCTGGATTCTGAACCGCTTCGACACCTGCTGGCGCTGGATGCTGGAGCGCGCCGACACGCCGTGGTATCCGCGTGCCCGGTTGTTCAGGCAACCGGCGCTCGGCGATTGGGACAGTGTGATCCAGGCCGCGCGCGACGCGCTGAACGCATGGGCAGCGGACGCGACGCATCCACGATAACGATCCCGCTCGCAGCCGCCAGGATCCCTGCGCGCTGGCCGACGCGATGTCGCGGACGCGCGTAGACTGAACGTCCGTTTATCGACGGCTAAGCCATGGAGAGTCATCAATGGAATACAGACATCTGGGTGCATCCGGTTTCAAGGTGCCGGTACTGAGTTTCGGCACGGGCACGTTCGGCGGCAAGGGCGAGTTCTTCCAGGCGTGGGGCGCGACCGACGTCGCCGAGGCACGGCGTCTGCTCGACATCTGCTTCGATGCGGGCGTCACCATGTTCGACAGCGCGGACATCTATTCGAGCGGCGCGTCCGAGTCGGTGCTCGGCGAAGCGCTCAAGGGCAAGCGCGACAAGGCCATCATCTCGACCAAGGCGACCTTCCGTTTCGACGACGGCCCGAACAGCGTCGGCTCGTCGCGCTTCCATCTGATTCAGGCCGTGGATGCAGCGCTCAAGCGCTTGCAAACCGATTACATCGACCTGTTCCAGTTGCACGGTTTCGATGCCAGAACGCCGATCGCCGAGGTCATGTCCACGCTCGACGATCTGGTGCGCGCGGGCAAGATCCGCTACACCGGTGTGTCGAATTTCTCCGGCTGGCATTTGATGAAATCGCAGGATGTGGCGGATCGCTACGGCTATCCGCGCTACGTCGCGAATCAGACTTACTACTCGCTGGTCGGCCGCGACTACGAGTGGGAGCTGATGCCGCTCGGCGTCGATCAAGGCGTGGGCGCGGTGGTGTGGAGTCCGCTCGGCTGGGGGCGTCTCACCGGCAAGATCAAGCGCGGCCAGCCGCTGCCCGATTCGAGCCGCCTGCATAAAACCGCCGACATGGGGCCGCCGGTGCCGGACGAGTATCTGTTCCGCGTGCTCGATGCAATCGACGAGATCGCGGCCGAAACGGGCAAGACCGTGCCACAGATCGCGCTGAACTGGCTGCTGCAGCGGCCTACCGTATCAACGGTGCTGATCGGCGCGCGCAACGAGGAACAGTTGCGGCAGAACCTCGGCGCGGTGGGCTGGAATCTGACGCCCGAGCAGGTGGCAAAGCTCGACGCGGCGAGCGCCGTCCGTCCCGCTTATCCGTACTGGCATCAGGAAGGATTCGCGGAGCGCAATCCAACGGCGGTGTAAGCGCTTTCGCCTGAAGGCACGCTGCTTGACACGCGCTCCGGCTCGGACTCATTTCGCGAGTTCGGCCGGGGCGGCGAACAGTTCGCGGTAGTAGCGGCGGCCGGTATCGAGATGCGGGCCGAACGCGAAACCTTGCGCGAGCATGGCGTCGAAGTCGGCGCGTTCGATTTTCATCACGTAGCTGTGCTCGGTGGTGACGAGGCGGCACGCGGCGCTTGTCGTCGCCGCCGCGCTGAACCACTTGCCCGCGCTTGCGTGGTCCGCCGGATAAGCGTGCTGGCCCGCTTCGACTTGCCAGCCGCCGTCCAGCAGAATCCACATCGCCTGATCCTCGGCAGTTGTCGCGCTGTCGTTGCATTGCGCGACGACTGTGCCGGCCTGCGCTTCCCATTCGTGCGAGTGGCCGATCACCCATCGCAGTTGATCCGTCGTCAGGCTTCTGAAAAACGGCGTGTGCTTCAGCAAATGAAGGTACGTGACCGAAGGTTTCATGGTCGTGCTCCTTGTCGCGACGGACGCGATGGACGTGACGGACATGCCGGAGGCGTCGGACGATTGAGGTTGGGCATCGCATGCGCCGATGAGAGCCGGCAGCAGAACGGCGCATGCGATCAACGTGACGAACTTCATAGCGGTGCGTCTCGTCGCCACCTTTAACGCCGAACCCGCGCTTCCAGCAAATCGCCCATGCCGATTCGCCTGGCAAATTCGATCCGCACACGCTCCGACACGTCGAGCACTTCGCGCGCGCCGTCGCCGACGAAGTCGATCACCGAACGCATCGGCCGCTCGCCTGAAGGCAGGCCGACGATCCGCACGATTTCATCGGCCACGGCTTGCGGATCGGCGTCGTCGGGCGTCAATTCGGACAGGCGCTGACCGATCTGATCCATCACGCCGTCGTAGCGTGCGTAGGCGGCGGCCCGTTCGGTGTCGGCCGGCTTGCCCGCGCTCGGGAAGTGGGCCGTGCCGCGCGTGAACGCACCAGGCACCACGATCGAGGTCTCGATGCCGAAGCGCGCGATCTCATAGGCGAGCGAAACCGCCAGCGAATCCATCGCGGCCTTCGCGGCGCCATACGGGCCGAGAAAGGGAGGAAATCCGCCCTTGGTCGTCGAACTGCTGACCCACAGCATCAAGCCCGCTTCCTGCTGGCGCAAATAGGGCAGCACGGCGCGGTTCACGCGCTGCGCGCCGAACAGGTTGGTGTCGAACACCTTCACCATTTCTTCGGGCGTGAAGGCTTCGCTCGGCCCGACCACCAGATGGCCGGCGTTCTGCATCACCACGTCGAGCCGTCCCTGTTCGCGGACGATCGTCGCCGCCGCGTCATCGGCCGATGCTTGCGACAACACGTCGAGTTCGAGCGGATGCAACTGGATGCCCTTCGCTTTCGCGAGCGCGCGCATTTCATCGGCGCGCGGCTGATTGCGTCCTTCGACATCGCGCATCGTCGCGTAGACGGTATGGCCGGCTTCGGCGAGCGACTGTGCGCTGAGTTTGCCGATACCCGTACCGGCGCCCGTCACGAGGATGATCTTCTTCTGCATTTTTCTTCTCCGATTCGATGAGAGTACGGCGGCCCGTCAGAGCCTGCCCACAGCAAATGCGTATCGAACGCGTCAGGCAATGCCGCCGTTGGCGCGCAGAATCTGGCCGTTGACCCAGCCCGCGTCCGGCCCGGCGAGGAACGCCACCACCGACGCGATGTCGTTCGGCTGGCCGAGGCGTTGCAGCGGCGGCATCTTCGCGAAGGTCTGGATCTGTTCTTCGGTCTTGCCGTCGAGGAACAGCGACGTCGCGATCGGACCCGGCGCCACGGCATTGACGGTGATGTTGCGGCCGCGCAGTTCCTTGGCGAACACATGCGTGAAGGCTTCGACGGCTGCCTTCGTCGCGTTGTAGATCGCGTAGCCCGGCATGTTCAGCGCCAGCGTGGTGCTCGAAAAGTTGACGATGCGTCCGCCATCGTTCAGGCGCGCGGCTGCTTCGCGCAAGGTGTTGAAGGTGCCGCGCACGTTGATGTCGAAGGTCTGGTCGTAGAGCGCGTCGCTGGTGTCGGCGAGCGGCACGGTCTTGAGCACGCCCGCGTTGTTGACCAGCACGTCCACCTTGCCGAGCTGCTGTTCGGTGATCTCGAACAGGCGGCGCACGTCGTCGGCGATCGACACATCGGCCTTCACCGCGATGGCTTTGGCGCCGGCCGCCGTGAGTTCGGCGACGAGCTTATCGGCTTCGGCCGAGCTGGAGGCGTAATTGACCGCGACGGCGAAACCGTCCTTGGCCAGACGTTGTGCGACCGCTGCGCCGATGCCGCGCGATGCGCCGGTGACGATTGCGACCCGGGCGTTGTTGAGCGTGTTCATGATTCGTTTCCTTGAGTCTGTTGGGTGAGTGAGGTGAATCATGGACGCTTTCCTCGCCTGGATAATCAGGCTAGACTGGGCATCATAATTCCATTTGCTTTAACAATTGGCGCGCGGGCCGCCCGACTGGCGTCAGAAAAAGGCACCGACCATGGATCGTTTCGAGGAAATGCGGGTTTTCATCCGGATCGCCGAGCGGCAAAGCTTCACGCGCGCCTCGGACGATCTGCAGATTCCGCGCGCCACTGTGACCAACCTGATGAAGCGCATGGAGCAGCGGCTCGGCGCGCGGCTGCTCGAACGCACCACGCGCACGGTGCGTCTCACGCACGACGGCGAGGCGTACTACCGCCGCTGCGTGCGTCTGATTGCCGATATGGAGGAAGCCGAAGGCTCGTTTTCGAACCTCGCGCCGAAGGGTTTGTTGCGGGTGAATTTGCAGGGCACACTGGCGCGGCACTTCGTGGTGCCGGCGCTGCCGGCGTTTCTCGCGCGCTTTCCCGGCATCGAACTGACCATCGGCGAAGACGACCGGCTCGTCGATCTGGTGCGGGAGGGTGTGGATTGCGTGCTGCGCGCGGGCAATCTGCAGGATTCGTCGATGGTGGGGCGCCGCGTCGCGCAATTGCCGCAAGTGACGGTCGCGAGTCCGGCGTATCTCGCCGCGTATGGCGAGCCGGCCGAGCCGTCGGCGCTGTCCACGCATCGGGCGGTCAATTACGTGTCGAGCGCGACGGGCAAGGCCGTGCCGCTCGAATTCAGCGTGGCGGGCCGCGAGGTGGCGATGGTCCTGCCGTCGGCGGTGTCGGTGACCGGCACCGAACTCTATACCGGCTCGGCGCTTGCCGGGCTCGGCGTCGTGCAGGTGCCGCACTACCGGGTGGCGGCCGAACTGGCGGCCGGGCGGCTGAAAATCATCCTCGCGGACTTTCCGCCGCCGCCCATGCCGGTGTCCGTGCTGTATCCGCAGAACCGTCAGTTGTCGTCGCGCGTGAGGGTGTTCGCGCAGTGGCTGCGCGATATTTTCGAGGCGGCCGCGGCGACGTCAGGCGGCGCGCCGTGAGAGCGCGCGCTCAGGCCGCCGCGCGGCGCGGGCCGAAGATGTTGATCAGATTGCCCTCGGGATCGCGCAACATGGTCGAACTGCGCTCGGCGTTGAGCGGCTGGTCGGCCCACAGCAATTCCACGCCGTGTTGCCTGAGCGCGGCCGTCGCGGCGGCCAGGTCGTCGGTTTCGAACACGATGGCCTTGTAGCCGAGCACGTCGAGATGATGGGGCGGCGCCGTGCGATCCACCCATTGATGCTCGGCGTACGGTCGCGACACCAGTTCGATGCGGACGCCTGCCGCTTCGATCATCGCGAAGTCCGCGCCGACCGCGTCGAAGCGGCCACGCTCGGTCACCGTGAAGCCCAACACCGTTTCGTACCAGGCGATCGAGGCATTCAGATCGCCGGTGGCAAGCGCCACGTTATTGAGGCGCAGACCTTGAACGGGCGACCGTGTGCCGAAACTGTTTTGCATGATGTCTTCTACTCCTGAACTGGATGCGGCTGCTAACGAACAGCGGCGGTTGATGAGCCGGATTCCCCGAACCGCGCCCGATCGTGCGGCGCGGAGAAATCCTGAACCGGGCCGAGCGGCACGATGCCGGTCGGATTGATGCCGCGATGACTCTCGTAGTAATGCCGCTTGATGTGCGCGAAATCGACCGTCTGCGCGATGCCGGGCAACTGGTAAATGTCGCGCGTGTAGGCGGACAGATTCGGATAATCGGCGATGCGGCGCAGATTGCACTTGAAGTGGCCGACATAGACGGCGTCGAAGCGGATCAACGTCGTGAACAGCCGGATATCGGCTTCGGTGAGTTGCGCGCCGGTCAGATAGCGCTGCGTCGCGAGTTGCGCGTCGAGCCAGTCGAGCGTCTCGAAGAGCGGCGTGACGGCTTCTTCGTAGGCGTGCTGCGTGGTGGAAAAGCCTGCCTTGTAGACACCATTGTTCAGCGTGTCGTAAACGCGCGCGTTGATCGCGTCGATTTGCGGACGCAACGGCGCCGGATAAAAATCGCCGGCTTTCGCGCCGATGCCGTCGAACGCCGAATTCAGCATGCGAATGATTTCCGACGATTCGTTGCTGACGATCGTGGCGCGTTGCTTGTCCCACAGGATCGGCACCGTGACGCGGCCGCTGTAGTGAGGATCGGCAGCGGTGTAGACCTGGTGGAGCAGCTTCGCGTGATTGACGCTGTCGGGCACGACACCGGGGCCGTCCGCGAAGGTCCAGCCGTTTTCCAGCATCAGCCAGTGCACGACCGAGACGTCGATCATCGCTTCGAGGCCTTTGAGCGCCCGCACGATCAAGGTTCGATGCGCCCACGGGCAGGCGAGGCTCACGTACAGGTGGTAGCGTCCCGCTTGCGCTTCGAAGCCGCCGCTGCCACTCGGACCCGGCGAGCCATCGGCCGTGACCCAATTGCGGAACGCCGCGTCCTTGCGCACGAAACGGCCGCCGGTCGACCTGGTGTCGTACCAGCGGTCCTGCCATTGTCCGTCCACTAAAAGTCCCATGTCGCTGCTCCTTAATCGTGCGCGCTGTCGTGCCACGACCGTGCGCAATGAATGTTCCAGACGCGGCGCCGGCCGCGTTTGCAGTGGTTCATCAGTGGCTCGTGCGGTTTTTCCGAAAGCCCACGCCAACCGCGCTTGCCGTCCATGCTGCCGTCATATCGCTATAGTGGACTAGCATCGGCGCTTTGCCGTACCATGCTTTCGTCGAACTCGTTCGAAGGAATGGAACATGTTGTCGGAAGACGAACTGGCTTTGCTCGACGCGATTCGCGAGACCGGCAGCCTGTCGCGCGCGGCGGCGCGCCTCGGCAAGGCGCCGTCCACGATCTCGCATGCCGCCCGGCAACTGGAGACGCGCTTCGACGCGCTGCTGTTCGACCGGCGCCGCTACCGGCTGCAACTCACGCCCGCCGGCCAGCTTCTCGCCGACGAAGCCGCGCGTCTGATGCTCGACATGTCGCGCATGACGCAGCGCGTGAAGCAGATCGCGAGCGGCTGGGAAGACCGTCTTTGGATAGTCACGGACGAAATCATCGAATTCGAACTGCTGATGCCGGTGGTGCGCGCCTTCGATGCGCTCGACTCCGGCGTCAAGCTGCGCTTCACGCACGAAGTTTTGAGCGGCACCTGGGAGGCGCTGCGCGACGGCCGCGCGGATCTGATCGTGGGCGCGACCAACGAGCCGCCGGCGATTCCCGGCCTGCGCTGGTTCGAACTCGGCGTGATGGAATGGGTGTTCGCGGTGTCGCCGCGCCATCCGCTGGCGGCCGTCGAGGGGCCGCTCGGCCGCGAACGAATCCTGGAACATCGCGCGGTGGCGGTGGCGGATTCATCGCGTACGACGGCGGGTCGTGCTTATGGTTTGATCGGCGGACAGGCGTCGCTGGCTGTCCCGTCGATGCGCGCGAAAATCCTGGCGCAGCGCGACGGCCTGGGCGTGGGCTGGCTACCGCGTCAGCGTGTCGCGTCGCTATTGAAGCAGGGCGAGCTGATCGAGAAGGCGACGGCCGATCCGCGCGAACCGAACGTGCTGTATGTCGCGTGGCGCGGCGATCATGAAGGGCGCGCATTGCAATGGTGGCTCGACCAGTTGCGGCAACCGCGGCTAGCCAAACGCCTCGTGCGCGGCGTGGATATGACGATCGGCGCGTGATGCTGGCGCCGTTGGTCCGCGACTGAGCGGTGCTTTTTATGCAGGCCGCGCCGCTTCTCGTGGGATCATACGTGCCGTGCTGGGCGATTCTGCTTTCCGCACGGTACGAAACGAGAGGAGCAGGGCGATGATCGATGGACTGGTGGGCGGGCGGTTGTACGGCGAGGCGCAGATTCGCACGGGGCAGAACGGCAGGCGTTTTGTGACCTGCAAAGTGCGCGCGGCCACCAACGACGGCGACACGATTTTCGTCAACGTAATCGCCTTCGACGACGACGTGCAAACCGCGCTGCTCGCGTTGAGCGACGCGGACAGTGTCGCGCTGAGCGGCACCTTGACGCCCAAGGTCTGGACCGACAAGAACGGGCTCGTCAAACCGGCCGTGGATATGGTCGCCCACAAGATACTGACGGCTTACGAAGGCCGCCGCGAAGCGGATGAATGAGTTGTGCCCGGCGGCTCGCCGCCGGCATCCCTGAGATACTCGACGAAGCGGTCCGTTACAGGCTCCGCGTCGCCGCTCCGGCGCAACAACAGCACTTGCGACATCAGCGTTTCGCTCATTAGCGGCAAAAAGCAGACGCGCGGGTCCTGCATCTGACGCAACGTGTACGGCACCAGCGCAACGCCCATGCCGAAGCCGACCATCGTCACGACGGTCTGCCACAAGCGCGCCTCGTGGCGAATCAACGGACTGAATCCCGCTCCCACGCACTGCGCGATGATCAGATCGTGATAATGCGGCGACACGGTGCGCGGAAACAGAATGAACGGCTCCTGCGCCAACGCCCGCAGATCGACCTTGCGTTTGCGCGCCAGCGGATGAGCGGCGGGTAGACAGCACAGGAACGGCTCGGAAAAGATCGGCGTGGAAATGACGTCGGTCGGGAAATTGCCCCAATGCGCGCAGCCCATGTCGATCTGCATGCGCTGGATCGCGTGCACCTGCTCGCTGGTGTTCATCTCCTTCAGGACGATTTCGACGCCGGGGTAATCGGCCTCGAAGCGCTTCACCGCCTGCGGCATACCGCGATACAGCATCGAATTCACGAAGCCGATCCGCAAGCGGCCGGCGAGGCCATTCGCCGAGCGAACCGTCATGCGTTCCGCCTCGTTCGCCTGCAATAAGAGGCGGCGCGCTTCACCGAGCAGCACCTGGCCGGCATTGGTCAGCGACACCGTTTTGTTGGTGCGCGCGAGTAACTGCACGCCGAGCTGCTCCTCGAATTTGCGAATGTCGAAACTGAGCGCCGGCTGCGAAATGAACAGCCGCTTGGCCGCGCGGCCGAAATGCAGCTCCTCGGCGACCGCCACGAAATAGCGCAATTGCTTCAGGTCCACGGCTGTCTCCTGATCGTGATCGATAAGCTGCGTCTATCGTACCGGATATAAGTTGTATTAGACGATTATCGACGCCGCTCCTATGCTGCTTCCACTTGCACTACGTGCATGGGACCAGAGTAACGCGCCAAAGCGCGAACTCTGGTCGACACAGGAGACAAGCATGAGCGAAATCACCGCGCAGCCGGCACACGGCTCGTCCAATATTCCCGACAGCCGGGGCATCAATTTCTTCACCAGCGATCCCGACTTCGAGCGCCTGCTCAAGCTGCATCTCGGCGACACGCTGTTTCACGAACTCGAAAGCCAGCTCGTCTCGCTAGGCCAGCGCGCTTCCGACGAACTCGACGTGTGGGCGCTATCCGCCGACAAGAATCCGCCGCAATTGCACCATCGCACGCGGCGCGGCGAGGCGCTGCAAAGCATCGACAAGCATCCGGATTACGTCGCGCTGGAACGCGTGGCTTACGCGGAGTTGGGGCTTGCCGCGATGAGTCACGAGACTCGCGACGGCAAAAAATCGCCGCCGCCGCTCGTGAAATACGCGCTGACCTTCCTGTTCGTACAGGCGGAATTCGGTCTGTGCTGTCCCGTGAGCATGACTGATTCGCTCACGCGCACGCTGCGCAAATTCGGCGCGCCGGAACTGGTCGCACGTTTTCTGCCGATGCTCGCCTCGCGCGATTTCGACACGCTGTTTCAGGGCGCCATGTTCATGACGGAACAGGCGGCGGGCTCGGACGTCGCGCGCATTGCGACGCGCGCGTCGCTCGAAACCGATGCGAACGGTGACGAAACGTGGCGTCTGTATGGCGACAAATGGTTCTGCTCGAACGCCGACGCCGATCTCGCGATGGTGCTCGCGCGGCCGGACACGGCGCCTGCCGGCATCAACGGACTCGGACTGTTCCTGTTGCCGAAGACGCTGCCGGATGGCTCGCGCAACAGCTACCGGATCGTGCGTCTGAAGGACAAGCTCGGCAGCCGTTCAATGGCGAGCGGCGAGATCGTGCTGGAAGGCGCGGTCGCGTATCTGATCGGCGAAGTGGGGCGCGGTTTTCATCAGATGGCCGACATGATCAACATGTCGCGTCTGTCGAACGGCGTGCGCGCCGCGGGTTTGATGCGCCGCGCGCTGACCGAGGCGCTGCACATCGCCCGTAATCGCGAAGCGTTCGGCCGCAAGCTGATCGACATGCCGTTGATGCAGCGTCAATTGCTCAAGATGATGCTGCCCGCCGAGCAGGCGCGCTCGATGTTCATGCGCATTGCGCTGCTGCTGGAGCCGGCCGACGCCGGCGACCGGCAGGCGGCGAAATGCGTGCGCATCCTCACGCCGCTCATCAAGTTTCGTGCGTGCCGCGACGCGCGCCGCGTGACCGGTGACGCGATGGAAGTGCGCGGCGGCACTGGCTATATCGAAGAATGGAGCGACGCGCGTCTCGTGCGCGACGCGCATCTCGGCTCGATCTGGGAAGGCACCAGCAACATCGTCGCGCTCGACATCGCGCGGGCGGCGAAACGCGACGGCGCCCTGGAACCGTTGCGTACGTATCTGCAAGATCTGCTCGGCGCAGCGGGATTGCCGGCGGCCAGTCTCGCGTTGCTGCGCGCGACGCTCGCGCGGGCGTGCGATGCGCTGGCGAGCGTCGCGGATTCGGGCCGCGACGAAGGGGTTCGGCAAGCGGGCACCGCGTTGTATCACGCGAGCACCGCTGTGTTGATGGCTTGCGAGGGCGTACGTCTCGCGCCGGATTACCGGCGTCTTGCGCTCGCGCATCTAGTGGTGCGGCACAAGCTGTTGCCATTCGATCCGCTGGCATTGCAAACGTCTTCAGATGAAAGCGGTGTGGTCGATGCGCTGGTCAAAGGCCACAAGGTCACGCTCGAACAGGCGCTGCAACTGCTGCCGGCAAGGAGCATGCAATGACCGCACCGCTTCCGAACGATGGCAAGCAAGGCGCGTTGCAAGGCCTCAAGGTCATCGACCTGAGCCGCGTGCTCGGCGGTCCGTACTGCACACAGGCGCTCGCCGATCACGGCGCGCAGGTGATCAAGCTCGAACCGCCGGGCGGCGACGAAACGCGCGGCTGGGGGCCGCCGTTCTACGGCGACACCGCGTGGTACTTCGCGGGCGTGAATCGCAACAAGCAGGGCATCGCGGTCGATCTCTCACGCGACGAAGGCCGCGCGATCCTGTGGAAGCTGTTGGAAGACGCCGACGTGCTGGTCGAAAACTTCAAACCCGGCACGCTTGCGCGCTGGGGCATGGACTACGAGCGCGATCTGCGCGAGCGTTTCCCGAAGCTGATTCATTGCGCCGTGTCGGGCTTCGGTCCCGATGGTCCACTCGGCGGCTTGCCCGGTTACGACGCCGCGATTCAGGCGATGACCGGCCTGATGAGCGTGAACGGCGAGCGCGACGGACCTGCCACCCGAGTCGGCTTGCCGGTCGTCGACATGGTCACCGGACTGAACGCGCTCGCCGGCATTCTGCTCGCGCTCGCCGAGCGCGCGAAGAGCGGCCGTGGCCAGTCGATCGATATCGCGTTGTACGACTGCGGCGTCTCGCTGCTGCATCCGCATCTGCCCAACTATTTTGGTTCGGGCCGCACGCCGCAACGCAGCGGCAACGCGCATCCCAACATCACGCCGTACGACAGCTATCGCACCGCGACCGCGCCGATCTTTCTCGCGGTGGGCAACGACCGGCAGTTCGCGAAACTGTGCGCGCATCTCGGCGCGCCCGAACTCGCCGACGATCCGCGTTACGTCGACAACCGCAGCCGCTGCGCGCATCGCGAGCCGCTGAAGGCCGCGCTCGAAAGCCTGCTCGCGGCGCACGAGTGCGAGCCGCTCGCGCATGCGCTCATCAACGCGGGCGTGCCGTGCGGACCGGTGCAAACCGTTGATGTCGTGGCGCGCCATCCGCATACCTTGCATCGCGGCCTGGTGGTCGAGATGGGCGAGTATCGCGGCACCGCGTCGCCGATCAAGTTGTCGCGCACGCCGGCCACATATCGCAGCGCGCCACCGTCGCTCGGCGCCGACACGCGCGACGTGCTCGACGCATTGGGCATCGACGCCACCACCCAGCAGCGTCTATTGGAAGCGGGTGTGCTCAGAGCTTAAACACCGCAGTTCCCGGCGACGGCACGAAGAAGCCGCGCCATCCAGAAGAAAGACCTTGGAGACAGAGACATGAATCGCGAGTCAAACGACCACGCCGCAGCCCGGCAACCCACACGCGCCGCAGCCGCGGCTTTTGTCGGCACCACCATCGAGTGGTACGACTTTTATATCTACGCCACGGCGTCCGCGCTGATATTCGGCAAGCTGTTCTTTCCCGGCAGCGATCCGTTTTTCGCCACGTTGGCTTCGTTCGGCACCTTCGCGGTCGGCTTCTTCGCGCGACCGTTCGGCGGGCTGGTGTTCGGCCATTTGGGCGACCGCATCGGCCGCAAGAAAGCGCTCGTAGCGACGCTAGCGATCATGGGCATCGGCACCGTCGGCATCGGTTTCCTGCCGACCTATGCGAGCGCCGGCGTGTGGGCGCCGGTGCTGCTCGTGCTGCTGCGGGTCGCGCAAGGCATTGCGATCGGCGGCGAGTGGGGCGGCGCGGTGCTGATGGCGAGCGAACATGCACCGCAGGGACGGCGCACGTTCTTCGCGTCGTTCGCGCAACTCGGCAGTCCGGCGGGCTTGATCCTGTCGCTGCTCGCGTTCCGCGCGGTGGCCTCGATGGACAAGGACGCGTTTCTCAGCTGGGGATGGCGCCTGCCGTTTCTCGCGAGCGCGGTACTGCTGGTGGTCGGCCTGCTGATCCGCGTGGGTGTCGACGAATCGCCGGAATTCAAGGCGCTCAAGGCGCAACGGCGCGTGGCCGCGCTGCCCGTCGCCGAGGTCGTGCGCGACGCGTGGCGCACGCTGTTGCTGTGCCTCGGCGCGAACGTGATCGGCGTGGCCGGCGCATGGTTCGTCAACACCTTCATGCTCAATTACACGACGCAAACGCTCGGCCTCGACCGTTCGTTGATTCTCGATTGTCTGTTCGTGGTCGCGTTCATCCAGTTGTTCACGCAACTCGGTTCCGGATGGTTCGCGCAACGCATCGGCACAGGGCGGTTTCTGAAGGGCGCGGCCGCGTTGGCGATGCTGTCGCCTTATCCGATGTTCGCGCTCGTTTCGACCGGGCGGCCGGTGGCGATCGTGATCGGCATTGCGCTGGCGGTGATGTGCATGTCGAGCTCCTACGCAGTCATGGCAGGCTTCATGTCGACCGCGTTCCCGGTGCGCGTCAGATACTCGGCGATTTCGCTGTCGTATCAGGTGTGTGCCGCGTTGGCCGGCGGTCTGACGCCGCTGATCGGGACGTTGCTCGCGCATCGCTATCCGGGCGCATGGTGGCCGCTGGCCGTGTTCTATAGTGTTCTGGCCGGCGTATCGCTGGTGTGCATCAGCACGCTGGAGCGCCGCAAGCGCGGCGCGACGCACGGCGTCGTTGAAGCGGCCTAGACGTTTGCCGGGACGGGCCATGCGGGAAACACAAGGTAATTTGTCGTTCGTGGTTAACCCCACGTCATAGCCGGCGCACTTAATGTCATCCTCAACCGCGCGAAAGCCGCCTACCATCAAGGTGCGGCAAAAAATGACGACGGGGGGAAGCCATCATGAATCGCTATCGTTCACTGGGCGTCGTGACCGGCGCGGCGCAACTCGCCAGCGCCGATGTGCTGTGCCGGTTGACCGCCGCCTGGGACCGGCCGGGCGCGGCGCGGCCCTACGATCTGATTCTCGAGCAGCAGTCCTGGCATGGGCCGGCCGCGCAGAGCGAGGCGAACGCCCAGTTCAAGATTCACGTGTTCGACACGATGCGCGCGTTCGAAAAGCGCGGCGTCGAGGCAATCGTGCTGCCATGTTTCCTGAGCCATACCTTCATCGATGAACTCGCGGCGAACGTCGCCGTGCCGGTCGTCAACATCATGACGGCGCTATTGGCGCACGTGCGCCAGGCGTTTCCGTCGGTGCGCCGGATCGGCGTGCTGACTTCGGACGCCATCCGCGATAACGGCCTCTTCGAGCGTTATTTCGACGCCGCGCGGTTCGACGTGCTGCATCCGCGCAACGAAGCGGGCGTCGATTGCGTGACGAGCGCCGTCTACAGCGATGAAGGCATCAGGAACGGCCGTCTCTATGGACGCCCGGTCGAGTTGTTGCGCGCGGCGTGCGCGGACCTCATCGCACAGGGCGCGGAAATCATTCTGCCGGGGCTCGCCGAAATCGCGCTGGTCGCGCGCTCGCTCGGCCGACTCGAAGTGCCGCTCGTCGACGCCAATCTGGTCTACGCGCGCTATGTCGCGGCAGCCCAATTTTCGCAGCAGGAGCGGCGCTTCAAGGTGGGCGTGCTGGGCGGCGTCGGGCCGGCGGCGACGGTCGACTTCCTGGGCAAGCTGGTGCGCAATACGCCCGCCGCGTGCGATCAGGACCACATCAAGATCATGGTCGAGCAGAATCCGCAGATTCCGGATCGCACGGCCGCGCTGCTCGGCAACGGCGCCGATCCGACGCTCGCGCTGTATGCCGCCTGCAAGACGCTCGAGGACGGCGGCGCGGACCTCATCGCGATTCCGTGCAACACGGCGCATGCGTTCGTCGAGCGGATCCAGCCTTCGCTCAGCATTCCGATTGTGAATATGCTGACCTGTACCGTGGATTATCTGCACGAGAGTTTTCCGGGGCTGCGCGAAGTCGGCGTGCTCGCCACCTCGGGGACGCTGGCGAGCCGCGTTTATGAACGGTCGCTTGAAACGCGAGGGTTCGTGCAGGTTGCGCCCGGCGAGGCGGCACAGGCGCGGCTGATGAACGCCATCTACGGACCGAAGGGGGCGAAGGCGGGCTTCACGTCGGGCGAGTGCTGCGACGATCTCGCCGCTGCCGTCGACGATCTGGTCGCACAAGGCGTGCAGGTGATCGTGCTGGGCTGTACCGAGTTGCCGCTGTTGCTGCGCGCTGCGACGCTGGCGTGCGCGGGTGGATTGGTCGTCAGGCTTGTCGATCCGACCGAGGTGCTGGCGAAGCGGTGCGTGGCGTATGCGCTGGGGGAAAGCGGTGCGCTGGATGCGACGCCGGGGGCTACGGTGCCTTCAGCGGGCCGATCGGCGCGGAAAGCGTTTGCCGTTAAGAGCGATGCGCTCATCCCGACCTTTCGGCGCCTTGCAAAAGCCTAGCGCGATAGCGCCTCTTTACGCTTCCCACGCCGCTTCGAGCGGCGCTAAACCCCGCTCGTCCCGATCGGCACAACGCTTGCTGCCGTGCTGAGCGGCGCGCGTTTTTCGCTGCCGGTCACCGCATGACGCGCTTCCAAGTCACCAGCGTGCCGCGTCATGGAAAACTGTATAAATATACAGTATAGTATCCCGTTGCGAGCTGGGCTTCGGCGTGCGTTCCCGCCAGCCAGCCGCACCGAACTTGCGCGGTCGCGAGGCGTCCGTGAGAGGTGGTTCACTCATTCAGACGGTCGGAAAAAAATTGGCATCTAACGGCACAAACGGCACTATCAAGATTCGCGGCGCACGCCAGCACAACCTCAAGAACGTCGACCTCGACGTACGAACCGGCGAAATGACGGTCGTCACCGGCCCGTCCGGTTCCGGCAAGTCGAGCCTCGTGTTCGACACGCTTTACGCGGAAGGGCAACGGCGCTACGTCGAAACATTCAGCGCTTACGCCCGGCAGTTTCTCGACCGCATGGACCGGCCGCAAGTCGACCGCGTCGACGGCGTGCCGCCGGCGATTGCGATCGACCAGACCAATCCGGTGCGCAGTTCGCGTTCCACCGTCGGCACCATGACGGAGCTCAACGATCACCTGAAGCTGCTCTACGCGCGTGCCGCCGAACTGTTCGACCGCAAGACGGCTCATCAGGTGCGCCACGACACGCCGGAAACGATCTACGCCGAGTTGCTAAACCGTACGGCGGAGAGCGAGCCTCGGCTCGTCGTCACGTTCCCGGTCGAGTTGCCGGAATCCGCGTCGGAGCAGGAAGTGGAGCAATGGTTGTCGGCCAGCGGATACACGCGCGTGCAGGCGCAGCGCGAAGTCGATTCGCCCACCGGCAAGCGCAAGCTGCTCGACGTGGTGGCCGACCGTTTCCGGCTGCGTTCCGTGGACAAGCAGCGGGTGGTTGAGGCGATCGAGGCGTCGCTCAAGCGCGGTGGCGGGCGCGTCAATATTTATGTGCTGCCGGCGTCATCGGAAGGGCCGGAAAGTCAGGAGGCCGAACCGCAAATCTGGCGTTTCTCCACCGGCTTGCACAGTCCGGAAAGCGATCTGCGCTACGCCGACCCGCAGCCCGCGCTGTTCTCGTTCAACTCGGCCTACGGCGCGTGCGAAGTCTGCCGGGGCTTCGGCCGCGTGATCGGCGTCGACCTCGGGCTGGTGATTCCGGACGCGCGCAAGACGCTGCGCGACGGCGCGATCAAGCCCATGCAAACGCCCGCATGGAAGGAGTGCCAGGACGATCTGATGCGCTACGCGGCGAAAGCCGATATCCGCCGCGGCACGCCGTGGGGCGAACTGACGGACGCCGAGCGCGACTGGGTCATCAACGGCTCGCCGGACTGGAACGGCAAGTGGCAAAGCCACTGGTACGGCGTCAAACGCTTCTTCGAGTATCTCGAATCGAAAGCGTACAAGATGCATATTCGCGTGCTGCTGTCCAAGTACCGCAGCTATACGCCGTGCGAAACCTGCGGCGGCGCGCGCCTGAAAACGGAATCGCTGTTGTGGCGTCTCGGCAGCAAGGCGAATGCGGACGACGTGCTGCCGGCCGAGAAGCGCTTCCTGCCGCGCGGCGTTGACTGGACGCGCGGGCAACTCGAGGCGTTGCCGGGCCTGACCGTGCATGATTTGATGCTGATGCCGATCGAGCGCATCCGGCGCTTCTTCGACGAAATCAGCTTGCCGAGCGCCTTGCTCGACGACGCGCTGAAACTGCTGCTCGCCGAAGTGCGCACGCGCCTCAAGTATCTGTGCGACGTGGGCCTCGGTTATCTGACGCTCGACCGGCAAAGCCGCACGTTGTCGGGCGGCGAAGTGCAGCGGATCAACCTGACCACGGCGCTTGGCACGTCGCTCACCAAGACATTGTTCGTGCTCGACGAGCCGAGCATCGGCTTGCATCCGCGCGATCTGAACCGCATCGTCGAAGCCATGCACCGTTTGCGCGATGCGGGCAATACGCTGGTGGTGGTCGAACACGATCCCTCCGTGATGCTCGCGGCGGATCGTCTGATCGACATGGGTCCGGGGCCGGGCGAACGCGGCGGTTCGATCATCTACGACGGCGCGCCCGAAGCGATCCGTTCGTCTGGCACACTCACCGGCGAGTATCTCAGTGGGCGCCGGCATGTGGCCGATGCGGCGCATTGGTCGCAGCGTCCGGTGGATGCAACCACGCCGCGCATCGTCCTCGAAGGCGCGACGGAACACAATCTCCGCGATGTCACGGTGGAGATTCCACTGGAGCGGCTCGTCTGCGTGACGGGGGTGTCGGGGTCCGGCAAATCCACGCTGCTGCAAGACGTGTTGCATCCGGCCATGGCGCGGCACTTCGGTCTCGCGACCGAATCGCCGGGCGCATTCAGAAGCCTGAGCGGCGCCGATCAGGTCACCGACGTCGTGTTCGTCGACCAGTCGCCGATCGGCAAGACGGCGCGCTCGAATCCGGCGAGTTACGTCGGCGCGTTCGACGAAATCCGCAAACTGTTCGCCAAGGCGCCGCTCGCGCAGCAACGCGGTTACGGCCCTGGCATGTTCAGTTTCAATTCGGGCGACGGCCGCTGCCCGACCTGCGGCGGCTCGGGTTTCGAACATATCGAAATGCAGTTTTTGAGCGACGTTTACCTGCGGTGCCCCGATTGCGACGGGCGCCGTTATCGCGCGGAACTGCTCGAAGTGAAGATCGAGCGGGGTGAACCGGCGCGCGCGCTGAGCATTGCCGACGTGCTGGAATTGACGGTGAGCGAAGCCACCACGTATTTCGCCAAAGATGCCGAAGTATTGCGCGTGCTGCAGCCAATCGTCGACGTGGGCCTCGAATATGTGAAGCTCGGCCAGCCGGTGCCCACGCTGTCGGGCGGTGAGGCGCAGCGGCTCAAGCTCGCCGGTTTCCTCGCGGAATCGGCGCAGGCGCGCACCGCGCGCAGCGCGAAGCAGCCTGTCGCGAAGCGTCTGTTCATGTTCGACGAGCCGACCACCGGCCTGCATTTCGACGACATCGCCAAGCTGATGCAGGCGTTCGGCAAGCTGCTCGCGAGCGGTCATTCGCTGATCGTGATCGAGCATAATCTCGACGTGATCCGCGCGGCCGACTGGCTGATCGACCTCGGTCCCGAGGGCGGCGACGGCGGCGGCCGCGTGCTGTGCGTCGGCACGCCGGAAGATGTCAAAACATGTCCGGAATCGCATACCGGCGCAGCGCTGTTGCAATACGACCGCGCCATGAACGCGGCGGCCGGACCGGCGTCGCAAGGTATTCCGCTGCAAAAGGCGCTGAGCGCCGCGCGTGCGCGCCGGGCGATCGAAGGCGAGGACGTGGTGCGCATCGTCAATGCGCGCGAGCACAACCTGAAAGCGCTGGACGTGGACATTCCGCACGGCAAATTCAACGTGATTACCGGCGTGTCCGGTTCGGGCAAGTCCACGCTCGCATTCGACATTCTGTTCCACGAAGGGCAGCGCCGTTACCTCGAATCGCTGAATGCCTACGCGCGGTCCATCGTGCAGCCGGCGGGGCGTCCCGAGGTCGACGCGGTGTACGGCATTCCGCCGACCGTCGCGATCGAACAGCGGCTCTCACGCGGCGGCCGCAAGAGTACCGTGGCAACTACGTCCGAGGTGTGGCACTTCCTGCGTCTGCTGTATGTGAAGCTCGGTTTGCAGCATTGCATCCACGACGGCACGCCGGTCACGTCGCAAAGCGTCGAGTCGATCGCGGCGCAGTTGTTGCGCGATCACAAAGGGCAGCATGTCGGTTTTCTGGCGCCGCTGGTCGTGAACCGTAAGGGCGTCTATACCGATCTGGCGAAGTGGGCGAAAGCGCGCGGCAATACTCATCTGCGCGTGGATGGTGAGTTCGTGCCGGTGGACCCGTGGCCGAAGCTCGACCGCTTCCGTGAGCATACGATCGAACTGCCGGTGGCCGATCTCGTCGTGTCGGCGGATAACGAAGCCGAGCTGCGTCAGGCACTCGACCAGACACTGGAAGTCGGCAAGGGCGTGATGCATATGCTGGCGCCCTTGGACGGTTTGCACGACGCGATCAGCGGTGGCCATCCCACGGCAAAGCTCGGCGCCGTGAAGGTGTTGTCCACCAAGCGCGCGTGTCCGGTGTGCGGCACGAGCTATCCCGAACTCGATCCACGCATGTTCTCATACAACAGCAAGCATGGCTGGTGTACGACCTGTGTCGGCACGGGCCTCGCGCTCACGCGTGAACAACGCGCGGTGTACGACGATACGATCGTCGTCGACGACAATCGCGGCCGTGAACAAAGCCTGCCGTCGGAAGAGCAGGAACCCGAAGGTCTTGTGGACGAACCATGTCCGGATTGCGCCGGTACGCGTCTGAACCCCACCGCGCGTGCCGTCACGTTCGACGCGCAGGCGATTGTCGATGTCGCGCAGTGGACCGTGTCCGACACGCGCGCGTGGATCGGCACGCTGGAAATGACCGGTCGCGACGCGGAAATCGCGCGTGACGTGGTCAGCGAAATCGGCAGTCGCCTGCAGTTCCTCGAAGAAGTGGGACTCGGCTATCTGAGTCTCGATCGCGCGGCGCCGAGCCTGTCAGGCGGCGAAGCGCAGCGCATCCGGCTTGCCGCGCAACTCGGCAGCAACCTGCAAGGCGTGTGCTATGTGCTCGACGAACCGACCATCGGTCTGCATCCGCGTGACAATCAGATTCTGCTGAACGCTTTACGCAAGCTCGGTGAAAAGGGCAATACGCTGGTGGTCGTCGAGCACGACGAGGACACGATTCGGCGTGCTGATCACATCATCGACATCGGGCCGGGCGCGGGCAAACGCGGCGGCACGCTGGTCGCGCAGGGTAGTGTGGCCGACCTGTCGGCGCAGCCCGATTCGCTGACCGGACAGTTTCTCGCGCAGCCCATCGTGCACCCGTTGCAGCCGCGCCGCGAAGTGGTCGCGCCGGGCAAGCGCACGGCCGCGGTGCCGGAAAACTGGCTGACTGTGCACGGCGGCAAGCTGCATAACTTGCGCAACGTTACGGTCGGCATTCCGCTCTCGCGGCTGGTGGCGGTCACCGGCGTCAGCGGTTCCGGCAAGTCGACGCTCGCACGCGACGTGCTGATGACCAACCTGCTGGATGCCGTCGGACGTTCGGTTTTGTCATCGCCGGCCACGCGGCGCGCGCGTGCGGCGGCCGAGGAAAAGCCCGCAGCGAACCGGCGTTCCAGCGTGCTGGCGCGCACGGCGCCGCGCGCGCCGCTGAACGTGACGCATGCGTGGCAAGGGTGCGATGCGATCACGGGCTGGGAAACCATCGACCGCGTACTGGAAGTCGATCAGACACCGATCGGCAAGACGCCGCGTTCGTGTCCGGCCACTTACATCGGCGTGTGGGACGCGATCCGCAAGCTGTTCGCCGGCACGCTCGAAGCGCGCGCGCGTGGCTATACGGCCTCGCGTTTCTCGTTCAACACCGGCGAAGGCCGTTGCCCGGCTTGCGAGGGGCAGGGTGTGCGCACCATCGGAATGAGTTTTCTGCCCGACGTGAAGGTGCCTTGCGACGTGTGTCACGGGCAGCGCTTCAATCCCGAGACGCTCGCGGTCACGTGGCGCGGCAAGAATATCGGCGACGTACTGACCATGGAAATCGACGAAGCCGTCGAGTTCTTCGCGCCTATCACGAACATCGCTCATCCATTGCAGTTGATGAAAGACGTCGGGCTCGGCTATCTCACGCTGGGTCAACCTTCGCCCACGTTGTCGGGCGGCGAGGCGCAGCGTATCAAGCTCGTCACCGAATTGAGCAAGGTGCGCGACGACATCACGCGGCGTGGGCAAAAGCCGCCGCATACTTTGTATGTGCTGGACGAACCGACCGTGGGCCTGCATATGGCGGACGTCGCCAAGCTGATCCGCGTGCTGCATCGTCTCGCGGACGGCGGCCATAGTGTCGTCGTCATCGAGCACGATCTGGATGTGATCGCCGAGGCGGACTGGATCATCGACCTCGGTCCGGAAGGCGGCGTGGGCGGCGGGTCGATCGTCGCCGCTACGGATCCCGAAGGACTGGCGCGCGTTGTGGCGAGTCATACGGGGTCCGCATTGCGGCCGGTTCTCGCGCGATCGCGTGAGAACAGCGCTGTCGTGGCAGGCGAGGGCACGAACGGTTAATGCAGCAGAGCGGCGCGATCATGTCGCGCCGCTCCTGCTTGCTCGTTTGTTGAACCGGCAAGAGTTTGCCGACTCATGATTCATGTCACTCTGGCGAGGGCATCCGCTCTGCGCGAAATTGCCTTGCATGGCACGCCAAGGTCGCGCCGACATCGCTCGCACTCAGCTTTATTCGAGTTGTTGGCTTTATGTAATCAATTGGAATTTATTTGTAATTCAATACAAGACGCAATTGAGATGCGCATTTAGAGTGTCGTAAATACCGCTAAATTTTTTTTTAAAGGCTTCTGGCCTTCTGCTATCGTCTCGCCTTCGGCGGCGGTCACACCCCGGCACCGATCAACACAACAAACGTCCTTCCCGCGATCCACGCAAGTCACGCTGCGAGGGCGTCGAAACGCCTGCCCAGCGGGACTTTCGCGTTGCGGATCAGACGTTCGGCCAGCAGTTTTTTGTGCATCAATGCACGCCGAACGTGCAGCGAATTCCCAATTGTCGGGCAGAAACAGCCGAATGCTTATCTGTTCCACATACGCTTATTCTTTTAAAGCGGCGCGAATTCGGCATGAGTTAGAGTTACTTCTCTAAACTAAGTATGTTGTCATCAAAAAAAGTTTGACCGTACATTTTTTGTCCTGCTATCGTTGCCACCCATGAAACGCATGTGACGTACGCGCAAAAAGTTCCAGGCGCTACGAGTTATAGAGATCAGGTTGTCTCCAGCGTTCATGCAAGGCAGAAGCGAACGGCTCAAGTTTAATCTATTAGTAGTTCTACTTATATCGGTTATTCGGCTCGCATGACACACGGCCACCGTCTCCTGAAGACGCGTCCGTGTCGTCGGATCGGAGCCGGGTAGTGTCACGTCCGTTTTGGACTCCGAATCAAAGACCACTGGTCGCCAGATGGTTGAAGTGAATGCTGTTTGCGGCAGGTAAGCGCACTGCAGTTACAGAAATGGACGGTTCACGCCGGAGGAGTAAAGGTGGGTACGAAAGTCGAAGGGCATTTTCCGGCAGCAGCGGCCCGTATGGAGAGGCCGGGGCGCCCGCGTGAGTTTGGGCGTAAGCAGCAAAACCCAGTACGCCGCTTTGGCGGCATTGCAGTTGTTCTGCTTTTGCACATCGTGCTGATTTATGCACTGATCAATGGCCTTGCCACCAAGGTCGTGCAGGTCATTCAGCATCCTATCGAAACGAAAATCATCGAACCGGTGAAGCCGCCGCCTCCGCCGCCGTTGCCCACGGTGCAATTGCCGCCGCCGAAATTCGCGCCTCCGCCGCCGCCGTTCGTGCCGCCGCCGGAAGTGCAGGTGCAAGCGCCCCCGCAGCCGACCATTACGCATCAGGCCGCACCGGTGGTGTCGGCGCCTGCCGTGGCCCCGCCCGCACCGCCGGCGCCGCCCGCGCCGACGAAGCCTGTGAGCACCGAAGTCGGAGTCGTGTGTCCGAACTCGGATCAGATCCGTTCGTCGATCCGCTATCCGAAGGAAGCGCAGGAAAACAACGTGACGGGTGATGTTCTCATTGAATTCGTTGTCGACCCGCAAGGCCATATTACGAACGAACGCGTTGCCAAATCCTCGGACGACTCCTCACTGGATCGTGCCGCATTCAACGCAGTCAAGCAGTTTACGTGCGTTTCCCAAGGCCAGGCTGTCCGTGTGCAAGTTCCGTTCTCGTTTAACCTGAACTGAATTCACAGGCTGTTCGGTACCGGTAGCGATTTATCAGTCTTGGTTTAGAAGTTGTACTAATGAACTTGGAGCAGGCATGAAGAAGCGTACTCTCGCCGCACTGGCGGCAAGCATGTTGATCGCCGTAACCACGGTGGATACCTTTGTTGCACCGCAAATGGCCCATGCGCAGGCTAGCGACGCCACGGCGTCGGCTGCCGCCGCACCGGCGACCGCCGCGCCGCAAACCGCGAGCGCGGCCGCCGACGAAGCAGTGCCGCCGCCGGCGCCGGCTACGTCCGAAACCGTCAGCAACCCGTACGGCCTTAGCGCCCTCTGGAAGAACGGCGACTTCGTCGCGCGTTTCGTGCTGATTCTGCTGGTGCTCATGTCGATGGGCAGCTGGTACATCATGATCACCAAGTTCTTCGAGCAGTTCCGTGCGAACCGCCGCGCGAAAAGCGCCGACGAGCAGCTGTGGACCGCGCCGTCGCTGGGTGAAGGCGCGAAGCTGCTCGACGAGACGTCGCCGTTCCGCTTCATCGCAGAAACGGCTATCGAGGCGGGCGAGCATCACGACGAAGCACTGCTCGAAGCCGTGGACCGCAACACGTGGATCGATACCTCGGTGGAGCGTGCGATCACCAACGTGTCGAATCGTCTGCAAGACGGTTTGGCGTTCCTCGGCACGGTGGGTTCGACGGCGCCGTTCGTCGGGCTGTTCGGTACGGTGTGGGGGATTTATCACGCGCTGACGGCCATCGGCATTGCCGGCCAGGCTTCGATCGACAAGGTCGCGGGTCCGGTGGGCGAGGCGCTGATCATGACGGCGATCGGTCTCGCGGTGGCGGTGCCCGCGGTGCTCGGCTACAACTTCCTGGTTCGCCGCAACAAGTCGGTGATGGAACGTGTCCGCGCATTCGGCGCGCAGCTGCATACCGTCCTGTTGGCCGGCAGCCGCCGCCCGGCGCGCGCCGTGGCTCGTGAAGCGTCGCTGGTTCAATAAGCGGAGTCCGTCATGGCAATGAGCGTTGGGCAGGACGACAACGACGAGGTCATCTCCAGTATCAACACCACGCCGCTCGTCGACGTGATGCTGGTTCTGCTGATCATCTTTCTGATCACGATTCCGGTCGTGACGCATACGGTGCCGGTGCAATTGCCGAAGGAGACGATCCAGCCGCTGCAGACCACGCCCAAAAGTATCGTCATCGCGGTCAACCGCGACGGCGACTTCTTCTGGAACGAGAAGCAGGTCGACGCGCCGACGCTGCTGGCACGCCTGAAAACCGTGTCGGTCATGACGCCGCAACCGGAAGTGCATGTTCGCGGCGACCAGAGCGCGCGTTATGAATTCATCGGCCGGGTCATTACCGAGTGCGAGCGCGCCGGTATCGCCAAGGTTTCGTTTATCACTGAGCCGCCCGCGCGCGGCGGCTGATTTTGCGTGGGATCGGACTAAGCGCTAAAGCGCCAAGTCCGATCGACAGGAGCCGAAAATGGGAATGAACGTATCGTCGGGCGGCGGCAGCGAACCGGACGTGATGGTCGACATCAACACCACGCCGCTGATCGACGTGATGCTGGTGTTGCTGATCATGCTGATCATCACGATCCCGATCCAGACGCACGCCATCAAGATGAACCTGCCGGTCGGCAATCCGCCGCCGCCGATCACGCAGCCTGAAGTGGTGCAGATCGATATCGACTTCGACGGCACCACGACCTGGAACGGCCAGCCGGTGCCGAACCGCGCGGCGCTCGAATCGAGGCTCGCGCAAGTGGCTGCCGAACCGGTTCAGGCTGAAATCCATCTGCGGCCGAACAAGCTGGTGCCGTACAAGGATGTCGCGGAGGTCATGGCGTCCGCGCAACGACTGGGCGCGACCAAGATCGGCCTGATCGGCAATGAGCAGTACATGCAATAGGGAAGGGCAATGCAAACGATTCATCACCGGTTCAAGCGCGCCGTCATCGCGGCCGCTCTCGTGCTGCCGCTCGCCGCTCATGCCGCCGATACCTTGCGGCCGGATGTGGCGAAGCCGCTGAATGCCGCACAGGATCTGTATCGCGCGCACAAGTACAAGGACGCGCTGACGAAGATCGATCAGGCGGCGGCTGTGCCCGGCAAGACGCCGTACGAAAGCACCCTGATCGAGGAGATGCGTGGCGCGGCAGCGGCGGCGGCGGGTGAAACCGGCGTGGCTGCCCAGGCTTACGAAACGTTGCTGAGTTCCGGCAAGCTGAGCGGCGCCGACGAGCAGCGCACGTCGGCGGCATTGGCCGGCATCTACTTCCAGCAGAAGAACTATGCGCAGGCGGCGAAGGTGGCGCAGCGTTATCTGAAGTCGGGTGGCAGCGATCCGGACATGCGCACGCTGCTGGTTCAGTCTTACTACCTGTCGAACGATTGCGCGAGCGTGGTGAGCCTGCTCAAGCCCGGCATCGATGCGCAGGTGCATGCCGGTCGCGCGCCTGACGAATCGCAACTGCAATTGCTCGGCACGTGTGCGCAACGCGTGAAGGACGATGCCACGTACCGCAGCACGCTCGAAAAGCTGGTGGCCTATCATCCGAAGCAGTCTTACTGGGACGATCTGTTCTCGGCGATTCGCAATAAGCCGGGCTATTCGTCGAAGCTCGATATCGACACGTATCGCCTGCGTCGCGCCACCGGCTCGCTGTCGACCGCCGACGACTACATGGAAATGACCCAGTTGGCGATCGTGGCGGGCACCGCCGCGGAAGGCAAGCAGGTCATCGATCAAGGCTTTACTTCGGGCGTACTGGGACGTGACGCGCAGGCGGATCGCGAGAAACGCCTGCAGGCACTCGCGGCCAAGCGTGCGCAAGCGCCCGCCGATCCGGCGAACCCCGTTGCCCCCGTCGATATGGGTTTCAACCAGGTTTTCGCGGGGCAGGCGAAGCAGGGTCTGGCGGCGATGGATGCCGCGATCGCCCAGGGTGGAATCGACCATCCGGACCAGGCGCAGTTGCATCTCGGTGTGGCGTACTACACCGCGGGCGACAAGGCTCGCGCGGTGCAAACCTTCCGTGCGGTGAAAGGCACCGATGGCTCCGCCGACCTCGCGCGTTTGTGGGTGCTGGTGGCGTCGAAATAAGAGCACTCCGTTCCCTTTAAGTTCTCGCAGATGAGGCGCGTCCCCTCGCGGCGGACACGAGGGAGCGCGCTCGTCCCAATTAATGTGGGACCCTCCCCGATATCGATGTGGGGTTGCAGTCGCAACTACTAAATGGATTGTTGAGCATTGGGAAAGTCTTCTGGATAACCAATTGATGCGGTTATCCATGGCGGACTGTCAACTGGCCTATCAGAGACGTTTAGAGAGAACGTTGCGCTCCATGAAACATAATTTGCATATATCAAACTATTTTTGACTACGGGATTCTGTCTTGCTATGGTCTTGCCACTTAATAACAAGGCACATGTTGCAATCTCTATAGGAAGCAAAATCCGCGCGCTGCGCCAACGGCTCAGTCGCACGCTGGATGAAGTGGCAACGACCGCGGGCATTTCCAAGCCCTTTTTGTCGCAGGTGGAACGGGGTCACGCAACACCTTCGATTACGTCGCTAGTCGGTATTGCGCGAGCTTTGGGTGTCACGGTGCAGTACTTCGTCGATACGCCGACCGAAGACAAGTCGGTGCGTAGAGGAAGTGAGTTGAAGTACTTCGGATTTGACGGAACCGCCAATCTGTTTGGAAGGCTGACGAACCTGTCGGTCGGCGGCAAGCTGGAAGTGATCCTCGTCAGGATGCCGGTGGGACAGAACCCGTCGGAAGTCACAACGCATGCCGGTGAAGAATTCTTGTATGTGATGAGCGGCCAGATCTCGCTCACGCTGGAAGGCACAACGTTCGTATTGCAGGCAGGCGACACCGCGCATTACGAGTCTACCGTGCCGCACTCCTGGTCCAATACCGCGCGTGAAGAAGCGGTGGTCGTGTGGGTGGGGACGCCAAGATTATTTTAGCGCCGTGGGCCATGCTTTAGAAAAAATAGATCACTCGATATTTGTAAGCATTACTTAAGTGTATACCCGCGATTTGGGAAGCCCGGACTACACGTGGCGAAATCCACTCGCGTAGCAGTAGAAATGGCATCAATTGGAAAGCGCTGCGCATTCCGATTGCAATAAATTAGTAGTCCGACACTGACTTATTTGATGTTGCTTTAACGGAACGCGGCGCAAGATCGCCGTATATCGAGTAGAGCGGTTCACGAGACCACTCTTCACATACTGCTGTGGCCTTACTGACGAGCGAGAAGGGGAAAAATGAAACAAAGGGCATTGGCGCTGGCCATTAGAAGAATAGTCTGGGCTGAACTGGCGTTGTCGGCCGTAATCGCCGTACCGGCGTTTGCACAAAGCCAGCCGGCCACCACCGGCACGGCGGCAGGCGCGACGACGACGGAAAGCACCCCGGCAACGGGCACGGCTGCCACGCCGTCCGCGGATAGCAACACCGCGACGCCGACGGGCAAAGGGGTTCAGCAACTCAAGAAATTTGAAGTGACCGGGTCGCTGATCCGCACGTCGGACAAGGTCGGCAACACGGAAGTTCAGACCATCACGACCAAGGAAATCCAGCAAAGCGGTTATACGACCGTGGCCGACTTCCTGCGCGGCACGTCCGCGAACTCGGGGAGCAGTTGGGGCCAAACGACGATGAACAGCTCCGCGCAAGGCGGTGGCGGCATTGCATTGCGCGGTCTGAGCGAGAAGTACACGCTGGTGCTGGTGGACGGGCAACGGGTGGCGAATTACGGCAAGGCGGTGAACTTCACCGACACGTTCTTCGACGTGAATTCGATCCCGCTCAACATGATCGACCACATCGACATCGTGAAGACCGGTGCGGTCTCGGTGTACGGGTCGGATGCCATTGCGGGCGTGGTCAACATCATCACGAAGAAGGAATTCCAGGGTCTGCAGATCGATGGCCAGCTCGGCAAGGCGCAGCATCCAGGCGACGGGCAGGGTAACTTCAGCGTGCTCGGCGGTATCGGCGATCTGAATAGCGACCGCTTCAACGTAACGGCCGCCGCGAGTTACTACCGCGACACCGGCTCGTCGCTCGGCGATCGCGACATGACGGCGGGTCAGGACTTCAGCCAGTTCCCGGGCGGCCTCGCGGGCCCGCTCGGTCCGAACCAGCAGTCGTACTGGACCACGGCCGACGGCACCCACATGGCGCTCAGCCCCTGCCCTCCGGGCAGCGTGTCGGCGAACGGCGCGTCCACGTGTAAATCGAATCCGGCCAGCGCCACTTCGCTGGTGCCGGCGATCACGCGCCTGAACGCGAAAGTGCGCGGCACCTTCAAGATCAACGACGATGTGCAGGCTTATGCCGACCTTTGGGTGAGCCGCAACGAGACCGTGCAGAACGAAGGTTCGGCGGTGTTGAGCAGCCAGACCAACGCGTTCAACCCGGCCACCGGTTCGGCCTTGCCGCTGTCGCGCACGGTCTCGGGCACGAACCCGTACAACCCGTTCGGCGTGCCCACGCTGATCAACTACACGTTCCCGAACACCGTGTCGGCGGATACGGTGTCGACGTTCTGGCGTGCATCGACCGGTGTGAAGGGCTCGTTCACCACCGCCAAATTCGGCGATTGGGATTGGTCCGCGGATTACGGCCATTCGCAGAGCACGGTCGACACGACCTACGGCAACGCGCTGAATGTTGCAGGCGTCGAGAACATTCTGCAAAACGGCGTGTTCAATTTCTCGAACCCGTCGGCCACGCCGAATGGTTTGAACGGCGTGTTCCAGAACGACTACGATCAGGCGATCTCGAAGCTCGACAGCGTCACGGCGAAGACCTCGACGGGCAACCTGTTCAATCTGCCAGGTGGCCCGGTCGGTGTCGGTTTCGGTACGGAATTCCGTCACGAAAGCAACCTGATCAACTCGCGCACGTATAGCGCGCTTGGGATTACCGCGCCGGCCAACGTGCAGATGGTCGACGGCGAGCGCAATGTGGCTGCCGTCTACTATCAGGTCGATATTCCGATCATCCACAACCTGACGTTTACGCAGGCGGGCCGCTACGACCACTACAGCGACTTCGGTGGCGCGTTCTCGCCGAGCTTCGCATTGCGCTTCCAGCCGGTGCGGTCTGTCACGGCGTTCGCATCGTATAGCCGCGGCTTCCGTGCGCCGACGCTGGTCGAAAACTCGCAGGCAACCTATCTGGCTCACCAGAACCTGGTTGACCCGAACGACCCGAGCGGCACGCCGACCAAGCACTTCACGACGGAACAGGTCAACGGCAATCCGGCGCTGCAGCCTGAGCACACCAAGAACTACAACATCGGCTTCCAGCTTTCACCGGACTCGTCGACGGATATCGGTGCGGCGTTCTACAAGATCCACATTGACGGCGTGATCGGCACGGACGATCCGAACGCGGTGATGGATGCGAACAACCCGTCGAGCGTGATCCGCAATCCGGACGGCACGGTGGCCTTCATCAAGGAACAGTTCGTCAACCTCGGTTCGCTCGACACCGACGGCTTCGACATGAACTTCCGCAAGTCGGTGGGCACGAAGTACGGCACGTTCACGCTGGCAGGCGACTGGGCCTACGTGTGGCACTTCAAGCTGAATAGCCCGGGTGCGCCGACGCAGGACTTCGCTGGCAACAACCTCGCGCTGTTGCAGCCGTTCGGTGCGTCCAATCCGCGCTGGAAGGGTAATACCAGCCTCTCGTGGGATTACCGCAAGCTGACCACCACGCTGACGTGGCAGTACACCGGCCCGTACACCAACGCGGTGGCGTCCGAGTTCGGCGACGGCGGCACGCTGTCGGTGGCGTCGTACAGCCAGTTCAACCTGATGGCCACGTATCGCGGCTTCAAGAACTGGACGATCTACGGCGGTATCAACAACATCTTCGATCGCAAGCCGCCGTTCGACGTCGAGTGGCAGGCCACCCCGGATATCACGGGCTACGACCAGTCGCTTTACACTAACATCGGCCGCTTCTTCCAGGTCGGTGCGTCGTACCGCTTCTGAAGTCCTTGATGCTTGTGATGCACCCGCAGTCTGTCTAGTCGGCTGGCCGCTCCGGCTTCCATCATTGGTGCCGGAGCGGCGCAATTTTGTTAGCGACGTACTTTGGAGTGCCCGCGTGCACAATGCTCGTTCAGGACCACGGCGAGCGGCGGCGGCCAGTCAGCTGCGGCGCAGCGCTAGCGGGGAAAGCTACGGGAGCGACGGCGTCAGGCCGTCGCTCGCGCCGATTCGATTTACCGCGCGCCGGCCTGAAGCCGGCGCGCGTTCTTACGCATTCCGAAGATGAGACTTGTGAAGTTTCGCTGGCCGCGCCGCGTGCGGACTGCTGCGGCCGTGGTTGTGGCAATGCGGCGGCCTGGCACCGCCGCGCGAATCGCGCTGTGCGCAGGGGCGTGTCTGGCATTGAGCGCGGTCTGCGCGCAGGCGCGGCCCTCGATTGCGCAATACGACGAGCCCAAGTATCCCGCCGGCTTCACGCACTTCGACTACGCGGATCCCACGGCGCCGAGCGACGGCAAGCTCAGCTTCCAGAACTTCGACGAACTGCAGAGCTACGATTCGCTGAATCCGTTTCTCGTTCGCGGTGCGCCCGCGCCGGACATTCTGCATCTGATGTTCGATACGCTGATGCAGCGCAGCTGGGACGAACTCGCCTCCGAGTATCCGCTGATCGCCGACGATGTCGAGGTCGCGCCGGACCTCAGTTCGGCCACCTTCCACCTCAATCCTGCCGCGCGCTTTTCGAACGGCGATCCGATCACCGCAGCGGACGTCAAATACTCGTTCGACACATTGACGAGCCCGAAGGCCTCGCCGCTCTTCAATGCGCAGTTCTCGGTCATCAAAAGCGCGAGCGTGATCGACAAAAACACGATCCGCTTTGAATTCAGGCACGCCGAGCGCGACGCACCGCTGATCGCCGGCGATTTGCCGATCTTCTCGCCGAAGTGGGGCATGCGCGCGGACGGCACGCGTCTACCGTTCGACCAGATCGCGAACGAGCCGCCGATTGCGAGCGGCCCGTATCTGATCGAGTCGCGTAAGAACGACAAGCAGATCACCTATCGCCGCAACCCCGATTACTGGGCCGCGAATCTGCCGTCGCGGCGCGGCATGTTCCGCTTCGCGCGCATCACCTTCAAACTGTATCGCGATCACTACACGCAACTGGAAGCGTTCAAGGCCGGCGATGCCGACGCGATTGTCGAATACAGCGCGACGCAATGGGCGCGTAAATACGTCGGCAAGAACTTCGACAATGGATTGCTGAAAAGGGGGGAATTCTCCGACGGCCCCGCGCAGATGCAAGGCATGCTGATGAACCTGCGCAAGCCGATGTTTCAGGATCCGCGCGTGCGCCACGCGCTGACGATGGCATTCGACTACGACTGGATGAACCGCCAGATGTTCTACGGTCAATACCGGCGCACCAGCAGCTATTTCGCAGCGAGCCCGTTCGGCGCGACCGGCATGCCCGGTCCGAAGGAACTGGCCTTGCTTGAACCATTGAGAGCCAGCGTGCCGCCGGAAGTGTTCGGTCCCATGCTCAGGCAACCCACGACGATCGCACCGGATTCGTTGCGCGGCAACTTGCGCGTGGCGCGTGATCTGCTGGCGCAAGCCGGCTGGCACTATCGCGACGGCGCCTTGCGCGACGCCAACGGCACGCCGATGACGATCGAGATCATGGACGATCAGCCCGGCATGGATCGCCTGATCCTGCCGTATATGCAGGCGCTCGGCATGCTCGGCATTCAGGCGCATATGCGCGAGATCGATAGCGCGTTGTACCAGAAGCGGCTGGATAACTTCGAGTACGACATGACCACGTTCATCTATCCGCCGGTGACGATTCCCGGCGCGGAATTGACGCGCCGCTTCGGCAGCGCGGCGGCCTTGGAGGTCGGCTCGGAAAACTATCCGGGTATCCGCTCCAAAGCGGTCGACTCGCTCATTCACTCGGCGCTCTCCGCCGACAATCTCGACGACCTGGAAGCGGCGACCCGCGCACTGGATCGCGTGCTGATCTATTCGTTCTACCTGGTGCCGGAATATTACGCACCGGGCGCGCGAATCGGCTACAAGTCGACGCTCGGCCATCCTGCCAAAGTGCCGATGTCGTATCTTTACGAAGACTGGGTGATCGACTACTGGTACACGAAAACGCCGGCCGCCCAGACCGCATCTTCCACCGCGGCTACGGCCGCTACGGCTCACTGAGGCACAGCATGCTTGCCTACATTCTCAGACGATTGTTGTTGATGGTGCCGACCCTGCTCGGCGTGGTCACGTTGACCTTTGTCGTCACACAGTTCGTGCCGGGTGGGCCGGTCGAACAGGTGATGACGCAACTCCGCCACGGCGCTGGCCGTGGCGGAGAGGCGGGGGCGGGCGGCGGCGGTTATCACGGCAGCCAGGGCGTCGATCCGCAGCAGATCGAGCAGATCAAGAAGCAGTTCGGCTTCGACAAGCCGCCGCTCGAACGCTATCTGCTGATGCTCAAGCGCTACGCGACATTCGATCTCGGCCAGTCCTACTATCAGCACGACAGCGTGTGGGACGTCATCAAATCGAAGCTGCCGGTGTCGATCACACTCGGCTTATGGACAGTGCTGCTCACGTATCTGATATCGGTGCCGTTGGGGATCGCGAAAGCGGTGCGCAACGGCTCACGCTTCGATACCGTCACGAGCGTGCTGGTGCTCGCCGGCTATGCCATTCCCGGTTTCGTGCTCGGCGTGCTGTTGTTGATGTTCTTCGGCGGCGGCACATTCTGGCAGGTGTTTCCGATGCGCGGCCTCACGTCGGATAACTTCAACGATCTCAGCGCGTTCGGCAAGGTGCTCGACTATCTGTGGCACATCGTGTTGCCGGTCACGGCTTCGGTGGTGGGCAACTTCGCGATCGTCACCATTCTGACCAAGAACACGTTCCTCGAGGAAATCGGCCGGCAGTATGTACTGACCGCGCGCGCCAAGGGCGCGCCGGAGCGCGACGTGCTGTGGAAACACGTGCTGCGCAATGCCGCGATTCCGCTGCTCACCGGTTTGCCGGCGGCCTTCGTCGGCGCGTTTCTGAACGGCAATCTGCTGATCGAAACGCTGTTCTCGCTCGACGGCATGGGCCAACTGTCGTACGACTCCGTGATTCGCCGCGATTATCCGGTCGTGCTCGGTTCGTTGTTTCTGTTCACGCTGATTGCCCTCGTAACCAAACTCATTGCTGACGTCTGCTATGTCCTCGTCGACCCCCGCATCCAATTCAACCGCCTGGACCGCTGACGCGGCCGGCGCGGCGCACGCGGCGTCGCCGTCTCCGTGGCGGCGTACGTGGCTGCGTTTCAGGCAGCAGCGTCTCGGCTACTGGAGCCTCGTGATCTTCGTGTCGCTGTTCGCCATCAGCCTGCTCGGCGAGGTGTTGTCCAACGACCGTCCGTTGCTCGTCCGTTACGCCGGGCACTACTATTTTCCGATCGTGAAGGACTATCCAGAGACGCTGTTCGGCGGCGATTTCCCGGCGCGTGCCAATTACCTCGATCCGTATATCCGTTCGCGGCTCGAATCGAACGGCAACTTCGCGATCTATCCGCCGAATCATTTTCACTACGACACGATCGACTATTTCGCCGCGCATCCGTATCCGGCGCCGCCCACCGCGAACAACTGGCTCGGCACGGATCAGTTCGGGCGCGACGTGCTGGCGCGGCTGCTGTACGGCTTCCGCTTGTCGGTGCTGATGGCGCTGGCGCTCACGGTATCCGGTGTCGTGGTCGGCGTGCTGACCGGCGCGGTGCAGGGCTTTTACGGCGGACGCACCGACCTGATCGGCCAGCGCCTGATCGAAATCTGGAGTTCGATGCCCGATCTGTACCTGCTGATCATCTTCGCGTCGATCTTCGAACCCACGCTGTGGCTACTCTTCATTCTGCTGTCGATGTTCGGCTGGCTCGTGTTGTCCGATTACGTGCGCGCCGAATTTCTGCGCAACCGTTCGCTCGATTACGTCAGGGCTGCGCGCACCATGGGCCTCACTAACTGGCAGATCATGTGGCGTCATGTCTTACCGAATAGTTTGACGCCGGTGATCACCTTCCTGCCATTCCGCATGAGCGCCGCGATTCTCTCGCTGACCAGCCTCGACTTTCTCGGCCTCGGCGTGCCGCCGCCGACGCCGAGCCTCGGCGAACTGCTGCAGGAAGGTAAGAATAATCTCGACGCATGGTGGATCTCGATGTCGGCGTTTGCCGCGCTGGTGATCACGCTGCTGCTGTTGACCTTCATGGGCGACGCATTGCGCAATGCGCTCGACACGCGTTCGCGCGGTTCTGCTTTCGGCGGAGGTCCGCGATGACCACCACTCAGGCGCCGATCGCTCGGCCGTTGCTGGAAATCGACCGTTTCTCCGTGCGTTTCGGCGGCAAGGTCGCTGTGCATGAACTCAGCCTCTCCATTGCACGCGGCGAGCGCGTGGCACTTGTCGGCGAATCGGGTTCGGGCAAGAGCGTCACCGCGCTGTCCATTCTGAGGCTCGTCGAGCATGCCGAGTTGAGCGGCCGCATGTTGCTCGATGGCGAGGACCTACTGCAGAAAACCGAACAGCAGATGCGCGGTCTGCGCGGCGCGGATGTCGCAATGGTGTTTCAGGAACCGATGACGGCGCTCAACCCGCTCTTCACGGTCGGCAAGCAGATCGCCGAGAGTCTACGTCTGCACGAAGGTTTGCGGCCGAATGCGGCGCGTGAGCGCGGCATCGAGTTGCTCAGGCGCACGGGCATTCCTGAACCGGAGCGGCGCATCGACAGTTTTCCGCACCAATTGTCCGGCGGCCAGCGGCAGCGCGCGATGATCGCCATGGCGCTTGCTTGCCGTCCGCGTTTGCTGCTCGCCGACGAACCGACCACCGCGCTCGACGTCACCGTTCGCCAGCAGATCGTCGATCTGTTGATTTCGTTGCAGGAACAGGAGGCGGCCGAACGCGGCATGGCCGTGCTGCTGATCACGCACGACCTGAATCTGGTGAAGCGTTTTGCGCAGCGCGTCGCGGTGATGGAGAAGGGCGTGCTGGTTGAAACCAATACGACCGAGGCGTTGTTCGCGAGTCCACAGCATCCGTACACGCAGCGGCTGCTCGACAGCGATCCGCAACGCGCGGTCGAGCCGGTCGAGGAGGGCGCGCGCCGGCTGCTCGAAGTACAAGGCTTGGCCGTCGATTACCGCACGTCGGCAAAAGGCTGGCGGTCCATGTTCGGGCGCTCCACGTTCCGCGCGGTGCATAACGTCGATCTGAGCTTGCGGCGCGGTGAAACGCTCGGCATCGTCGGTGAATCGGGCTCGGGTAAATCGACGCTAGCCGCCACCGTGCTCGGCCTGCAGCAGCCGGCCGCCGGTCATATTCATATCGACGGCTTGCCGCTGTCCTCGCTCAAGACGGCGAGTTCGCGCCGCGCGCTGTATTCGCGCATGCAAGTCGTGTTTCAGGACCCGTTCGGCTCGCTGTCGCCACGCATGACGGTGGAGCAGATCATCGGCGAGGGTTTGGCTGTACATCGGCCGGAAGTGGATGCGAAGGCGCGGCGCGCGCGCGTCGGCACTCTGCTCGAAGAGGTCGGCATGCCCGCCGACGCGATGCTGCGCTATCCGCATGAATTCTCCGGCGGCCAGCGTCAACGCATTGCGATTGCGCGCGCGCTCGCGGTCGAGCCGGAATTGCTGGTGCTCGACGAACCGACCAGCGCGCTCGATGTCTCGATCCAGAAACAGGTGTTGAATCTGCTGACAAATCTGCAGAAAAAGTACAAGCTAAGCTATTTGTTCATTACGCACGATCTGGCGGTGATGCGAGCCATGGCGCATCGCGTGATCGTGATGAAGTCGGGACGCATCGTCGAAGCCGGCGACACACTCGATGTGTTGCATGCGCCGTCGCATCCTTATACCCAGTCGCTGCTGGCCTCGTCGCTCAATGGGCAGAAGCCTGGCGCCGCCGCAATTCATACGGGACACGCCAATGATTGACGAACGTTGGGCGCAGGCCGCCCAAACGCTGAAGAGCCGCGCGGCGTTCTGGTCGCTGCGCATTGTCGACGAACAGATCGACGACCACGAGATCCGCAACGACATCGCGCAGCCGCTGCGCACGGTGCGCGATCGCGGTGCGATGCTGATCGCGTGGGTAGGCGCGGGCGCGGGTTACGCCGCGACCGCGAATCTCTCGGCGGCCGGTTTGCAGGCGGCGCTCGATATGGCCACCGCACGCGCTGAGGCGAGCGCGGCCTTGTCGCTGATCGACCATCGCGAAGTCGCACGCCCGGTTGCGAGCGGCCAGTATGTGTCGCCGAATGCGCAACGCGCGTTGCCGAGCCGCGCCGAATGGCTCGAGCTTCTCAGCGCGGAATGCGCGGGCGCGAATCTCGACGCGAAAATTGTCGAACGTGTGGCGGCGGTGCAGATCACGCACACCGATCAACTCTATATCACCGGCGACGGTGTACGGATCGACCAGCAGTTCCGCTTCGTGATGCCGCAATTGAGCGTCGCCGCGCACGCGAACGGCGATACGCAAGTGCGCACGCTCGGCGGCAACTACGGCACGCTCGGACAGGGCGGCATGGAAGTGCTGGCGCGCTTCGGCTTCGAAGGCTCGGGCGCGCGCGTCGCTAACGAAGCGCTGCAATTGCTGGCCGCGCCGAATTGCCCGTCGGGCAAGCGCGATCTGTTGCTGATGCCTGATCAGATGATGCTGCAGATTCACGAATCGATCGGCCATCCGCTCGAACTGGATCGCATTCTCGGCGACGAGCGCAATTTCGCGGGCTGGAGCTTCGTCAAGCAGGACATGTTCGGTTCGTATCGCTACGGTTCGGAACTACTGAACGTCACCTTCGATCCGGAACTGCGCGAAGAAGCCGCATCCTACGCGTTCGACGACGACGGCACCGAAGCGCACAAGGAATATCTGATTCGCAACGGCGTGCTGGAGCGTCCGCTCGGCGGCGCGCTATCGCAACAGCGCGCACGCATGCCCGGTGTCGCGAACTCGCGCGCGTCGAACTGGAACCGGCCGCCGATCGACCGCATGGCGAATCTGAATATCGAGCCCGGCGAGAGTTCGCTGGAGGAGATGATCGGCAATATCGAACACGGCATTCTGATGCGCACCAACACGTCCTGGTCGATCGACGATCATCGCAACAAATTCCAGTTCGGCTGCGAGTTCGGCCAGTTGATCGAAAACGGCAAGCTCACCCAGGTCGTCAAACAGCCGAATTACCGCGGCATTTCGGCGAATTTCTGGCGCAGTCTGAGCGCGGTGGGCAATGCCGCCACGCGCGAAGTGTATGGCACGTCCATGTGCGGCAAGGGTGAACCGGCGCAGATCATTCGCGTCGGTCATGCGTCGCCGGCTTGCGTGTTCAGCAATATCGACGTGTTCGGGGGCGCATGATGAGCCAGTTCATCTCTTCGCGCGCCGCTACGTCGGTGGATTGGGAGCGGCATTTCACTTTGCTCGCCGATGCGATTGAGCGTCTGCAGCAAGGCGGCGAAACCACGCTCAGTTCATTTGCCGGCGAGCAGTCCGACTTCATCCGTTTCAATTCGGGCAAGGTGCGGCAGACCGGCAGTGTGTCGCAAGGCAAGCTGACTCTGCGTTTGATCGACGGCGCACGTCAGGCCTATTCCACGCTGACCGTATGCGGCGATCTGCAACAGGATCTCGACGAAGTGAGCGCCGCGCTTGCCACTTTGCGCGAAGGTCTGCGCGATGCGGCGGACGATCCGCATCTACTGTTCGACACGTCGAAATGGCAGCGCACCACGCAGCGCTCCGGCAAGTTGCCGAATCCTGATGGCCTCGCGCGCATCGTCGCGGAATGCGCGCAAGGGCTCGACTTCGTGGGCTTCTATGCGGGCGGCACCATCGTGCGCGGTTTCGCGTCGACGAACGGCAGCCGCGGCTGGTATGAAGTGGACAACTTCAATTTCAGCTGGTCGCTGTACGACCCGAGCGGCCGCGCGATCAAAACCACCTACGCCGGCGACGACTGGAGCGATGCCGTGTTCGCGCGCAAAGTCGAGCAGGCCGCAACCCGCCTTGCCGTGCTCGCGCGCACGCCGCGCGCGTTGGCGCCGGGCCGTTACCGCTCCTATCTGACGCCCGCCGCGTTGGCGGAACTGCTCGGCGTCACCGCATGGAGCGGCTTTTCCGCCCGCGCCCAGGCGAGTTCGCGCAGTGAGTTGTACAAGCTGCATGTGGGAGAAGTCGTAGTCGACCCGCGCGTAACGATCAGCGAAGATCTCAGTCTCGGCATCACGCCAGGTTTCAACGACGACGGCTACCTGCGCGACAGCGTCCCGTTGATCGAGGCCGGCCGCAGTGCCGAACGCCTGACCAACGCACGCAGCGCGCGTGAATACGGTTTGACGCCCAACGGCGCGCTGGCCAACGAGTCGCCGGCCGCGCTCTCCATGCAAGCGGGCGATCTGCCGGAAGAAGACGTGCTCGCCAGGCTCGATACCGGGCTCTATATCGGCAACCTCTGGTATGTGAACTTCTCGGACCGCATGAATTGCCGCCTGACCGGCATGACGCGCTTCGCGACGTTCTGGGTCGAGAACGGAGAAATCGTCGCGCCGCTCGAAGCCATGCGTTTCGACGACAGCCTTTACCGTTTGCTCGGCAGCGAACTCGAACAACTCGGCGCGCAAGCCGAACTGCTGTTGAGCGATTCGACGTGGGGCGAGCGCGCCACGGGCGGCATGCAATTGCCGGGCATTCTCGTGAGGTCATTCGAATTGACGCTATGAGCCTATGGATCAACACGAAAATACAAAATCAAAACCTGAGAGCTTGCCAGAGGGCCTGACGCTGCGCGCACTGCGCGTGGCCGACACGGAACAGTTTCACGCAATGCTGCAATTGCCCGTGGCGATGAACGGCAATCCGCAGGTGCCGTTTCGGACCATTGCCAGCACGCGCGAGTACCTGGAAAAATTCGACGCCCCTGGAATCGCGATCGCGGCGATGGTCGGCGACACGCTGGTCGGTCAGGCGAGCCTCAGCCCATTCAAGGGACGCCGCGCGCATGCCGCATCGCTTGGCATTAGCGTGCACGACGCATGGCAGCGGCGCGGCATCGGTCGTGCCTTGATGGCCGAACTGCTCGATCTGGCCGACAACTGGCTCGGTCTGCGCCGCCTCGAATTGCATGTCTACACCGACAACCACGCGGCACTCGCGCTATATCGCCAGTTCGGCTTCGAGATCGAAGCGCATCAGCGCGGTGCGGTATTGCGTCGCGGCGTGCTGATCGACTGTTATTTCATGGCGCGGCTGCGCGAGCCGGCGCCGTGGATGTCGCCGCCATCGGGCGCCCCTCTCGCAGCGGAATAAGACCATGAAAGAAACAAGGTTGCCGGACGACGCCTCACACGACGAATATATTATGGTGCGCGCGCTCGAATCGTCGGACATGGATGCGTTCGCCGAGATCATGAGCTTGCCCGGTGTGCGGCGCGGCACGCTGTCGGTCGGCTATCGCAGTCCTGAGCAACTCGCGGCGTGGTACGAGCGGCGCCTCAAAGGCGGCGTGAACGTCTGCGCGATTATCGACGGGCGCGTGGTGGGCCACGCCGGTCTCGAGGTCCACCGGCCGAGCCGCGCGCACTGCGCGCATCTAGGTCTGGCCGTGCACGACGCGTATCATGGCCGCGGTGTCGGCGCCGCGCTTTTGCAAGGCTTGATCGATTGCGCGGATGCGTCACTCGGTTTGCGCCGCATCGACCTCACGGTGTTTTCCGACAACGCGCCGGCCATCGCGCTGTATCGCAAGTTCGGCTTTGTCGAAGAAGGCCGTTCGCGCGGTTTTGCCCTGCGCGACGGCATCCTGGCCGACGTGCTGCATATGGCCCGCCTCGTCGACGCACCGCGCCTCCAGACAATCTGAACGGATTCATTGAGTGCCATTTTTCTTCATCGACCGCCCGGTCTTCGCATGGATCGTCGCGCTCGCCATTGTCGTGGCGGGCGCGCTGGCTATTCCTCAACTGCCGGTGGCGCAGTATCCGCGCCTTGCGCCGCCGCGCATCGTGATATCCGCCGTGTATCCGGGGGCGTCGACTGAAGTCGTGGACGAGAGCGTCGGCAGCATCATCGAGGAGAGTCTCGATGGCGCTGACAATATGCTGTACTACCAAACGACCAGCGACAACCTGGGCGAGCTCGAAATCGACGCGACCTTCGCGCCCGGCACCAATCCGGATCTCGCGCTGGTCGACATCCAGAACCGGCTCAAGCAGGTCGAGCCGCGTTTGCCGCAGCAGGTGGTCCAGCAGGGCATCAGCGTGTTCAAGGCGGCCAACACGTTCCTGATGCTCGTCGCGCTCGCGTCCACCGACGGCACGCGCGACTCCGTGCAATTGAGCGACTATCTGAGCCGCTACGTGTTGCGCGAACTGAAGCGCGCGCCGGGTGTGGGCTCGGCCCAACTCTGGGACGCCGACGAAGCGCTGCGCATCTGGCTCGATCCGATGAAGCTGCGCGAATACGGCCTCGGCGCCGCCGAGGTGAACGCCGCCATCGCCGCACAGAACGCGACCGTCACGGCGGGCACGCTCGGCGACGCGCCGTTCGTGCCGGGCCAGCAATTGACGGCCTCGGTGAGCGTGAAAGGCCAGTTGATCTCGCCGGCCGAATTCAGTCAGATCGTGCTGAAGGCGCGGCCGGACGGCTCGGCTGTGCGCCTGCGCGACGTCGCGCGAGTCGAACTCGGGCGTGACAACTACTCGTACTATTCGCGCCTGAACGGCAAGGCTGCGGCAACGGTCGGGATTCAGCTCGGGCCGCGTGGCAACGCGCTCGAAACGTCGAACGCGATTCGCGCGCGGCTTGCCGAGTTGGCAAAAGGATTGCCTTCGGGCGTCTCCATCGAAATCCCGTTCGACAACGCGCATTTTGTGCAGATCGCCATTCACGAGGTACTCGTCACGCTCGCGGAAGCGGTAGTGCTGGTGTTCTTCGTGATGTGGCTGTTCCTGCGCGATCTGCGCTATACGCTGGTACCAACCGTGGTGATTCCGGTCACGCTGATGGGCGCGTTTCTCGCCATGTATGCGTGCGGTCTGTCGATCAACGTGTTCACGATGTTCGGGCTCGTGCTCGCCATCGGTATTCTCGTCGACGACGCGATCGTGGTGGTGGAGAGCGTGCATCGCGTGATGGAGGAAGAGGGCTTGCCGCCACGCGAGGCCACGCGCAAGGCCATGTCGCAGATCGGCGGCGCGATCGTCGGCGTGACGGCGGTGTTGACGGCGGTGTTCGTGCCGATGGCGTTCTTTCCCGGCGGCGTCGGCGGGATCTACCGGCAATTCGCGGTGGCGATGATCGCGTCGATGCTGGTGTCGTCGTTCATGGCCTTGTCGTTGACGCCCGCGTTGTGCGCGAATCTGCTGAAGGCGCACACGCAATCGGTGCGTCAACGCGATGCGCGCCGCGGCATTCCCGGTCTCGCGGCGCGTGCGGCGAGCCGCTTCACGTCCGGCTTCGATCGCGCCGCAAGTGGTTATCGCGGCTTGACGGCGCGCACGTTGCGCCGCATCGGCCCGATGCTGGCCGTCTACGCGGTGCTGGTCGGCGTGTGCGGCGTGCTCTACTGGCAGCTGCCCGGCGGTTTCCTGCCGAGCGAGGACGAAGGCCAGTTGCAGGTGATGGTGCAATTGCCCGCGGGCGCCACCCAGGCGCGCACGCTGGCCGTGGTGCAACGCGCGGAAAAGATTCTCCATGCCGAGCCCGCCATCGCGAACGTCACGAGTGTGATCGGCTGGAGCTTTTCGGGCAGTGGTCAGAACGTGGCGATGGGGTTCGTCGAACTCAAGGACTGGGGCAAGCGCGATATCGATGCACTGGCCTTGCGCGACCGGCTCAACGCAAAGTTCGACCAGATTCTGGACGGTAACGTCGAGGCGCAATTGCCGCCTTCGGTGCCGGGACTCGGACATTCGGACGGGTTCGTGTTCCGCCTCGAAGATCGCGGCGGAGTGGGGCTCGACGCGCTGAAGGCCGCGCGCGAGCAACTGTTCGCGCAAGCCAAGGCGAGTCCGGTGCTGGCCTCGGTGCACTCGGAAGATCTGCCTGACGCGCCGCGCGTCGAGCTTATCGTCGATCGCGCAAAGGCGTACGCGCTCGGCGTGTCGTTCGATCGCATCGCGGACGTGCTGGGCAGCACCTTCGGCTCGACCTATATCGACGATTTCCCGGCCGGCGGCCGCATGCGCCGCGTGATGATCGCCGCCGACGCCGCCACACGCATGACCGAAGACGATCTGCTCGCGCTCTCCGTGCCCAACTCGACGGGCGGCATGGTGCCGCTCTCGGCCATCGCGACGCGTCAGTGGACGATCGGTCCGGTGATGCTGACGCGCTACAACGGCTATCCGTCGCTCGACGTGAGCGGCCACGCGGCGCCCGGCTACAGCTCCGGCGCGGCCATGGCGGAGCTGGAGCGGCTTGCCGCTTCGCTGCCGGTCGGCGTGAGCTATGACTGGGTCGATGCGGCACGCGAGGAAACCGCGGCCGCCAAACTCACGCCGTTGTTGATCGGCCTCTCATTGCTGGCGGTGTTCATGGCGCTGGCCGCGCTCTACGAAAGCTGGACCATTCCGCTTGCCGTGCTGATGGTCGTGCCGCTCGGCGTGATCGGCGCGGTCGCGGCGGTGCTGTTGCGCGGCATGCCCAACGACGTGTACTTCAAGGTCGGCATGATCACGGTGATCGGCCTCGCGGCGAAAAACGCGATTCTGATCGTGCAGTTCGCCCGCGATCTGTACCAGCGCGGCATGCCGTTGACGCGTGCCGTGACCGAGGCCGCGGGCGCGCGCTTCCGGCCGATCGTGATGACCTCGGCGGCGTTTCTGCTGGGCGTCGTGCCGCTCGTGGTGTCGAGCGGCGCGGGTGCCGAGAGTCGCCGCTCGATCGGCACGGGCGTCTTCGGCGGCGTGCTGGCTGCCACGCTGTTCGGGCTGGTGTTCGCGCCGGTCGCGTTCCATGCGGTCGCATCGCTCACGCACGGACGGCGGCGGCTGGCGGAACTGCATCGCAAGCGCGCGGAGCGGCGGGCGCGCCGTGCCGCGACCGCGATCGAACGCGAATCGTTCGACGAGTCGCCGACGGCCTGAGCGCGCTTCACTTACGCCACGTCCATACACTGCGCCGCGTTTATCCGGCCGGCTGATTCGCCGCTTGCTTTGTTTAAGAAACGCGCTTGCCGCACTTCTGGCAACCGGCGTTCAATCCTCTGATGTTTACGATAATTGTGCGCTGCAACCATCGATTGTTCATACGTATAAAACCGCCAATGTTTCAATATAGAAACATTTTTAGACGTTCGAGAAATGCGTTTATAAAACTGTAATGGCGACCGATTCGTTAAATGCAGGTCGATTGCAGCGGGCAGTCAATAAATTCCCAATTTGCGAATAAATCGGCTATTGAATGGTCATTATCTGAGAGGTTTGCAGTTCAGGTTTGAAACACTTTTGGATGCTGCTTCGCCATACGCAAGTCACAAATTGGATATCATCCGACGCGTTCGGACGCCACCTGTCGATGCCTGAAAAACCAGACTGGTAGCCATTTAGCGGCAAGGCGCCGAAATCGTGCCAGTATGCCTTGCCGTGGCGCGCCCGCAACCCCCGTTCTCATATCAAACGCACGATAACGGTTTTCTTCATACATTCTGTTTCTCGATAGTAATTTGTTTTTCAAATTTACTATAGCGAGCCATTCCGCTAACATCACGCTTAATCCGTTAAGTGCCTTGCCGCGATTTCTGCTGGCAATAATCATTCCGCTCATACCGGCTGCTAACGGCGATCGGGGTCCACAATGTACGACAGTTTAGGGAAATATCATGCCGCACATGCACCTTGATACTGCGAGGATCACCTGGCTACATACGCCCACACTGAACGTGCGTAGTGCAACGCGGCGAATCGGCGTGTTGCTGTTCGACGGCTTCTGGCTGCTCGGCCCAGGCACGGTGGTGGAGATGTTCCAGACCGCGAACGAACTCTCGGGTTCGCACGCCGGTGAAGAGCAGCCTTACGAAGTGCAATTCCTTTCCATGGACGGCGGCAGCGTCGCCAGTTCTTCTTCTGCGCGCATCTGGACTGACCGTATCGACGCGCGCTTTGCCAGCGGTTTCGACGTGCTGTTCATCGCGGGCGGCTATGGCGCGCATGTGGCCGCGCGCGACGAGCGGGTGCTTGGCTGGCTGCGTTCGGTGCAATCGCGCACGCGTGCGATCGAAACGATCGGTGAAGGGCGGCTCGTGCTGGAAGCGGCCGGCCCGACGGATAGCGACGGACCGCAGGTGAACCGCTATCTCTCCAGCGTCACGGGTGAGTCCGCGCTCAACGCGTCCAACGATCGTAACGACTGTGCCCGCAGCGCGCTCATGTTCATCAAACGCGATCTCGGTGCCGAGCTTGCACGCAGCGTCGCCGACCGTGTGATGCCCGGCATGGCTGCCACCTGGGTGCCGCTCCCGGCAGAGGGCGGCACGCTCAGCGTGGCCGAGAAGATCCGCGCGGCGGCGCGCTGGATGGAGGCGAATTGCGACCGTCCGGTTTCGGTGGCCGACGCCGCGCAGGTCGCGGCGATGAGCGAGCGCAATTTCCTGCGGCGTTTCAAGCATGAAATGCAGGTCACGCCGTCGGACTATTTGCTGCAAGTTCGCCTGCGCATTGCCTGCAACTTCCTGACCGAGACCGAACTACCGGTCGACAAGATCGCGCGGCGCAGCGGTACCGGCAACGGCGATCGTCTCGCGAAGATTTTCCGCAAGCGCATGGCGCTCTCTCCAACCGAATATCGCGCACGCAGCCGAGTGGCGAGCGAGGCATAATATTCATGCAGGCGCCCGTGTCGGCGGCGGCGCGCCTTACGACAGTTGGACGCGTCCGTCGTGGCGGCCGCGTTTTCGCCGGTCAGGCTTCTTACGAGCACAGTGGCAATGGGCAACAAGGTGATCGCGACGGCATTGCCGGAGGTTAAGCTCATCGAGCCCGAGGTGTTTTGCGACGAATTCGGCTTCTGCTTCGAGAGCTTCAGCGCGGACGAGTTTATCGACGATGTCTCGCAAGCTTTCCAGTTTGTGCAGGACCGGCATTCGCGTGCGGTGCGTGGCGTGTTGCGCGGGTTGCACTATCAGGTGCAACGCCCTCAGGGCCGGCTCATGCGGGTCGTGGTGGGCGAAGTGTTCGCCGTCGCCGTCGACGTGCGGCTCAATTCGCCGAATTTCGGCAAGTGGTGCGGGGCGCATCTGAGCGCGGCCAATTACCGGCAGATCTGGGCGCCGCCGGGCTTCGCGCACGGTTTCGTGGTGCTGTCCAACTTCGCCGAGTGTTTGTGGAAAACCACCGAATACTGGTTTCCCGAACTGGAGCGCTGCATTCTGTGGCGCGATCCCGACATCGGCATCGAGTGGCCGATCGGTTTCGAACCGACGCTTGGCGCGAAGGATGCCGCGGGCCGGCGTATTTACGAAGCGGAAAATATCGCCTGAGCTACGCGCACGGTCTGGCCGCGCCGAGGCGCGCGCGTCATGCCGCGGATATTCAGCGCGTCACCATCACGGCGCCGACGCTCGCGGTCACCACCAGCAGCGTGCCCATGATTTGCAAAATCCCCATCGGCTGATGCAGTACGACGAAGCCGGCCAACGCGCCGATCGCCGGTTCGACGCTCATCAGGATTCCGAACGAGGCGGCCGGCATGTGCCGCAATGCCACCATTTCCAGCGCATACGGCAGCAGCGGGACCAGTATCGCGAGGCCCGCTGTCGCTGCGATCTGGCCTACCTCGACATGAAGACCGCTTTGCGCCAATCCGAATGGCGTGGCCACGAGTGCCGCCGCGATCAGCGACACGGACAGTCCCTCGAGTCCCGCGAACAGGGTGCCGGTCTTCTTCATCAACACGATATAGCTGCCCCAGCCGAGCGCCGCGCCGCAGGCGAGCAGCACGCCGAGCGGTTCGCCGATCCAGCCGGCGCGATCGCGCGAGAGCAGGATCACGCCGGCAATCGCGAGCGCGGGCCAGAGCAACGCGCGTGCGCGACGGACCGCGAAGGTCGCCACGGCGAGCGGCCCAAGAAAGTCGATCGCCACGGCGAGTCCTAACGGAATGCGCTGAAGCGCGGCGAAAAAGCACAGCGTCATGCCCGCCATCGCCGCGCCGAGCACGCCGGCGGCAGTCCAATGAGCGCGCGAGTAACTCAGAAAGCGCGGACGTACCAGCAAGGCGAGCACCAATGCCGCCCAGCACAGGCGCAGCCAGGTGGTGCTGAGTGAACCGTACGTGGCCATCGTCGGCGCGGAAAGCGCGGCGCCGAACTGCACGCACGACATCGACAGCACGCACAGCAACGCTGCCCCGGCCGCGCTGCGGGCGGGTTTCACGCTGGTTTGCGCGGGATTCAACGCGGGTTGGAGGGTGGTGTCCTGCATGGTCGTCTGGTGTGTTGGCGTTCGATCGGAATTCGTCATCGCTATCTTATCGGTGCTGGCGGTATTAAGATAAGTTGATATTTCTTATGCCGACTTCAAGAACCTTTATGACCCGAGATCTTGACAGCAACCTGCTGCGCGCCTTTGTCACCGTGGCGGAGACGGGCGCGGTGGGCGTGGCGGCGACGCGCCTCGCGCGAACCCAAGCCGCGGTAAGCATGCAATTGCGCCGGCTCGAAGACGAACTCGGGCAGCGTTTGCTCGACCGCTCGCCGCGCGGCGTGCAACTTACGGAAGCGGGACATTTGTTGCTGCCGTATGCCCATACGATACTCGGCGCGGGCGCCGATGCGCGTCGCGCGTTGAGCGCAGGGCAGGTGTCCGGCACCGTGCGGCTCGGCATGCTGGAGGACATTGCGGTCGGTCGTTTGCCGCGAGCGTTGCGGCGTTTTTCGATCGCTTATCCGCAAGTGGCGCTGGAGATCGTCGTCGACAGCAGCGCAGCGTTGTCGAGCCGGCTCGCGGATGGCAGCCTCGACGTGGTGGTCGGCGATCCCGCGCTGGTCGACGCAACGCCGCATCTCACGTGGAAGCAGCCGCTCTTCTGGGTCGGCGCGCGCGGCTTCAGCCGCGACGCGCAGGCGGCCTTACCGGTGGTGGCATTCGGCGACGCGTGTCTGTGGCAGCAGCAGGTGTTGACGGCGTTGCGCCGCGCGGGGATCGCGTGGCGCATCGTGTGCACGAGCACCAGTCTGCCGGCCGTGCAATCCGCGGTTGAAGCGGGGCTCGGTGTGTCCGTGCTGCTCGACGGCAACATCCGTTCGGAGTCGATGCGCGTGCTCGGCCAAAACGATGGTTTGCCCGACGCGCCCACCGCGGACTTCGGGCTTTTCATGCGCGAGGTTTCCGGCGCGCAGGCGGCCGCCGTGCAAACCTTGCAAACGTTCCTCTGCGAGGAATTGCATCTCGGTCTACGCGAAGGCGAGCCGCAGCTTGCGCCGGCTTTGGCCTAGCGCGCCGGCAGCGGCTCCCATGTGAGTTTTTACGACATTTTTTCTTGAGACGCGTCCACGCGAAATCTACACTTCGGGCATCTTGATACCGCGAGGTGCTCAACGTGAAACAACGTGCAACGAAGCAACAATCCGTTCGTATCGACTATGTGTGTCACGGCGTGGGCCGTGTCGAATTGCGCCGCTTCGATCCGGCGCGCGATTCGTTCGTCGCATTGACGGCGTTGTTGCATCGGGCCTTCACGCCGCTCGGCGCAATGGGCCTCAACTGTACGTGCGTGGATCAGACCGTCGAGACGACACGCCTGCGCGCAACGCGCGGCGATTGCTATGTGGCGGTGTGCGACGGGCGCATCGTCGGCACGATGACACTCTATGCAACAGATCGTGAATCGGCTTGCGAGCTATACCGGCGCGACGATATCGCCAGCTTGCGCCAGTTCGCGGTCGAGCCGGTGTGGCAGGCGCGCGGTATCGGTACGTTGCTGATTGCCTTCGCCGACCATTGGGCCGCGACGCGGGGCTATGCGGAGCTTGCGCTCGATACGCCGCAACCCGCTGCGCATCTGATCGAGTTTTATCGTGGACAGGGGTTTCGTATTGTCGATTTCGTACGCTTCGACGGCAAGGGTTATGACAGCGCGATCTTGAGCAAGCCGCCGGTGGCGACGCGTACGCTCGCTAACTGGTCGCATCGGTTGAGTGTGCGTGCGCCGATTGCGCGCGCGGCGTGAAGACAAGGAAGCGGCAACGAAGCGGCAACGAAGATTGGAGGAGTGCTGCGGTGCAATGCGTGGTAGAGGACGCTTGGATGCAGGTTTAGCCTGAAGTGAAAACCCCGGCGCGGGGCAGCAACAATTGCAATACGGTACGGCAAGTATTGCAACGGATTGCTGATTCTCGCGCCGGGGCAGGTGTGTTTCGCCTAAACAGTCGACGCGTTCATCAGCGTCGCATCACGCCCATCAGCAAGGTGACGAGGAAGATCACCACGAAGATGAAGAACAGTACCTTGGCGATTTCCGTCGCGCCTGCGGCAATGCCGCCGAAGCCGAATACCGCGGCGATGATCGCGATGATGAAGAAGATTGCAGCGTATCGAAGCATGGGGCCTCCCACCGATGGATTGCTGGATTAAATGGAAAACGGCGACTCGTTGTGGGCACTGCGTGCTTTGACGGGTTATTTGCCGGCGAGCGGAATAGAGCAATAGGTGTGCCCAGACCTGGGCACACCAAGGGGAGCCCCTGATCGGCCCGCTGCTTTTCTGCTGTTACCATCGCGGATCGTCGATTTCCGCACACCCCGCCATGCAAGCCAACCCGCTCAGCGAGATTTCCCTGATCCGCAAGCTGAAGCTCAATCAGCTCATGATCTTCGAACGCGTACTGGAAACGCGCTCGGTGGTGCGCGCAGCCAACGAAATGCGCCTCACGCAGCCGGCCGTCACCAAGGTCATCCACGAACTCGAATCCTGTTTCGACGGCGCATTGTTCGCGCGCTCGAATCGCGGCGTCGTGCCCACGGAACTGGGGCTGCTGCTCGGGCGGCGCGTCAAATCGCTGATGGCCGAGTTGCGCTATATGACCGACGAACTCAACGATTTCAGGCTCGGCACCAGTGGACATGTGATCGTCGGCACGCTCATCTCGGCATCGGCGCGGCTGTTGCCGGCCGCCATTGCCATGCTGAAGGCGCGCACACCGAATGTCCTGGTGACAGTGCGCGAAGGCACCACGGCGCATCTGTTCCCGGCGCTCGCCACCGGCGACCTCGATATCGTCGTGGGACGGCTGCCTGAACGCGAGTTGCCGATTGCCAGTGCTTTTCCGCTGACGCACGAGGCGCTCTTCGACGAGTCGCTGTGCGTGGTGGTCGGCAAAGGCTATGGTCCCGCGCCGGCGGGCGTGACGCATCTCACGGAGCTGGTCGGCTCGCCGTGGATTCTGCCGACCCCCGACTCGCCCGCGCGGCTCTCGGCGGAACATCTGTTCCGCGCGGCGGGATTGCCGCTGCCTACGGATATCGTGGAGTCACTCTCGCTGCTGACGAATATCGGCTTGCTGCTCGATACGCCGAGGATCGCGCTGATGCCGCGCGTCGCCGCGCAGCAGTTCGCCGAGGCGGGCTTGCTGCGGATTCTGGATTTGCCCGAGAGCGGCGCGTTCGGCACGGTCGGTTTTTCGGTGCGCTCGCACAAGGAGCAGAGCGCGGCGTGCCAGGCGTTTGTCGAATGTCTGCGCGAGGCGGTCAAGGTGGCCACGCCTGAACTCGACGTGCCCGCGTGAGGAACTCTGGTATTCCGCTTTAGCATATCCAGCGCTCAATCTTTGATTACCGCCGCGTGAGGCGCCAACCGTAGACTCCTGCCAATACTTCAATCGAGCAGGAGACGTTGTGACCTTCACCCCGGCCGCCGCGCAGCGCGCTCAACCGTTACTTCGCCATTACGTCGACGGCGAATTCATCGCGACCGCGACCACGTTCCCCAATCTCAGCCCGGTCGACGGCACCGTACTTGCCCAGGTCTGCGAGGCCGACGCCGCCACCGTCGACGCCGCCGTGCGCGCCGCCGCCGCCGCCCAGCGCGCTGGCTGGCGCAGTACCACGCCGGCGCAACGCGCCGACTGGCTGCACAAGATCGCCGACGGTATTCAGGCGCGCTTCGACGACTTCGTCGCCGCCGAAGTCGCCGACACCGGCCGTCCCCTCGAACAGGCCCGCAAACTCGATATCGCGCGCGGCATTGCCAACTTCCGCACGTTTGGCGATCTGATCCGCACCGCGAATAGCGAGTTTTTCGAAACGCATGCGGCCGATGGTAGCGAGCTGATCAACTACGTGACGCGCAAGCCGCTCGGCGTGATCGGCATCATCTCGCCGTGGAATCTGCCGTTGCTGCTGTTCACGTGGAAGGTCGCGCCGGCGCTCGCCATGGGCAATTGCGTCGTCGCCAAGCCTTCGGAAGAGACACCCAGTTCGGCCACGCTGCTGGCCGAAGTCATGCACGACATCGGCTTGCCGCCCGGTGTGTTCAATCTCATCCACGGTCACGGTCCGAATGCGGCTGGCGAGTTTCTCACGCGTCATCCGGACATCAGTGCGATTACGTTTACCGGCGAATCGCGCACTGGCAGCACGATCATGAAGACCGTTGCCGATGGCGTGAAGGAAATCTCGTTCGAACTCGGCGGTAAGAATGCGGCGGTCGTATTCGCCGATGCGGACTTCGACGCGGCGGTGGCGGGCGTGCTGAAGTCGAGCTTCACGAATGCCGGGCAGGTGTGTCTATGCAGCGAACGCGTGTACGTGGAGCGGCCGATCTTCGAGCGCTTCGTCGCCGCGTTGAAAGAGCAGACCGAAACATTGCGTGTCGGCGCACCGCACGATCCCGAGACGACGATGGGGCCGCTGATTTCGCGCGGACATCGCGAGAAGGTGCTGTCGTATTTCCGTCTCGCGGTCGAAGAGGGCGCCACCGTCGTGACGGGCGGCCACGTTCCGCAATTTAATGACGAACGCGATCACGGTGCATTCGTGATGCCGACCATCTGGACCGGCCTCGCCGACGACGCACGCTGCGTCAGGGAAGAAATCTTCGGACCTGTCTGCCACATTGCGCCGTTCGACACGGAAGACGAAGTGATCGGCCGCGTGAACGACAGCGCCTACGGTCTCGCCGCGAGCATCTGGACCACGCAGCTCGCACGCGGACATCGCGTGGCACGTCAGATCGAAACCGGCATCGTGTGGGTCAATGCATGGTTCGTGCGCGATCTGCGTACGCCGTTCGGCGGCGCGAAACTCTCGGGCATCGGCCGCGAAGGTGGACGTCACTCGCTCGACTTCTATTCGGAACTGACCAACATTTGCGTGAGGATCGCATGAGCGGATTCGACCTGGACGCCGTGCAACAAATCGCCGACGCACTGTGGCACGCGCAATGGAACGGCGTGCCGGTCGCGCCGGTTCGCGCCGCGATCGCGGAACTCGGCGGCAATGCGCTCGACGCGGCCTACGCAGTGCAGCGCGTGAATACCGAGCGCCAGTTGGCGGCTGGCCGCCGTCTGGTGGGCCGCAAGATCGGCCTCACGTCGAAAGCCGTGCAGACGCAACTCGGCGTCGATCAACCGGACTTCGGCATGCTGTTCGACGACATGTCGATCGTCGATGGCGAGGAGATTGCGCTGTCGCGCACGCAACAGCCCAAGGTGGAAGCGGAAATCGCGCTGGTGCTCGCGCGTGATTTGCCGCACGAACGTCACACGATCGCCGATCTGATCGGCGCGACGGCCTACGCGTTGCCCGCAATCGAAATTGTCGGCAGCCGCATCGCCAACTGGGATATCCGCCTGACCGACACGGTGGCCGATAACGCATCCAGTGGCCTCTTCGTGCTCGGCAACCGGCCCGTCAAGCTCGACGCGTTCGACATCGTCAACTGCGGCATGGTGATGGAGCGTCGCGGCGATCACGTGAGCGTGGGCGTCGGTGCGGCGTGCCTCGGCAATCCGCTCTACGCGGCGCTCTGGCTCGCCAATACGATGACGCGTGTCGGTGCGCCGCTCAAGGCAGGCGACATCGTGCTCACGGGCGCGCTCGGACCCATGGCGGCCGTGCAGGCCGGCGACGTCTTTACCGCCCATATCGAAGGACTCGGCTCCGTGAGCGCGAGTTTCGCTCATCACTCTGAATCGACGTCGTGAACGGGAGCGCCATGTACGACAAACAGGACAAGCAGGCCGTGGCCATCATCGGCTCCGGCAACATCGGCACCGATCTGATGATCAAGGTGTTGCGCAACGCAAAGCACCTTGAAATGGGCGCGATGGTCGGCATCGACCCGGCTTCGGACGGCCTCGCGCGCGCCGAACGGCTCGGTGTGGCGACTACCGCAAACGGCATCGAAGGGCTCGTCGCCATGCCGAATTTCGGCGCGATCCGTATCGCGTTCGATGCAACTTCGGCGGGCGCGCATCATCGGCATGCGGCCGTAATGCGCGAACACGGCGTGACCGTCATCGATCTGACACCGGCTGCGATCGGGCCGTTCGTGGTGCCGGTCGTGAATCTGTTCGCGCATCTCGACGCGCCGAACCTGAACATGGTGACGTGCGGCGGCCAGGCGACCATCCCGATCGTGCACGCGGTCTCACGCGTCGCGCCGGTGCGGTACGCGGAAATCGTCGCTTCGATTGCGAGCCGCTCGGCAGGGCCGGGCACGCGCGCCAATATCGACGAGTTCACCGAAACGACCTCGAAGGCGATCGAAACCGTAGGCGGCGCGGCGCGCGGCAAGGCCATCATCGTGTTGAACCCGGCCGAGCCGCCGTTGATGATGCGCGACACCGTCTACTGTCTGACCGAAGAACACGCCAATACCGATGAGATCGAACGCTCGATTCATGCAATGGTCGCCGCGGTGGCGAGCTACGTGCCCGGCTATCGGTTGAAGCAGGCGGTGCAGTTCGACCGCTATACCGCGGCGAATCCGCTCGCCTTGCATGCGAACGAGCGCCGCGCGGGCTTGAAGGTGAGCGTGTTCCTCGAAGTGGAGGGCGCCGCGCACTATCTGCCTTCGTATGCGGGGAATCTGGACATCATGACATCGGCCGCACTGGCCGCCGCCGAGCAGATCGCGGCGAGTCGCGTGGCAGCGTGAGAGGAACAACGCAATGACCGATAGCACCAAAAAAATCTACGTGTCCGACGTGACGCTGCGCGACGGCATGCACGCGATCCGCCATCAGTACTCGCTGGACCACGCGGTCGCGATTGCGCAGGCGCTCGACGAAGCCGGTGTCGACAGTATCGAAGTCGCGCATGGCGACGGCCTCGCGGGCTCCAGCTTCAATTACGGATTCGGCGCGCACACCGACCTCGAATGGATCGAAGCCGTTGCGGCGACGGTGAAGCGTGCGCAAGTGGCGACGCTGTTGCTGCCCGGCATCGGCACGGTCCACGATCTGCGCGCGGCCTACGACGCCGGCGCGCGCGTCGTGCGGATCGCCACGCACTGCACGGAAGCGGATATCTCGAAGCAGCACATCGAGTACGCGCGTTCGCTCGGCATGGACACGGTCGGCTTTCTGATGATGTCGCATATGACATCGCCCGATGCATTGGCGAAGCAGGCCAAGCAGATGGAAAGCTACGGCGCGCAATGCGTGTATGTGGTCGATTCGGGCGGCGCGCTGAACATGCGCGAGGTCGCCGAGCGGTTCGACGCGTTCAAAGCCGTGCTCGATCCGGCAACGCAGACCGGCATGCATGCGCACCACAATCTCTCGCTGGGCGTGGCGAATTCCATCGTCGCGCTCGAACACGGTTGCGACCGTGTCGATGCGTCGCTCACCGGCATGGGTGCGGGCGCAGGCAACGCGCCACTCGAAGTGTTCGTCGCCGCGGTGGATCGCATGAAGCTCAAGCACGGCTGCGATGTGAAGCAACTGATCGACGCCGCGGAAGATATCGTGCGCCCATTGCAGGAGCGCCCGGTGCGCGTGGATCGCGAAACGCTCGCGCTCGGTTACGCCGGCGTGTATTCGAGCTTTCTGCGCCACACTGAAGCGGCCGCGGCGAAATACGGTCTGTCGGCGTTCGACATCATGGTCGAGTTGGGCAAGCGCCGCATGGTCGGCGGCCAGGAAGACATGATCGTCGACGTTGCGCTGGATATGCTCAAAGCACGCGAGCTGGCACAGCGGGAGGCTGCATGATCGACCTTGACGGCATCGCCGCACGCCTCGATGACGCAGCCCGCCACGCTGAGCCGATTGCGCAGATCACCGCGGCCGCGCCGTTTTCGCTCGACGACGCGTACGTGATCCAGCGTGCGTCGATCGAGCGGCGCATTCATCGCGGCGAGAGCATGGTCGGCGTGAAGCTCGGTTTTACGAGCCGCGCGAAAATGATACAGATGGGTGTCGATAGTCTGATCTGGGGCTGGCTGACCGATGCGATGCTCGATGAAGACGCCGGCCGCGTCGCGCTCGATCGCTTCATTCATCCGCGCGTGGAACCCGAAGTCTGCTTTCTGACGAGCCGCGATATCGATCGTCCGTTGACGCTGCTCGAGGCCTCGCGTTATCTGGAAGCGGTCGCCCCGGCGATGGAGATCATCGATTCGCGCTACCGCGATTTCAGGTTCACGCTCGAGGACGTGGTGGCCGATAACTGTTCGTCGGCGGGCCTCGTCATCGGACCGTGGGCGCGGAAGTTCGACGGCCTGCGTAATGCGGGCGTGACGATGCGCATCGATGGCCGGCTCGTGCAGGCCGGCTCGACCGCGGCGATTCTCGGCGACCCGCTGCGTTCGATCGTGCAGGCTTCGCGCCTGCTTACGCAAAGCGGCCTGGTGTTGCCGGCCGGTTCGCTGATCATGGCGGGCGCCGCAACCGCCGCTCATCCGTTGCCTGCCAATGCGCATGTGCATTGCGTCGTCAATGGGCTCGGCAGCACTGAATTCTCTACCTATCGACTTTCATGACCAACGACTCGACCATTCAGGGGCGCATCGTGCCCGGCAAAGCCAAACCGCGCGGCCGTTTTCCTCATGTGACGCGAGCGGGCGATTTCCTGTTCGTCTCCGGCACGAGTTCGCGCCGTCCCGACAATTCGATTGCGGGCGCGTCCGCCGACGAACTCGGCACCGTGCAACTCGATATCCGCGAGCAAACGCGCGTGGTGATCGAGAACATTCGCGATATTCTGCAGAGTGAAGGCGCGGACCTGTCCAACCTCGTCGAGATCTCGTCGTTCCTCGTCAACATGAACGACTTCGGCGGCTACAACGCGGTATACGGCGAGTACTTCGATGAAACCGGTCCGACGCGCACCACGGTCGCCGTGCATCAGTTGCCTCATCCGCATCTGTTGATCGAGATGAAGGCGATTGCGTACGCGCCGCAAAAATAGACACGCGCAAAAACGACCAAGAGACAGCCATGCTCACATACGGCAAACCGTTCAATTTCCAGCGCTGGATCGACGATCACGCACACTTGCTGAAGCCGCCGGTCGGCAATCAACAGGTGTGGCAGGACAGCGATTTCATCGTCACGGTGGTGGGTGGCCCGAATCATCGCACCGACTATCACGACGATCCACTCGAGGAATTCTTCTATCAGTTGCGCGGCAATGCGTATCTGCATCTTTGGATCGACGGCAAGCGTGAACGCGTCGATCTGAAGGAAGGCGACGTGTTTCTGCTGCCGCCGCATGTGCGCCATTCGCCGCAGCGGCCCGAGGCCAGCAGCGTTTGCCTGGTGATCGAACGGCAACGCCCGGCGGGCCTCGTGGATGGCTTCGAATGGTATTGCGACGCTTGCGGGCATCTCGTGTATCGCGTCGAGGTGCAATTGAAGAGCATCGTCAGCGATTTGCCACCGCTCTTCAACGCGTTTTATGCGTCGGAAGAAAAACGCCGCTGCGCGCATTGCGGCCATGTCCACCCCGGCAAGGCCGTCTAAACCAACAGAATCACAATGACACTTCGAATCGACATGCACTCCCACTTCTTTCCGCCGATCGCGCGGGAAGAGGCCGCACGTCTCGACGCGCAACACGCGCCGTGGCTGCAGATCGACGCGGACGGCGAACGCGGCATGATCATGACCGGCGAGAAGCGCTTTCGCCCGGTATATCGCGCGCTGTGGGACCCGGCGGCGCGGATTGCCGAAATGGACGCGCTCGGCGTCGACATTCAATTGATGTGCGCGACGCCCGTGATGTTCGGCTATGGCTATGAAGCGGTCGCCGCGCACGATTGGGCCGCGCGCATGAACGACCACGCGCTCGAACTCTGCGCACACGCACCGCAGCGCTTGATGGCGCTCGCCCAGGTGCCGTTGCAGGACGTCGAGCTGGCTTGTCGTGAAGCGACGCGCGCGCATCGCGCCGGCCATCGCGGCGTGCAGATCGGCAATCACCTCGGCCCGCGCGATCTCGACGACGAACATCTCGTGACCTTCCTCACGCACTGCGCGAACGAAGGCATTCCGGTGCTCGTGCATCCGTGGGACATGATGACCGACGGCCGCATGAAGAAATGGATGCTGCCGTGGCTCGTCGCGATGCCGGCGGAAACGCAACTGAGTATGGTGTCGCTGATTCTGTCGGGCGCGTTCGAGCGGATTCCGAAATCGCTCAAGCTGTGCTTCGCGCATGGTGGCGGCAGCTTCGCGTTTCTGCTTGGCCGTGTGCAGAACGCGTGGGAGCAGCGCGACATCGTGCGTGAAGATTGTCCCAATCCACCGGTGTCGTACCTCGAGCGCTTTCATGTGGATAGCGCCGTGTTCGACGAAGGCGCGTTGCGCCTGCTCGTCGAAACGATGGGCGAGGACCACGTGCTGCTCGGTTCCGACTATCCGTTCCCGCTCGGCGAACAGAAGATCGGCGACCTCGTCGCGCATCATCCACAACTGAGCGATACGGCCAAGGCCAAGATTCTCGGCGCTAACGCGCAGCGATTCTTCAGCCTGCCGGTGAACGTCGTGCACGCGGTTTGAAAAACGAACTCAGGCAAGGCCTCACGGCGTTTGTCATTGCAAGAAGAAATAACAGGAAATTAGCCACATGATTACCCGGGAACACTGCGCCGCGCTCGACGCTGCCGACACCTTGGCCCATTGCCGCGCTCGCTTCGATCTGCCCGCCGACACGATTTATCTCGACGGCAACTCGCTGGGCGCGATGCCCGCCAATGTGCCCGCGCGCATCGAACAGGCGTTGAAGCAGGAATGGGCGCACGGTCTGATCCGCTCATGGAACGACGCCGACTGGTATCCGGCGCCGCAGCGCACCGGCAACAAGATTGCCACGCTGATCGGCGCGGGACAGGACGAAGTGATCGTCGCCGATTCGACCTCGGTGAATCTGTTCAAGGTGCTGGTGGCGGCCACGCGCATGCGCCCCGGCCGCAATGTGATTCTGGCCGAACGCACCAACTTTCCGACTGACGTGTATGTCGCGTCGAGCGTCGCGGAGATGACCGGTTGCGAACTGCGCTGCGTCGATCCCGACGAGATCGCGGCGGCCATCGACGACACCGTGGCAATCGTGTCGCTCACGCACGTCAATTACAAAACCGGCAAACGCTACGACATGGAAGCGGTCACGCGTCAGGCGCATGAGGCCGGTGCGTTGATCGTGTGGGACCTGTGTCATTCGGCGGGCGCCATGCCGGTGAATCTGAATCGTTGCGAGGCCGACTTTGCGGTCGGATGTGGCTACAAGTATCTGAACGGTGGCCCTGGCGCGCCGGCTTTCGTGTTCGTTGCATCGCGTCATATCGAGGCCGTGCGTCAACCGCTGACCGGGTGGCACGGGCATTCGAAGCCGTTCGAATTTACCCATGACTATGCGCCGCATCCTGGCATTGAGCGGATGTTGACGGGCACCGCGCCGCAACTCGGCGTGATCGCACTGGAGAGTGCGCTCGAGGCTTTCGACGGTGTCGATCTCGACGTGCTGCGCGACAAGAGCGTGGCGCTTGGCAACCTGTTTATCGAATTGACCGATCAGGAACTGACGGCCCTGGGTTGCACGCTGGCTTCGCCGCGCGACGCCGAAAAGCGGGGCAGTCAGGTCTCCCTCGGTCACGCGGAAGGCTACGCGATCATGCAGGCGCTGATCGCGCGCAATGTCATCGGCGACTTCCGTGCTCCCGACATTTTGCGCTTCGGTTTCGCGCCGCTCTATGTGCGCTACGTGGATATCTGGGACACGATCGCGCAACTCAAGGACATCATCGCGACCGATGCATGGAATACCGAAGAGTTCAAGGCGCGCAAGTCGGTCACGTGAGCCGTTTTCAGAATCGATGGTGAAGCATACGCCGCGCTTCGAATAGCGAAGCCGCACGACAGCGCGGCACCGGCGCTTGTGTCCACACACGCAAGCGCATCCAGGAGGAGACAAGAGATGACGCAAGAGCAGCGAGGCTTCGACGCGATTGTCGAACGTGAGAAGGGGTTGCACCGCGGATTATCGACCGGGCAGTTGTCGATGATCGCGATTGGCGGCGCGATCGGCACCGGGCTATTTCTCGGCAGTGGTTTTGCGATCGGGTTTGCCGGACCGAGCGTGCTGGTCAGTTATGCGATCGGCGCGCTGATCGCCTTGCTACTGATGGGATGCCTCGCGGAGATGACCGTCGCGCATCCGACTTCGGGTTCGTTCGGCGCGTATGCCGAGCACTATATCGCGCCGTGGGCGGGCTTTCTGGTGCGCTACGCGTATTGGTCGTCGATCGTGTTCGCGGTCGGCACCGAGGTGACGGCGATTGCCGTGTATATGAAGTACTGGTTTCCCGCCGTGCCCGGTTGGTACTGGATCGTCGGATTTTCGGCGGCGCTGATCGGGATCAATTCGGTCAGCGTGAAAGTGTTCGGTGCGGTGGAGTATGTGTTTTCGATGCTGAAGATCGTCGCGATCGTCGGCTTCATTCTGCTCGGCGCTTATGTGGTGTTCGGCGCGCCGGCGGATTCGACGATCGGCTTTGCCAATTACACGTCGCACGGCGGTTTCTTTCCGAAAGGCGTGTGGGGTATGTGGGTGGCGGTGATCGTGTCGATTTTCAGTTATCTGAGCATCGAGATGATTGCTGTCGCGGCGGGCGAGGCGCGCGATCCGCAGAAGGCGATCACGCGGGCTTTTCGCGCGACGATGTTCCGGCTGGTGTTCTTCTATCTGCTGACGTTGGCGCTCATGCTGGCGATCGTGCCGTGGAATGCGGCCGGTACGGACGAGAGTCCTTTCGTGCGGGTGATGGCCGCTACTCACGTGCCGGGTGCGGCTGGCGTCATCAACTTTGTGATCCTGGTGGCGGCGTTGTCGGCGATGAACAGCCAACTCTATATCACGACGCGGATGATGTTCAGTCTGTCCCGTGCCGGGTATGCGCCGCGAAGGTTGGGCGCGTTGAACGGTAATGGAGTGCCTGTGGCCGCGCTCTGGTTATCGACGATCGGGATCGCGCTGGCTACCGTGTTAAACGTGGTTTATCCCGACGCTTCGTTTGTGTTGATGATGTCGATTTCCATGTTCGGGGCGATGTTGACCTGGCTGATGATCTTTGTGACGCACTTCTTTTTTCGTCATCGACATAAGGGCACGCCGTTAGCATTTCGGATGTGGGGATATCCGGGGACTTCCGCGTTGGGAGCCGGGTTGATGGTGAGCGCGTTGGTTACCACGTGGTTTACCAGGGAGTTCCGAATGACGCTCGTGATTGGCGTGCCGTTTATTGTTTGCTTGCTGGTCGTTTATTTCGTTTGGTATCGCAAGCGAGCGGTTGAGGGTGCGGCGGCTGAGCTTGTATGAACGCTTGAATCCTGCGACGTGACGACGGTGTGGATGCCGTCGTACGTCTTCTACGGTGCCGCGGCCATAAAATTCCGTCAGCGTTTCGGCCACGGGGCGGAAGAAGGCTGAACTACTACTACGAGTCGGCGCACGAGTTTGCGCACCGCCTGTCCACCGGATCGTTTAATCGGTCTAACCCCGAACGCCGACGACGACAAAGGTCCTCCGTGATGCATGCATATCGAAGCGGCGTTTGGCGATTTGCTCGATCCGCGCAGCCGCACGCCGGCTCACGATCTGACGGAGATGCTGGTGGTGGCGCGCTGTGCACGCGAGAATCGGATTCGACCTATGGCCGAATTCCGCCTCATCACAGTCAATGGATTTGCGTACAGAAGCGGAATGTCAAGCTCTCGCCAAGAGGTTTCGCTTCGGACGTATCTCAGTTTATAGCCCGCCTCATTGGCGGACTTTTTTTTGCGAAGTCGGAGTGTCGTCAAGATGACGGCGTGCGGCCTTCAAGGGCAGATGCGCGAAATGTTCATGGTGGCAAGCATCCATCGATGCTTGCGACATGCTGCGTCCGCAAACTTCCGGAAATTTGCGGACGCAGCAACTGCTAGCCGTCACTCTGGCCGGCTATCAGATGTAGAAGCCATAATCGGAGCTGTATCCGGTGCCGCCCAGGTTGGTCGTGAAACCCCAGTCGGCCCCGCACTCGTAGCCGTCGTCCAGCGTGAAGTTGTACGCGCCGCCGCTCGTTGAAATCTGCGTGCCGTTCGAAGCGTAATCCGCCCAGCCGCTTTCATATCCAGTCGGCCCATACGCAACGGCGTTATAGCCACCACCCACCGTATAGGTGAAGTTCGTGAATCCGGTAAGTTGCCCCTGGCTGTTGTATGCGTCGTATTGCGTCTCCTGGCCCGATGCGTTGTAAATGATCAGGTCCTGACTGTTGTCGCTATGGAAGATATTAGCGACCATGCTTCCATCGCTACCATAGTGATCGTACTCAGTTTCCCGACCGGTCGGCCCGTTGAAGAAGTAGTCGTCGGTCTTGTGCCCGCGGGCGTCGAACCGGGCGAACTCGGTTTCCTGATTGGCGCCGTTGTAGACAGTCGCCGTTTGCGTATTGTCCGCATTGATAATGTGGACGGTCGTCTGGTTACCGGAGTACTCGTTCAGTTGCGTCTCTCGGCCGTTGGGATCGAAGAAGGCGTCAGTCTTCACCTTGCCGTTTGTGCCATACGTCGCGTATTCGGAGACGTGACCAGATGGATCGAAAACTGCAGCGGTCTGCGTACCGTCAGGGTTAAAGATATGGGCAACGCCGCTACCGTTGGCGTTATAGTCAGTCTCCTGTAGCTCTCGACCGGTCGATCCGTCAAAGACCAGGTCCTGCGTGATCTTACCGTTGGCGCCGAATGTTGCCTGTTCCGTTTCGTGACCCGCTGCGTTGAAGGCGTAAGCGGTTTGCGTGCCGTTGGTGTTGAAGATGTGATCAACCTGGCTTCCGTCAGCGTTGAAGTCGTTCTCCTGGGTCAGACGGCCGGACGTTGCGTCATAGAACAAATCCTGCGTCTTCGCTCCGTTTATGCCGAAGGTTGCCTGCTCGGTTTCATGACTCGCAGCATTGAAGGTAGACGCCGTTTGCGTCCCGTTAGCATTGAAGATGTGGTCAACCTGACTTCCATCAGCGTTGAAGTCGTTCTCCCGCGTTTCACGTCCGGTCGTGGCGTCGAAAAATACGTCCTGGGTGATCTTGCCGTTGGTGCCAAAGGTTGACTGTTCGGTTTCGTGACCCGCTGCGTTGAAGGCGTAAGCGGTTTGCGTCCCGTTGGTGTTGAAGATGTGATCGACCTGACTACCGTCAGCGTTGAAGTCGTTCTCCCGTGTCAGGCGGCCGGACGACGCGTCGTAGAACTGATCCTGCGCCATCTTGCCGTTGGTGCCGAAGGTCGCATACTCGGTTTCATGACCGGCAGCATTGAAGACCGCAGTGTTCTGCGTGCCGTTGGTGTTGAAGATGTGGTCAACCTGACTTCCATCAGCGTTGAAGTCGTTCTCCCGCGTCAGACGGCCGGACGTCGCGTCATAGAGCAAATCCTGCGTCTTCGCTCCGGTGCTGGCGAACGTCGCATACTCAGTCTCGCGCCCGGCCGCATTGAGAACCGTCGCATTCTGCGTGCCGTTGGCATTGAACACATAATCAACTTGGCTGCCATCGCTATGGAACTGGTTCTGCGCGGTTGCATGCCCTTGGCCGTCATAGATATTGGCGACGTAACTGCCGTCGGTGTTGTGTGAATAGAGAGTTTGGGTAAGGACGTTGCCGAACTGATCGGCGGTTACGGCGGAGCTGAGTGCCGTGCCGCTGAATTGTTGAGTCACAGTGTCGCCGGACGAAAACGTCTCTTTCATCGAGGTATAGTTGCCGTTGCCGTTTGGATCGACAATCGAAAACCCCGTAGCAGCGCCAGGCGCTGGAGAATGTGCTCCGCGTGAACTACCGTAGTAATCGAAGTAGTTCTGTTGTGTGTTGCTGGTGGAGGGCGTCGAATAGACTCCCATTGCCTGTTCGATCATAAACTGTTGGTCGATTGACGCGCTGCAACCCGCCTTGACATCCGCCGAATGCTGCGTATCCAGCAACGATTGCAGAGCCGTAGTGCTTCCGTCTGCCCGAGCCTGTCCCGCCAGGTAGACTAGGCCACCACCGTTTTGCTTGATTTCCTGCTGCACAATATAGTTGTTATCGACGGCTTCTCCCTCCCGATGAAGGCCGATCATTGCGTCCATGGAGTAAGCGTTCGGATCACCCAGCGCCGTTTGATGCTGAATCGCGAAAGCCCGGTCGTTAGCAGAATTCACGTAATGGCCAATTTCGTGAGCCAAATTTCCGACCGTGATCGAGTCCGTCCAGTTTTGATAATTGCCGGCGAAAACAACCTGATTGCTCGCGGAATCGTAAAAAGTCCCGTTTCCGGTGCCGATCTGCATTGGACTGGTGGTGTGGTCGGCGACTGCATTCCCGTACTGCTGCAATTGGTTAACCAAGGTGGGACTTTTGTTTATCAGCGCAAGTGCGCCGGCTGAAAGCTTGACACTGCCCCAGAATGATTCATTGCCAGTAATGGTTGTAGACATGAGTTTTTATTTGTTCCGATTTTGAAATAAGGAAACCTTAGATGCGCATTTGGCATCACGCGCGTCAAACTGAAAAATTAATGAGATTGAGTTCAAGTATTCGAACTCGTACTCAACGTCGGTAGTTGGAGCGTGCGGGGTTCTGTGAACAGCCCCCGAACCAAATGCGGCGAAAATTTGAGGCCGAGAAAGGCATATTTTTGTCTGGTCTAGTTCCTCCGTGTAGATCACTCGTTTAAACTTTTTATTTGCAGGTGAAAAAACGGAAAAATAGGGATTTTTATTCTCGCTTTTGGATAGGACTTCACCTGTCAATATGCGGACGTCAAAAGACTGCGTGATGCCCAAAATTTCGCTCGTCGTTAAGCTGCGACTTTCCTCCGACGTGATTTTTACAGGATCGACCAGAAACGCTTCACCTATATATCTCTTGTCGGCAAGATCGCCATGCTTGACAAGTTTCATTGTCGCCTCTAGAAAACGCTCCGAAGTTCGCGAGTTTTCAGATGCATGTTCAATCCCTGCGCAACCGAACGAGAACCCAGCGACAGTTAAATAAAATGGAATCAATGCCAATTGGTGTATTTTCATATTTACATTATTCCTCTTGAATATTTTCAATGATACTTATCTGCTTAATGCAACTATTCTGTGGTGAGTAAGAAAATATTATCGAAAATTTTTCTCCTCCATTGTTAATGATGAATTTTTCTGAGTCTTTGATAGAAACTGTATCTTTAGTATAGAATTTTCCGAAAATTGAATGGACCTCCGGCTTTCCCATAGCAAAGTCGCTGCATGCAAGATGCAGAATTAACATTGCACCGCCATCTTCTTTTTCAGGACTTGGATCTATATGTTCTGAGTATTCGATTTCTTTAAAAAAAATAAAAGGGTATCGATTAGAGGGTCCGTCAGCTTGGTAATTTATTACGCTAACATCGGTATTTGCTCCATACCAATTCTTCATAGGGACCGCAGCCGTCGGTGAAAAATTAATGCCAAGTTGATTTGCCGAGAATTGATAATCGGCGAGATTAGAATGCTCCCCAATCTCAAGAATCGCATGAAGAAAACCATGCGGTCCCGTCGAAAAATTAAGGGGTTGCGAACATCCGAATGTGCAAACAAATAGAAGGCAGGAGGCTATTAATTTGAGAATCATTTTTTCGATTCATGATTAATTGAAAACCGAATTGGATGGAAATGGGTTAATCCCGCATGGACTTCTGAATCCCGTCCCAGAGCGGTTCGAACAGGTAATCCAACGCGCTGCGCGAGCGGGTCTTGATGAATACCTGCGCCCGCAAGCCTGGCCCAAGCACGATCGGCTCACGCGCCACGCTGTTCGCGTGTGCGATAACGTCCGCCGGGATTTCTATATGGGCCAGATAGAACGGTTGCCGTGTCTCCTTGTCATTGAGCGAGTCGGCAGAGAGGTAGGCGACCGTGCCTTCCAGCACAGGAGACGTCCTGGGGTTATAGGCGGTCAGCCGCACGTCAGCCTTGCGGCCAGGCAGAATTTCGCGCACGTTATCGGGCTTGACCTTCGCCTCAACAATTAACGGGGTGCCCGACGGCACCAGATCAAGAAGCGGCTCGCGCGGACCAACGGCCGCGCCAATGGTGTGCACCATGAGGCCTACGACTTCGCCGTCCACAGGTGCAACGATCCTGGTGCGCGCTTCGATATCCTGGGCCGGGCGTAGCTGATCGGTGACCTGCTGGATTTTCGCCGTCGTGTCCTTTAACTGCGTGTCGGCCGCCCTCACGTAGTCATTGCGCAGCGCGGTGATCTTCATATCGAGATCAGTCTGCTTCTGGCGGGCGCGAATCAATTCTGCCGTATCCGATTGCTGGCGTGACTTGTAATCCGCCGCAGCACGCCGCAGTTCCATCATCTTCGTTTCGGTCACGTAGCCGTCGCTGCGCAGCTGTTCGTTGACCTGAAGCTCCTGCTTCGAAATGCCGAGGCTTTCGTCACTGGTGCGTACAAGCGAGGTCACCATTGCAATCTCTTCACGCGTCTGCGCCGCCTGTTCCTGCAAGAGTCGCAACTGGTCGTCCAGCGTCTGGCGCTCCGAATCGAACAGTATCTGTTCGCGGTGCAATAGCGCAGCGATGGCCGGGTCCGACGAGCGGGCAGTCAACTCTGCGGAAAACGCGACAGAGCGCTTCATGTCGCGCTCTGCCTGGAGTCGTGCGGCCTTGGCCTGAGCGTCGGCAAGTTGCGCTTGCAGCACAGAGACCTCGGCGTCGGGTCGTACATTGTCGAGCTTGAGCAGCACCTGACCGGCTTTCACATAGTCGCCATCTTTCACAAGGATAGCCCTGACGATCCCGCCTTCCTGATGCATCACCGTCTTGCGCTCGCCGTCATCACGTACAACCCCATCTGCGACGACTGCGCCCGAGAGCGGCGCGAGCGCAGCCCAGACGCCCAGCGCACCGAACCCAAGAACAAGCGCAACGCACCCCGATGCAATAGCCGTTCGCGGCAGGTGCAAGGGTGCGAATGTCCCTTCTGGCTCGGGTGTCCGGCGGGGCTCAGACAGCGCGCCACGGATACGGGCATGCACCTTCTTCACGATAGTGCACACGTTCATGATGCTGCGATCTCCCGACGTTGTTCGTTGCCTGTCGCAGGGTCTGCCGTTCGGGCCTTCGAGCGAAGCCATGCCTCGACCTGTTCGCGTGTGCCGAAACACTCAGTCTGTCCGTTGCGCATCATCATCACGCGATCGGCGATCGAGAGCACTGCCTGCCTGTGAGTGACGACAACGACGGTTACGCCGTCCCGCTTTAGCTGAAGCAGGGCCGCGTTCAACCGGCGTTCGCCGTCTGCGTCGAGATTGGCGTTGGGTTCATCGAGCAGCACAAGGCGCGGGTCGCCGTAGAGTGCACGGGCCAGCGCAATCGCCTGGCGTTGACCACCTGATAGCGCTTCTCCTGACTCACCGATTTCCGTTTCATAGCCGTCCGGCAACCTGAGAACCATGTCGTGCACGCCCGCACGCTGCGCAGCAAGCACAATTGCTTCGGCCTGGTGATTCGCCGGGTCAGGATCGCGCGCAATGTTGCCCGCAACGCTGCCTGAGAAGAGTTCGACGTCCTGCGGCACGTAACCCAGATAGCGCCCGAGCCTGTCGCGCGGCCACTGTGCAATATCAGCGCCGTCAAGCCGCACGGTGCCCGACTGCGGCTCCCAGAGGCCGGCCAGAAGCCGCAGGAGTGTTGATTTGCCAGAGGCGCTGGAACCGACAATCACCAGCAACTGGCCAGGAGACAGCGAGAATTGAATGCCACGGAGCAGAAGGCGACCCTGCTGATCGTTAACGCGGCGACTGCTGAACGTGAGCGCTTCGACAGTCAGCTGGCCGGCCGGGCGAGGTAACTCGATAGCGCTCCGTCCGGGCATCCAGCGATGCAGCGCGTCCAGTCGCTCCCATCCCTGACGCACCTCGACAAACTGCTTCCAGCTTCCAAGCATCTGCTCGACCGGGGCCAGTGCCTTGCCCAGAAGAATGGTTGTGGCAAGCATGACTCCACCGGTTGCATATTGATTGATAACGAGCCATGCCCCCGCGCCCATCATCACGACCTGAATCGCCTGGCGCAGCGCCTTGCTGATATTCCTGTTCAGGGTTGACGCGTTGCCCACCTGCTCCTGCGCGTCAAGGTCCAGGCTACGTCGTGCTGCCCACGCGCCGATGACGGCGGCGTTCATGCCAAGTACTGTCACGATCTCCGCATTGCGGCCGATCTGCGCTGCGATCTGCTCAGTCTCGCGCTGACGCGTCGTGTAAGTGCGAACGCCTGCTCTTGTGAGTCGGTCATTCACGACGGTCAGACAGACGAGCAGGATTGCACTGACGATAGCGATCAGTCCAAGCGACCAGTGAAAAAGGAACATCAGCGCGAGGTAGACAAAGAGCCACGGCAAGTCCAGAAGGGCTATTACGCCCGTGCCGGAAAGGAAGGAACGCAGAGCGGCTACGTCCTGTGACGTAGCGAGATCAGGCCGGGGTGATCGTCTTGCGAGCGTCTCGACCCGGGCCGCCAGTGCCAGCCGGTCGAGACGGTCGGCCAACTGGCGGCCAAGATCAGCGAGCAGGAGACTCCGCACGACGTCAACAGCGAACATCATGAACAGGGCAATTGCCATGAAGATCACTAGCATGGCGAGCGTTTCCAGGCTGCGGCTTGGCAGGACGCGGTCGTAGACCTGAAGCATATACAGCGTGGGCGCCACCACCAGCAGATTGCTGGCAATGCCGAAAAGTGCGGCGAACAGCAGGTGCCGCCGTATTGCCTGATACATCGTCATGTTCTATTTCTGTGAGGGTGCGGCTCTGGACGCGTCCAGGCCGTCAAGTTGCGCGAGTGTCGATTCGTCGAGCTGCGCGACGCTCGCCTTCAGATGAAAAAACTGCATCAGCGCGTCGTAACGCGCCCTGGCAAGGTCGCGCCGCGTGCGAAAAAGTTTGTCCTCGGCGTCGAGCACGTTCGCATTGATCCGCACGCCTACGCGAAATCCTTTGCGGTCGGAATTCAGGGCAGTTTCGGCGGATTGCTGCGCGGTGTGTAGCGCGGCGATCTGCGCTAGTCCATCACGCACCCCGAGAAACGCCTGCTGGGCATCAAGTGCGGCCGAGCGGCGCGCATCCTCCAGATCGTCTTCGGCCTTATCCCGAAGCGCCAGGGCTTCGCGCTGTTTGCTCAACGTTGAAAGGCCATCGAACAGCGGAATGCTGATCTGGATACCAATCTCACCGGACGAAGCCCGATGGGCGCCGGTATAGAAGTTGGTCTGTCCGTTGATGAATGCGGCATTGCCGTTACTTGCGTTTCCAACTATCGACACGCTCGGCATATAGCCTGCATTCACCTTGCTAATTTCCCGCTTTGCGATCTCCAGCGCGATCTGCTGCTGCCTGACGTCAAGCCCCGACGTCTGCGCATCCGATTCCCACGTATCGGATGAACTGTCAGTAAATGCCGCCAGCGTGGCGTCTGCATCGACCGACCCAACCGCATCGATGGGATGACCGACTATCTTTTGCAGCGCGGCGTAGCGTCTTGCAACTTCGCCCTGCGCCTTGAGGAGATCGGCATGCGCGGAGTCGGAAGCCGCCCGCGCCTCGTCCATGTCAACGACTGTCGCTGCGCCCAGCGTAAAGCTTCGGGTGGTCAGTCCCAACTGTTCGTCGACCGAGCGCAGATGCTCCTGCGCCAGCAGAAAAGCATCTTTCGCTGCAAGCGCGTCAAAATACGCCTGTGCCACGCGAAGCAGAAGGTCCTGCTTCGCGCTGGCGAACGTGAAGCCCGCGCCGATGACCGAGAGCCGGCTTTCCTGATAGGCCTGCCAGTCGTCCCACCTGAATAACGACTGGTTGAACGACAGCGACGCCCCGACCGTGGAATAGGGAGCGGCGGCCTGTCCCGGTACATGGATAGCATTCCTGAAATCGGATTGGGTAATGCCAAGGTGTGGAAGCAGCGCGGCGCGCGCCTCGGGCTCTTTTTCGAGGCCCGCCCGATATGACGCTTCGGCGCTAGCAAACGTGGCATCGTGCGCCAGTGCGTCGTCAGCAAGCTGGGACAGACTGGCCGCATGCGCGGTCGCATGGAGCATGGAGAGCGCAAGCATTCCAGCGGAAAGCAACCGGTCGGTCTGACGCCGCGCGCCCGAGGGATAGGTATATACCCAGTCGTGACTCCATCTCATCGCTATCTTTTCCGCATCGGGTTCGGCAGTGCGGCCGCGGATTCGACCGCCCTCAATTCCCAGCGCTGTGTTGTTCGCCTTCCGGCCTGTGGAAAGTTTTGTGCACTACCCTGAAAGCTAAATTCTGGTGTCTACAAGAACACTGGGCAATCGAACACATCGATAGCGCAGTCGGATACCGCCGCTGAGTGCGTAGGAGATTTGGACGGATGCCGAGGGATATTTCAGCGCGATTGCGCCAGCGAGGAATTCGATGATGCAGGACGCATCTGTCAAATTTCGTCACAACGCTAGTGCGTCGCGCTGGTATGTGATCGAAGGGGTCTGCCGGTCCGCGAACAGGGGCACACCGATGGCGTCCTCCCACGCCAACCCACGCCGGTATGAAATGCAGTGGACCGGCACCTCACGCGCATGCAAAGAAAGTAGGTGCCGCCCCGGGCAGGGGCGACGCCAATAAACCACTAACAAATCAAGGAAAGGCCAACACCAAAAAAAAGTCACACACCCACAACCGCCAACCAAAACAAAAAAATAGCCACTACCGAACCCCCAAAACCCACTTGGCAAACCGCTCCGCCTCCTCAGCGGAAATAGCATTAGCCGGCATCCGCGCCCCCGTATTCCACTTCCCCGAACTCCCTTCCAGCATGCTCCTCTTCAGCTTGGCGACAGCATCCGGATCCCCACGATACCGTTCGGAGATAGCCCGAAAAGGCGGCCCGACCTTGGTCGTATCCATGGAGTGACAAGCGCGGCAAGTCTGCTCGCTAGCAGAAATAGACCCACCTGTAGCAATACCACCAGCAGGCGCCGCAGCCAAAGCACTCGCACAAATCAACCCCACCAAACCAACAACCAGGACACGTAAATTCACACCCACATCCCCATAAAAACCATAAAAGCCATAAAAACCAAAAAACCCCACCGACGAAAACCGCCGGCAGGGCAAAGCGCTCACCAAAAGACGTATCAACAGAGAAACATGAAGAATCAACTCACCGCGCCGGCCAAGGCTTACCCGGCACACCGATCACAGGCTTGCCGAGCAGCGGCGTCGACAACGCATAAGCCCCGTTCTCCGTGAAAGCCCAAATGATGTTCCGGTCGTACTCCGTATAAATCGCCAGCACACCCTTGCCCAAGGTATAGCCAGGCAGCTCACTCTCATCAGCCAGCGCCGGCACGAAATACCCCGCAATAGTCGGCTTGGCCGGATCGCGCACATCGAAAATCTGCACACCGGCGTTATAGAACGAATACGGAATCACCCCTTGCCGCGAGCCCCCCGGCTGCCCGGTCGCGTTCGAACGCTTCGGACCGAAGTTACCGCCGCGCTGGCAGAAACTCGTGAACGGCGCACCTTCGGGCGGCGTCGGCTGCGGCAGCTTCGCAGCAACCTTCAGATGCGAAGGATCGCGTGCGTCCACTACAAAGATGTCTTTGTACGGCTCGTAGCAGTCACGGTTCATCGGATAACCGCTGGTCAGCACGTAACCGGTGCGGTCGTATTGACTGACATCGGCGTTGTCGTATTCGGTGCCCGCGAAACTCGGCGCCGTGTTGACATTGCCGAGCACCTTCGGCCTGGCAGGATTCGACAGATCGAACGAGTAGAGACCCAGTCCGCCCATCGCGCCGAAGCCGATCTTGCCACCTTGTTCCAGCGGCTTCGGCAGGAAGATAGGAATACGCGAACCCATCCACGAAGTGCGATTGCCCGCGCGCGGATTCGTCAGATACGCCTGTTCGTGCGCCTCATTGCCGAGAATCTGTCCCGGCACCGAGATCTGCGAGACGAACTTCGGATCCGCCGGATCGGACATGTCCCACACCTGATAGCCAGGCGAATACAGATAGTTCGGGTATTCGGTCAAACCATAACTATCGTCCGGCGCGGCGGACAGGATCATGTATTTGCCACCGTAGTATTCCGGCGCATCGAGCGAGCCCGAACCCTGTTGCTGACCGATCGGCGCATCGGGGTGCTTGTAGTCGGTCGTGCGCGTCGCGATCAACTTCCATTGGCTCGGCAGCGGGCCGTCCATTTCGAAGACCTTGAAACCCTTGAGCGAGTTGTAGTGACGCTGCGCCTCGACCTTGTCCGGTTGCTCACTCTTGTCGGTCAGCAGACCGTAGCGGCCAATTTCGAACGAGGCAACTAGCACCGGCTTGCCGAGCTTCTTGCTCCACACGATGGTGGCGCCGCCCAGGTAGTCATGCACATTGTTCGGGTCGAAGTGTTCGGTCGGTCCTTTGGGTCCCCACGTGCCGCCCTGCGAAAACACGACCTTGCCGTTGGCGGGATCGGTGACGTCCATGATGCGCAGATAGTCGCGGTCATGAATGTAGAGGTAACGGTGTCCATCGAAGTCGGCGATATTGTTCCAGGCGTGGAAGGGCGAATCGACGAGCGGATAGAAGGCCAGCACTTTTACGTCCTTGGCGTAGCTCTTCTTGTCCCACGTGGTCATCTCGCCGGGGAAGTGCTGGCCTTGATGTACCTCGGGCGTCGCCTTCGGCCACACGAATTGCCCGGTCGCCGGGTCCATGCCGTAGTCGACGCCGGGCTTCACCGGAGCAGGGCGGCGATCGGGCGTCAGACGCAGCCACGCGGCCAGATAGGGGTCCTTGACATTCGGCGTGCCGGGCGTCACCTGCGCGCCCGACGCAGGCGTCGGCCCAGCAGCCGCGGCAGCCACGGCCGTCGCGCCAGAAGCCGCAGCCGGTTGGGCAGCTTCGCCACTTGCGCAAGCCGCGGCCGACATGAACGCCAACATTGCGCCTGTTGCGAGAGATGATTTCAGATTGCTTGTGCGAAGCATGGGCTTCCTCCTTTTTATATTAGAACGCGTGGCGAATACCGAACTGGAAACCGCTCGGATTCTGTCCACCGTTCGGATAGACCTGGAACGTCACCGGATAAGGCACGGGCACATCGTGCTGATGTTTGACGTGCGCGAAAGTGGCATACAGGTCGGTCCGTTTCGACAAACCGTAGAGGTAGCCGATCACGCCGCCGGTGGCACTGGAAATGCTGGTGTTGTTGTCATCGTGACGATGCACCACGCTCAGGTACACGCGATTGCGTCCGTCGATATTCCAGCGCGCGCCGATCTGCGCATCCCAACCCTGCGAGTTGAACGCGACGTAGGGCGGATACGCGTAATACCCGTTGTACGTGTGATAGATCAGCGTCGGCTCGAAGCCGCCGAACTTGTAGACGGCAGAGAAATAGTTGTCACGCGACGAGTGAATCTGCGAGGACTTGAAGATATCCCGCGTGTACTGCAACTCGCTGACCGCGCCGATGAAGATCGGCCCGTGCCGGTAGTCGATGCTGGTGCTGAGGAAGCGTCCCGCGCGCGTGCTGTCGCCCACGCCGGTGGTCGCCATGATCCGTCCGGTGAAGCCGTAGAAGGTCGGCGTCTTGTACTGGATCGCGTTGTCCACGCGGTACGACGCGTAAAAGAACTCCATGTTGTTGACCATACTGAAGTCCGCCGCCCAGCTCGGATCGGCGTAACCCGCGATCCAGTACGAAGGCGTGAACTGGCGGCCCATCGTGATTTCACCCCAGTTGCCTTTCAGGCCGACGAATGACTGGCGAAATTGCGCGGACTGCACGCCGGTGTTCGCGGAGAACATCGGTTCGATGGTGAACACGGCCTTGTTGCCGCCGCCCAGGTCTTCGACGCCGCTCAGGTTGAAGCGCGAGTTGTTCAGGCCGCCGCTCGACATGCGCGTTACGTTGCCGCCGGAACCGGAAGAAATCAGATGTTCGAGGTTCAGGTCGACATAGCCGGACAGCCAGACGCTCGACTGAGCATGTGCCCCGGCGCATGCGAGCATCAAGGCGCCTGACACGAGAGTCTTCTTTTTCATTCCATCTCCAAACAAATCGTCGTTCTTTTCGTGTTGTGAAGAGTGCTGTCGGCGCGCTCGACAGCCGCGGTTACGGCTTATTTATTCGTGTATACACAAACTAGTAAAAATTATACCCACGGCAAAATTTGGATTCCGAGCTTTATTTTTTTATACAAAACAACGTTTTGGTTATAGCGGGTTGACCCGAATGGCATCGCGCGTCAAAACAGATGCCGGATTCCAGCCGCGTAAGTCATCGCGGTGCCGTAGCCGGAGAGCCGGTCGTAGACGGTGAGCAGGTACAGATCGGTGCGTTTGGACAGGAAGTAGTCGAGGCCCGCGGAGCCCGTATTGCGGCCGGTGACGGCGTTCTTCGGCGCGCTGCGTCGCGTGTACGCCCATTCGGCAAGGGCGCTGAGCTGCGAGGTCAGCGGCACGGACAGGCCGGCTTCGAAGGTGTGCGCGCCGACATCGGTCGAGTCGGTGCGCAGTCCTTGCAGTGCGCCATACAGCTTGAAGAGCGAAAAGTCGTACGCGGCGCCGACGATGTACGCGTTCTGTGTCGGTGACGCGACACCCGCAACCACGCGCGTGCGTTGTACCGTCGCGACAGCGGTGAGCGAACCGCCGGCGTAGAGCGCGGAAAAAGCGGCGTTGTAAATCCCGTTCGCGCCCGCGACGCCGCCGGGCGCATACACGGCCGTGGCCGTCACGCCATTCAGATTGGGGCTGGTGTACTGAATGCCGTTGTTCCAGACGGTGTCGCCCGCCATTGCTCCGCCGTAGGATGCGGTGAACGTCTGCATGACGAGCGGCGAAAACAGGATCGACGCCTGGAACGGATTGGCGACCTGCTCGGCGAGGTAGAGCAGGTTGGTGTGCCGCCCAAGCGTCACGCGCCCGAACGGCCCGGCAATGCCGACGTACGAATTGCGTCCCCAGAAGGGATCGGCGGCGGTGCGGCCGAGGCCGCCGTTGGTCGGCTGAAAGAAGCTCTCGAGCACGGCGATCGCGCGGTAACCGGCACTGAGTTCTTCGTTGATGCGGATGCCCCAGTAGGGCGCCGTGAGCCCGGGGCTCTGTTCGGCGAGTGCGGCGGCCGGCCCGTTGCTGCGTTTGCTGCTGGCGATATCCAGCCCGACGAGCCCATACAGCGTGACTGACGTCTGCGCCTGCACGGCGCGTGAAGCGATGCCCCATGTGGCGGCGCAAATGAGCGCGAGCGCGCCCAACGATCGAACGTTCATAGCGAGTCCTTGTGAGCGATTGGGAACAGCGAAGACGGCGGAACGGGCGGGCGGCGGCAGGACGCCGCGCCGCCGCGTGTCAGGCAGTGCGCACCGCGAATTCGACGGGGGTGTGCGTGAAATGCTGGGACAGGCTGGCAATCAATGCGTCGCGTTGTGCCATCAGCGAGGCGGGTGAGCGGCCCGCGATGTGCGGCGTGACGAGCACATCGGGATGATCGAGCAGCGCGCGCGGCACCTCCGGTTCGTGCTCGATCACGTCGAGCCCCGCGCCGGCAATCGCGCGCTCCGCCAGCGAGTCGAGCAACGCCTGCGTGTCGAGCACCGAGCCGCGCGAGACGTTCACCAGGTAGCCGTGCGGCCCGAGCGCGTACAAGACGTCGCGATTGACCAGATGCTTCGTCGCCGGACCGCCGTTGCAGGCGATCACGAGAAAGTCGCTGGCAGCGGCGAGTTCCGTGAGCCGGCTGTAGTAGCGGCCCGGCGCGTCGGCATGCGGCCCGCGTGTGTGATAGCCGAGCGTCATGTCGAAACCCTGCGCGCGCGCCGCAATCAATCTGCCGATGCGGCCCATGCCGACAATCCCGAGACGCGCGCCCGTCAGCGTGGCACGCTCGCCGCGCGACGTGCGCCAGTTGCCGGCGCGTACCGCGTCGGTGAGCGGCGCATAGCCGCGCGCGAGTGCTAGCAGCAGACCGATGGCGTGATCGGCGACGGTCGCCGCATTCGCGCCAGGCGCATGCGTCACCACGATGCCGCGTCGCGCGGCCGCGGCGACATCGACGTTCTCGTAGCCCGCGCCGAACGCGCTGACGATCTCGAGCGCGGGCAGCGAAGCCATCCGCGCTTCAGACAAACCGGTCGAACCATTCGTCACTGCCGCGCGCACCGTCGTCAGGTCGACGCTGGCAGGCCACGTTTCAGGCCAACCGTCCGGCAGGTAATGCAGCGCGTAATCGCGCCGCAGCGCATCGAGCGTCGTGTCGGGCAACGGGATCAGCGCGAGCACGTGGGTGGCGCTCATGCGTGCGCTCACGATTGCGGATCGGCCGGTTTCGCGGCCGGTGCCACTTCCTTCACCGCGCCTTTCCAGCCGTTTTCGGTGATGTCGAACACGGTGCCGTCGGGCATGCGGTACTTCACTTCGTAGAACACGTTCGGGTCTTTCTCATGGCGTCCCGTCAAATAGGTGCCGCCCGCCGCGACCACGCGCGCCGCGGTGGCTTCCACGTTATCCACCCACATGCCGAAGTGAATCACGCCACGCACGTCCTTCAGACCGGCGTAGCCGGGCACGGTCTCGTCCTTGAAATTGAGGAGCGCCACGTTCATCGTGCCGTCCGTCATATAGATACCGCGCATCGCGTTGCCCGCGCGGCGCATGCCGAATGCCTGCTCGAAGAATTGCGCGGCTGCTTCCGGATCTTCGACCGAAAGTGCGATATGACGGAGCTTGTCCATGTGATGTCCTTGCGTTGTCCTGAAGGTGAATCGCCCGCGGGCGAGAAGAGGGTTGTCGTGACTGTGAATCAAGAGTGTTCGCAACTTCACCAGGTATACTACGTACGATAAATGTATACACAAAATAGATTTGATATACCAGAATGGTCCTCATGCGCTAGCCAGAGCCGGCCGCGCTGAATCGCTGCGACGCATGAGGACCACCGATGCACACCTTGCAGGAACCGTTGGGCAGTCTCTCCGCCACGCTCAGGCAGCGCTTTGCGCAGATCGGACCGGTGTGGGGACGCGACATCAACAGCCATCGCGATCTGGTGATCGACGCGTATTCGCCACTGGTGGCGGCGGCGCGCGATGCCGGCGAGTCGTTCGAGGCCGCGCGCGAGCTCGCTTACGGCAGCCACGAGCGGCAGCGTCTGGACGTGTTCGCATCGGAAGAAACTCGGCGCAAGGGCAATGCCGATGTGGTGCTGTTCGTCCACGGCGGCGCGTTTCTGCGCGGCAGCAAGAGCTTCAACGGACTCATCTACGACAACGTGTCGCGCTGGTTCGCCCGGCAAGGCTGCGTCGCGCTGAACGTGGAATACCGGCTTGCGCCTGACGCGCCGTATCCCGCGGGCGCCGATGATGTCGCCGCCGCGTTGGCGTGGGCACAGAAACACGTCGGTGAACTTGGTGGCAATCCGCAAAGGATCTTTCTGGTCGGCCATTCGGCGGGCGGTGCGCACGTCGCCACCTACCTATGCGATCCGCTCTTCAGCGAATTGCGCGGGAGCACGCCGCTCATCGCGGGCGCCGTGCTGATCAGCGCGCGGCTCGTGGCGGACGTGCACGCCGACAATCCCAACGCCGCCGGCGTGCGAGCCTATTTTGGCGCCGACGAAACACGCTACGCCGCACGTTCGCCGCTGACTCATGCGGCGCATTTCAACACGCCGCTGATGGTGGTCGTCGCCGAATACGAGAACCCTTATCTGGACGCCTACGGTGCGGCGTTTTTCGAGCGCGTGCTGACGGCGCGCCAGCGTGCCGACGACGCGGCCGCGCCATGCGCACCACGCTTCGTGCAGATGCTGCGGCACAACCACACCTCGGTGGTTGCGCATTTCGACTCGGGCGAGACCCTGTTAGGCGACGCGATGCTCGATTTTTTCGGTGCGTGAGCGCGCACGCCCGATCGCTTTCGTTCGCATCCCATATCAAGGAGCTCCGCATGGTCATCCACAGGCCGCCCGCTTTTGCGACCCCGCGCGCCTTCGCGCCGGTCATCACGCCGTTCACCAACGACTTGCGCATCGACGCGCCGCGCTTCGTCGCGTTCTGCCGCTGGCTGGTCGGGCAGGGCGCGGGCCTTGCGCTATTCGGCACCAACAGCGAGGCCAACTCGTTGGGTTTGACCGAGCGTCATGCGTTGCTGGATGACGTGATCGAGGCCGGCATCGATCCCGCGCAAATGTTGCCGGGCACAGGCTCGTGCGCGCTGCCCGACGCGATCGCGTTGACGCGCCATGCGTGCGAGGCCGGTTGCGCGGGCGCGCTAATGTTGCCACCGTTCTTCTACCAGGGCGTTAGCGACGACGGTCTCTTCGCGTACTACTCCGATGTGATCCAGGCGGTCGGTTCGGATCAGTTGCGCGTGCTGCTGTATCACATCCCGCAGTTCACCGGCGTGCCGATCACGCACACGCTGATCGAACGGCTGATCAGGGCGTATCCGCGAACGGTGGTGGGCATCAAGGACAGTTCGGGCGACTGGGCTAACACCGAGGCGATGCTGCGCAAGTTTCCCGGCTTCGCGGTGTTTCCCGCGTCCGAGGCTTTGCTCGGCAAAGCGCTGCCGCTCGGCGCCGCCGGCTGTATTTCAGCGACCGCGAATATTCAGCCGCAGGCGATCGCGAGTCTGCTGAGTGCGGCGACATTGGAAGAGCGGACGGTGTGGGAAGGCCGGGTGGCGACAGTGCGGCTGGCCGTACAGGCGCAACCGATGATCCCGGCGTTGAAGCATATCGTCGCGCACTTCGCGAACGACGAGGCGTGGACCCGCGTGCGTCCGCCGTTGACGCCGATGGACCCCGCGCAATCTGGCGCGCTATTGCAGCAGCTTCAGGCGTTGGATTTTTCGATGCCCGCGATGGCATCGCTCGGGACGGTGGCCGCGTGAGCACGCAGCACACCGAGGCGCACCGCACTGCGAGCGCCGCAACCTCAGGCGTTCGCGCGCTCCGTGCGCTGGCGCTTGAGCCGGCCGAGCACGACGATCGACAGCCGTGCGGTGTGATCGCGCATGGCGTTGTACGCGCGTTCCGGTTCGGAGTTGAGGATGGCGGACACGATCTCGCGATGCTCGTCGGTCGCCGCTTCGAAGCGCGACGGCGAAGCCGGCTGCGCGGCGCGAAAGCCCGCCAGACGCTGACGCTGCACCGCCATGATCTGCGCCAGCGATTTGCTTTGCGCGCCCTTGCAGATCAGTTCGTGGAATTCGCGATTGAGTGCGAAGTACTCCGTCTCGTCGCCGCGCGCGATCGCGGCGTTCATTTCGGTCTGCAGCTCTTCGAGCTGCTTCTTCTCGACGAGGCTCATGCGCTGCGCGCTCAAACGGCAGCACAGCGCTTCGAGTTCGCACATGGCCTCGAGCATGTCGGCGAGTTCGTCGATGCTGAATTGCGCGACCACCACGCCTTTGCGCGGCGTCAGCTCGACGAGGCCGCGCGCGGCCAGCTCGCGCAGCGCTTCGCGGATCGGCGTGCGCGACGCGTTGAAGCGTTCGGCGAGCGCCGCTTCTTCGAGCTTCTGGCCCGGTTCGAGCGCGCCGTCGATGATCTCGTCGCACAGCAGGCGGTAAATCTTGGAGGAGAGCGTGGTCATCGTCATGGTCGTGGGTTGAGCGAAACCGTGGGCAGGCGGCCCTCATTATGCGCCAGCGACCCAACCGCCTCAATCGCCACCGCGCATATCCGGCCTTTGCAAGCTCATGCAGTGTACGCGCGAACGTGTTCACGCCCCGATAAGTGTATACGAGGATGTAATAAAAAATACACTAATGACTGAATGTATACGAGCGTGTCAGTCCGGTTATTAAAAATCCTCGACAGCCGCAAATTCACCCCTACAAAAAGCGAGGCAAGACGTGACCTGGTTTGGTATCGCAACCTACGAATTGAATGGCCGCAGCGCCACTGGCCTGGCTGTCGACGGCAAACTGTACGACGCGCACGCCGCGTTGAAGCGTGTCGCCCCCGAGGCGCCGCTCGCGGATGTCGGCACGCTGATCGCCGGCTGGGAGACGGACGGCGCCGCCACTGTCGAACGGCTCGAACGGGCGGCGCGCGCGATCGAGTCGGGCACGCTGGAGCTCGCCGCGTTGCAAGGGCATACGCTATGCGTGCCGTTCCAGCCGCGGCGTATTTTCGCGGCCGCTTCGAACTATTACGAGCACGCGCGGGAAATGGGCACCGAACTCGCGCCGCGCGAGGAAAGCACACCGTACATGTTCATGAAAGCCGAGACGAGCGTAGTGCCCACGCTTGCCAACGTCGTGATTCCGCCGCATGCCGAGCGGGTCGACTGGGAAGTGGAACTGGCCGTGGTGATCGGCAAAACCGGCCGTCATATCGCCCAGCAGGACGCTTATGACTATATTGCCGGCTACACGATTCTGAACGACGTCAGCGCGCGCGACCTGAATCGCCGCACCGACTATCCGTTCAAACACGACTGGTTTCGTGGCAAGAGTTTCGATACCTTTGGTCCGCTCGGGCCGTGGTTCGTGCCGCGTGCGTGCATCGCCGAGCCGCAGAATCTGCGCATGCGTCTTTCGGTGAACGGCGAAATGATGCAGGACGGCAACACGTCCGGGATGATTTTCAACATCGCCGAGCAGATCGAATATTTATCGACGATCCTCACGCTGCAGCCCGGCGATCTGATCGCCACGGGCACGCCGACCGGCGTCGGCATGGGACGCGGCATTTATCTGAAGGCGGGCGACGTGATGGTCGCTTCCATCGACGGCATCGGTTCGATCGAGAATCCACTGGTCGCGGGCTGAGCGCCATCCATTGACTTTACTCATAGACGGGGACACGACATGTTGCAGCGGATACGACGCGCGGTGTCACAGCGAGTGTCGCGGCTGACGCGGCGCGCGGCGTTGAGCGCGGCCGCGCTGGCCGCCGCGACGCTCTTCACCAGAGGTCACGCGGCCGCTCAGGTGGCCGCTCAGGTGGCCGATAAGGTACGCGTCAATCTGGCGTGGCTGCCGCAGGGCAGCACCGGCGGCATTCTGCTCGCGCAGGCCAAGGGCTACTACCGCGAGGCGGGGCTCGATGTCAGCGTGATGCGCGGTTACGGCGGCCAACGCACCGTCAATGAAGTGGATGGCGGTCTGTTCGAGTTTGGCTACGGCGACCCCGTGAGCGTGATGCTGAACCGCGCGCACGGTGGTCATGCCGTGATGGTCGGCGCGATCAACACGCGCTGGCCCGGTGCGATGTGTTATCTGGAGCGGCCCGGTTTCAAGGTGAGTTCGCTGAAGGATCTCGCCGGCATGACGCTCGGTGGCGGTGGCGCGTCGCCGGTGCAGAACATCATGCCAGCCTGGTTGAAGCAGAACGGCATGGCGCCCGATGCGATCAAAACGGTGCGGCTCGATCCGGCGGTGATCAACACCGCGTTACTGCAGAAGCGCATCGACCTGTCCGAGTGCTGGGAAGGCGCGAGCCTGCCGGTGCAGGCCGCGCTGGCGAAGCGGGCAGGGCAGCAACTCGGCAAGGTGTATTACCGCGATTTCGGTCTGGATATGATGGGCAACGGCATCGTCACCACGGACACTTTCGTGGCCCAGCATCCGGACGTGGTCAAGCGCTTCGTGACCGCTACTTATCGCGGCTATGCGCTGATGCGCGAGCATCCACAGGAAGCCGCCGATGCGATCGCGGCGCAATATCCCGTGCTCGACAAGACGATCCTGTTGCAGCAGATCGTCGAGACCAACGGCCTGATCAGCGACGACCCCGCGCAGCACAAGACCGGATGGCTGCGGCCGGCACGCATGGAGGCTACCGCGGCCTTTGTGTCGCACGCGTTCGGCGTCGGCGCGAAGGTCAAGGCGGTCGACCTGTATACGAATCGGTTTGTGGAATGAAGCGCGGTCAAGACCGCAGCGAGTGCATGACAAAGGAGACAGGTAATGAACAGTTTGCGTCCGAAGCGGCTTGGACATATGGTGCTGATGGTGCGCGACATCCAGAAGTCCGCACGCTTTTACACGGAAGTGCTAGGCCTCAAAATATCCGACTGGATCGGCGATCAGATGGTGTTTCTGCGCGCCGGCAGCGATCACCACGATCTCGCGCTCGCGCAACTGCCGAAAGATTCCGCCGATTTCGACGACCTGCCGCGTTATTCGCGACCGGGACTCGAACACTTCTCGTATCTGATCGACAGCTATGAGGAAATGGAGCGCTCGGTAAAGGTATTGCAGGAGCATGGCGTGGAGATCGTGCGCGGCATCGGCCGGCATGGTCCGGGTAATAACCTGTTCCTCGTGTTCAAAGATCCGGACGGCAATAACGTCGAGGTGTACTGCGAGATGACGCAGATCGGCGAGCGCGACGAACATGAGCCGCAGGTGTGGGAGCGCACCATCGAATCGTTCGATCAGTATCGCTTCGAGCGCTTCGTGGTTTCGCCGCCGCCGCATCTGGTCGCGCAGAAGTCGGCGCAAACAGCGCAAGGCGACATGCAAACTACCGCTGAAGAAACAAAGAAATCCGATCCTTCCGCGCAAACATAATTCGGAACCCTTATGAAGCGATTGATCGAAACCGTCTCGTTCTGGGTCGTGATCGGCCTGATCTGGGAATTCGGCGTGCGCTGGACGGGCACGCGCGACTACGTGCTGCCGGCGCTCTCGCAGGTGTTCGCCGCCGGTTGGGAGATGCGCGGCCAGTTGCTCTCGGATACGCTCGCGACCGCCTGGGAAGTGTTCGCCGGTTTCGCGGTGGCGCTAGTCGGTGGCCTGGCGATCGGCCTGCTCGCGAGCATGTCGAGCATCGCGCGACGCACCTTGTTCCCGCTCGTCACCGCGTTGCAGAGCATGCCGAAGATCGCGCTCGCGCCCTTGCTGATCGTATGGTTCGGCTATGGATTCGCCTCGAAGCTGGCCGCGGCCGTGCTGTTCGCGTTCTTCCCGATCGTGATCGCGACGATGGGTGGTCTGTCCGGCGTGCCGCGCAATCTGGACGAGCATTTCCGCGCGCTCGGCGCGTCGCCGGCCAGGACCTTCTGGCATTTGCGCTTACCTGCTGCGTTGCCCGCGCTGATCGACGGCTTGAAGATCGCCATGCCGCTCGCGGTGATCGGCGCGATCGTCGGCGAGTTCATCGGTTCGGAGTCCGGGCTCGGGCATCTGATCGTCTTCGCGACCTCGAACGCGCAGACGGCGCTTTCGTTCGCGGCGATCCTGATGGTCACCGCGCTGGCCATGCTATTTTACTGGGCCGTCGAACTGGTTTCGCGCGGCGTGTGGTGGAGAGGAGTGACGGTCTGATGGCACTGGTCGACAAGTTGCGTATCGTGCAGCGCGCCGCGGCAACCGGCGCGGCGATTCATCCACTGCGCCGGGACGAGACGGCGCCCGCGCTGATCTCGGTCGAGCAGGTGGGCAAGCGTTTCGCCGCACGCGGCGGCGCAGAAGCGTTCAGCGCGCTGGACAGCGTCTCGATGCAGATTCGCGAGAGCGAGTTTGTTTCGATCCTGGGGCCGAGCGGTTGCGGCAAGAGCACCTTGCTGCGCATGGTCGCGGGCCTCGTGCCCTGTGACGACGGCCGCATCCTCCTCGGCGCCGAACCGATCGGCGCGCCGGTACCGGACATCGGTGTGGTGTTTCAGACCAGCAATCTGCTGCCATGGCTGAGCGTCGGCGCCAATATCCGACTCGGCGCGAAATTGCGGAATCTGCCGCGCGCGCAAGTGGATGAGCGGCTTCCCGCCTTGCTCGAAACGTTGGGTCTGACGGCGTTCGCCGATCGCTATCCGCATGAGTTGTCGGGCGGCATGCGGCAGCGCGCCGCGATCGGGCAGATTCTGCTGCTCGAACCACGCGTGATGCTGATGGACGAGCCCTTCGGCGCGCTGGATGCGCTCACGCGCGACCGCCTGAATGTCGAGTTGCTGAGAATCTGGCAGCAGAGCACGCTTACCGTGTTGCTGGTGACGCATAGCATCCACGAGGCCGTATTCCTGTCGGACCGCGTGCTGGTGATGTCCGAACGCCCCGGCCGCGTGATTCACGACGTCAAAATCGATCTGCCGCGGCCGAGACAACCCGATCAGGTGAAAAGCGATCCGCTATACGGCGAGTACGTTTCGCAGTTGTCGAAACTGATGGGCGTGTTCTAGTCTCAATCACGACGCGGCGGCTGCATCGTCCACGAGATACTGCGGCCGGCGTGGCCGGCCGCAGCAAACATTGTGGCGACATGAGTCACGTCGTCAATGCGCGGCGGCGTCCGTGACTTCATCGTTCCAGTAGGGCGGCAGCGTCTTATACGGATTGCCCCCGGAGAGCGACGTGACATACACGCCGCCCGCGCCATGCGTCTTCGCGTATTGCACGACACCCGGCAACTGCGCGGCGGTCGCGCCGTACACCATGTGCACGAAGCGGCTCTTCGGATAGGCGGCTTGCCAGCTCATCGGCTGGTATTTCGCATAACTCTTCGCGGTACTTTCGAACACGACGAACTGGTCGGCCGTCGGCAAGCTCGCGTAAAGCTCGGGAATGTTGGTGCCCGGATTGGCCGTCACCGAGTAGGTGGCGTTCAGTCCTTTGATGTAGTTGTAGATCGACTGATAGAACTGGATGTGCGACATCTGGCTGTCGGACGTCATCTCGTCGATGAAGAAGCCGTCCACCTTATACATTGCCACGTAAGCATTGATGTCGGTCACGACCGCGGAAAGCGAGCGCTTGCCGTACGAGGTGGAGATATAGCCCAGTACCTTGCCGCCCGCGGCGCGAAGCTTGGCGGCCGCCGCCGCATAGTTCGGATCTTCCGTGACGCCGGGTCCGCTGTTCGGATTCAGGATGGCGGTGGTCGGCACCTTGCGCGCCGAGGTCACGAGACTGTTCCAGTTCGCGACGCTGCCGGTGGCGTTGAAGTAGGAAGGGACGACGAGACTGGTGGTTGTCGTGGTTGCCGTGGTTGCCGTGGTCGCCGCGAAGGCTGTGCCGTTCAGGCATCCTACAACTAGCAGGCCGGCGATCAGTCCGGCCCGTTTCAGACTTCTACCTGTGCGGCCCAAAAGACGGATTCCTTCCGCCGATTCCGAAGCCACAACCGCAACCGCACCCATTCCCCGATTTTCTTGCATGTAGCCTCCTGACGCGGTGTGGTCACCGCTGTCGATTGGCCCGCCGTGGATACGGCGGGCAACTGGCAAACTCCCGCGAGGGAGTCCCTGTAGTTTTGCGTCGCCGGATCGCTCCGGGTTTGCCCAAACTGCACTAACGGCATCCCTTGAGTTTTCTTTAGGGGGCCGATTTATTTTTCTTATCGTTTGAATCGAATGCCCTCAAGAGTATCCCAAAATAATTTGCTGTTTTTACGTTTCGGTATTTATTGCAGCAAGCAGCGATGACCCGGGCGGACGAACCGGTCGAACGCGCGTGTTAGGCCGTGCTTAAAAAGATTTGCAGGAACTGAAAAATGCACGACGGTGCATTTTTCCCGATGAGTTTATTGATCAGAACATTAAGGGTCGGCGAGATTAATCTGACATGCTGCGGCGATTTTCCAACACATAGCCAAATTGCTTGACGAATCAATTTTAAGTATCCGCCGCGTTGATATCGGCTGCCTCTGGGCGCGCAATCGTTTGCCTTTGAATTCAAACGGATGCATTTGTCAGTGTTTAACTATCGGGATTCTCGCGATGACATAGGCGAGCTTGAGACGCCACATGTCATGTGATATCTTCCACCGCCTTACCAGTAACCAAACAAAAAGTCGGTATCGCATCCGCCGCACTGTCACTTTTGCGCGATGTAAATAATGCCGATGGGCCGGCTCGAAAATCCGCAAGCGGAAACTTTCTCCCCACAAGGAGGACGCCGCTCGCGTTCAGACTGAACGGGGAAAAGATTTTGGCGATGAAGAAGCGGACCCGGGCATGCGCCGGCGGGGACTCTTGCGGGGTTGTCGAACGTGCGGGCGAACGATTTCTTGCGCGAAGCTTGATTGCGGTAATCCTTGGCGCGGCCGGTATTGCACCGCTCGTGACACATGCAGTGACGCAGGCTGAAACTGCACCGTTGCAGTCCGCCGCTGCGGCGGACCACTCCGCCGCGTCTCAACCCAACCTCGCTTTCTTCTATGCAGCCGATCCGCCTGTCGGCGAATTGCAAGCATTCGATGCCGTCGTGGTCGACCCCGCCACCGGTTTCGAACCGGCGGCCCACCCGCTGGCACATACCACGTGGATCGCGCGCACTAATGGCGCCGAGTCCGCCGGTTCGGCCGACGCGTTCCTCTCCAGCCAGATCGAGCCGCTGTGGCGGCGCGGCTATCGTGGCTTCCTGCTCGACACGCCCGCGGCCGTGGCCGCAGCCGGCCGCATTCATGAAGCTCATCCGGACGCGCGCCTCGTGGCGGGCGGCGCCGACGTCATGCGTAACGCGCTGCCGGTGGCGAAGTCGCTCTACGCGGTAGTTGGCGATTCGCTGGTGCGCGGTGTCGACGACAGCGGCCAGCTTCTCGAAGTCCCCGAATCGTTGCGTGCACAGCGCATGGCGGATGCGCGCGCGTTCACGCAGCAAAGCGGCGTGCCGGTGGTGTCCGTGGAATATTGCGCGCGCAATGACCGGCAATGCGCCCGCGACACCGCCGCGCGCGTCGTATCGGCCGGCATGCTGCCTTACGTGACGAGCAAGGCGCGCGATGTGGTCGGCATCGGCAAGATCGAGGTTCTGCCGCGCAAGATTCTCATCGTGCAGGACCGCGATACCAAAGATCCGCTCGACCTGAGCGCCGGTGTGCGCGATCTGGCCACGCCGCTCAACTATATGGGCTACGACGTCGAGTACGCCGACTTCTCGTCGCGTCTGCCGGACGCCATTACGCCGGACCGTTACGCGGGTGTCGTCGCGTGGATCCAGCGCGGCGCGGTGCCGGATCCCGAAGCGTGGCAACGCTGGGTCGCGGCTCGCATGGCGGATCACGTTCCCGTTGCGTTTCTCGGCGCGTTCGGCTTCGACGCCGCCGGCTCGGCCGGCGCGGCGCTCGACCTGCAAGCCGTGGGCGGCACGCTGGCCGCGCCGGTCACGGTAGTCAAGAGCGATCCGATGGTCGGCTTCGAAATCAGCCCGAAGCCCGAGCCGCGCGATCTGCAAGGCGTGCGCGTGGGCTCGCGCAGTCAGTCGTTGCTGCGTGTCTCGGCCAACGGCGTACTGCTCGATCAGGTCGCGCTCACACCGTGGGGCGGCTACGCGCTCAGCCCGTACACCGTGGCGTCGCTCGACAGCATCGAGCAGGAACGCTGGGCGATTCAGCCGATGGCGTTCATGAAAGCGGCACTGCAGTTGCAGGACATGCCGTCGCCGAGCGTCACGACCGAAAACGGCCGGCGGCTGTTCATGTCGCACGTGGACGGCGACGGTTTCGCCTCGCGCGCCGAATTCCCCGGCCCCGACTATTCCGGCGAAGCGCTGTATCAGCAGATCTTCACCCGCTATCAGGTGCCGATGACGCTCTCCGTGATCGAAGGCGAAGTGGGTCCCAAGGGACTGCATCCGGATATCTCGCCGCGTCTCGAAGAGATCGCACGCAAGATGTTCGCGCTGCCGCATGTGGAGATCGGCACGCATACCTATTCGCATCCGTTCCAGTGGGAGCAGGTGGACAGCAAGACCGGCGCGCAGGTGGACCGCGGAGGCGGCGACGCGGCGTTCTCGCTGAACATTCCGGGTTATCACTTCAATATCGACCGTGAGATCACCGGTTCGATCGACTACATCAACACGCGTCTTGCGCCGCCCGGAAAGAAGACCGTGCTGCTGCAATGGTCTGGCGACTGCCGGCCGCCGGGTTTCGTCGTGCGCAAGGTGTACGAAGCCGGTGTCTACAACTTCAACGGCGGCGACACGGTCATCACGAAATCGGCCAATAGCTGGACCAATATCGCGCCGATCGGCGTGGACAAGGGGCCCGGCGCTTATCAGGTGTACGCGCCGAATCAGGACGAGAACGTCTACACGAACGACTGGCAAGGTCCGTTCTACGGCTTCCAGCGCGTGCTCGAAACTTTCTCGATGACCGACCGGCCGCTGCGTTTCAAGCCGATCGACGTCTACTACCACATGTATAGCGGTACCAAGGTGGCCTCGCTGCGCGCGCTCGACCAGATCTTTTCGACGGTGCTCAAGCAGCCGGTGATGCCGGTTTACGTGAGCGAGTACATCCGCAAGGTGCTCGACTGGCACACGTTCGCCGTGGCGAAAGAGGTGGGCCCGCAGGCGAACGACTGGATCGTGCGCGGCAACGGCGAGGTGCGCGAGTTGCACTGGCCGCAGGCGGCCAAGCCGTCGCTCGCCGATGCTTCCGGCGTGACCGGTTTCGCAAACGGTCCGGACGGCACCTATATCCATATCGACGGCGGCAGCGCGCGCTTTGCGATCGGCAACGCCACGGCCACGGAAGCGACGCCGTATATCGGCGAAGCCAACGGGTTCGTGCGCAACTTCCGGCGCACGGCGCAGGGCATGCGTTTCGAGTTCGCCGGTCACTACCAGCCATTCGTCAAGCTGGCCAACGCGCAGCAATGCAAGGTCAGCGTCAACAAGCAGGCCGTCGCCGCGCGTCGCGACGGCGAGTTCCTGCGTTTCGATACGCTGGCTGAGGTCGGACAGAAATTGAACTACCAGTCAGTCGAGGTCGCTTGTGGCCGATAATCGCCCTCGCATCGCGCCCACGTGGCTCGTCCTGCTGCTCGCGGGCGTCGTGTTGATCACGCTGTATCTCGTGCATCCGCGCGGCGGTCTGCGTAGCCGGATGACGTCGACTGACGCGCCGAGCGATCTCAGCATCGCCTATCTGGAAGCATGGCTGCGCGTGCAGCCCGACAACACGGAAATCCTCTCGGTGCTCGGTACGCAGTACGTGCGTCTGGGCCGCAACGAGGACGCGCGCCGTATCGCCGCCCGCATGGAGGCGATGCCGAGCGAGCAGATGCGCCGCGCGGCACAGTTGCTGCGTCTGACGGTCGACACGCGCGAGACGTTCGCGCTGCCCGCCAACGATCCGGGCCGCGAAGCCGCGCTTGCCCGTTTGCGCACGCAGCTTACGAATGCGGCTGCGCTGACGTGGTCGAATGCCGATCTGCAGATGCTGGCTGAAGCAGCCGCTTCGGTGAATGCGCAACAGCTCGCCGGCCAGCTCTATGCGCGCCTCGCTGAACAGGATCCGGCGCAGCAAACGCGCTGGAACCGCGAAGTAGTGCGCTTCGCCATGTATGGCGGCGACTATCGCGGCGCGGCGAACGGCTGGTTCCGCTTGCAAGCCAGTGCGGCGACGTTCGATGCGAAACGTCAGTGCTTCATCGAAGGCATCAAGGCGTTGCAATCGGGCAACCTGCTCGACGAAGCGCTCGCTGCCGCCAACGAACACGGCGCCGCGTTTGCCCACGATCATGAGACGCTCGTCGTGCTGCTGAATCTGGCGCGCGCGGCGCATCGTCCGGATCTCGTCGACCGCTACGCGAAGGCGCTGGCGGGCTATGCGCAGGCTCGGCCGGACCAGGACGGCGCGCTGCGACTCGTCGACTTCATCCGCGAACGCGCGCGTGAAGACGGTTCGCAAGGGCAGTACGCTTATATGGATGGCCCGCAAGCCGGGTCCAGCCTCGCCACGCGCGCTCTTACGCACGGCTCGCGTGATGTGCATGTCGTGCGCGTCGCGGCGTCCACCGCTGCGCCGGTGTCCGCAAGTGCCGCGGCTGCTGCGTCTGTGTCGGCTGCTGCGCCAGCGTCTGCGAAGCCCGCGGCCGCTGCGTCTACCGCAACGGCATCAGGCGCCGCAGCAGCGCCGGCCGCTGCGTCGAACTCCGCCGCATCGAACGACGTCCCGGGCCTCCTGTATCAGTCGTTCCTCGAATCGAGCGATCTGCCGAACGCACAGCGTGTGGCCACCGAGCAGGTCAGCAAGAACCCCGGTTCGCCAGTCTGGACCAAGCGCCTCGCCCAGGTCGCCGAATGGAACCATGCGTCGCCGCTCGCCTTGCAGATGTGGCTCACCTACGCACAGGCCACGCACGATCCGGAAGGCTGGAAAAACGTCATGCGCCTCGCGCCGATGCTCAACGACGACAACGCCTATCTGGCCGCGTTGATCCAGGCATCGAACGCGGCGCCCGGCGATCTCAAGCTGGTCGATTCGGTGGTCGCGGCCTACGAACGTCTCGGCCGTCCGGACGACGCGCTGGCTTTCCTGCGCACCCGTCAACGCAATTCGCCGGCGGAAGCGATCGACTCGCGTTTGGGTCAGCTCGCCGAGCGCTCCGGTCACGACGACGAAGCGCTGGCCTACTACCGCAAGCTGAATCAGCTCTATCCGTCGAACACGCAATACGCGCTGCGCACGGCGAGCCTCTTGTATCGTCACGGCGACTACAAGGGCGCGCTCGACACGTTGCTCGCCGCGCGCCGCGGTGCCAAGGACGACGACGTGCTGTTCTGGCGCAACGCCGCGCAACTCGCGCGTCTGCTGCAGCGTGACGACATCGCGAACGACGCCTACAAGCATCTGCTGGCAAGCGGCCAGGCGGCGCCTGAAGACCTGAGCGCGATGACGTACTTCTACGACGCCTATCCGGTCGACGCGGCCCGCACGTCCGAGCTGCAGTTCCGCCGCGATCACTCGCAGCGCGCGCTGCAGAGCGCGATTCACTATTACACCGATGCGGAGCAATACGACCGCGTCGACGCATTGCTGAAGAGCCTGACGCCCGAGCAACTGACGGCCGCCGAAGCCGACCCGGCGTTCCTGCGCGTGCGGGCCGAATACTATCGCCAGATCGATCGTCCGCTCGACGCGCTGCACGATTTGCAGCACGCAGTGTCGCTGCCTGGCGCGACGCTCGACTTGCGCGCCGCGCTGCTCTGGACGCTGGTGGACTACGGCAGCGAAGCGCAATTGCGCGAGGCGGTCGCCGAATGGCGCGATGCGCCCGCGCAGGCGCCGGCTTTGTGGGGGCCGCTGGCCGCCGCGCTGATGCGTTTGAACCGGCCGGAAGCCGCGCTCAATTATCTGCGCCTGCAGTCCGCTTCGATGTCGCGCGATCCGCTGTGGCAACTCACCTACGCCGAAGCGCAGGAAATGGCGGGACGCAGCGATCTCGCATGGTCGATCCGCCGCAACGTCTGGCGTCAGATGCAGCAGGAAGAGGCCGAGGTTCGCGCCAACAGCGCGCAAGGCCAGATCGTGCTGCGCACACGCGCCTCGCAGGGCAGCGAAGTGCGTGAGCAGATGCTCGGCCGCCGCGTCACGCTCGCGTCGATCTTCGAAAACGCGGACGTGTCGAAGGCTTTCCTGATCGATCTGCTCGCCAGCGACGCAGGCCGCAACGACAACGCCGAAGCGCGTCGCACGCTGCTCGGCGACGCGGCAGGCCTGCCGCCCTCGCAACCCACGAAGGCACACGCCGCGGCGAAGTCGCCGGACCAGGCGCAATTGACTTCGTCGGTGGCGCGCGACGTGGCGCTTGCCTGGGCGATGTCGCACGAAGCGAATCCGTTGGCGAAGCGCTGGCTGGCTCGCCAGTACGCCGACGTGCTGGTGCAGCCTTCGGAGCAGTTGATCGCGATCGCGCTCGCCGAAAACGACAAGCCCGCGATGGAGCGTCTGCTCGATCAGCAAGGCGCGCGCTTGCCGCTCTACAACCGTATCGATGCATCGATCGCCGTGGATCGTCCGGGCGCGGCAGAAAACCTCGCGTTTCAGGGCCTGGAAGGCGCGCCCTACGATTCGGAACTGCATGGCCGGCTGGAGCAGACCGCGTTGACGTGGCCGCAGTCGCTCGACGCGACCGTGACCAGCTACGTCGAACATCCGCTCGACTATATCGAGCAGACGTTGGCGGGCAGCATCAAGGTCGCCGATCTCTACATGGTCGGCGTGAACGGTATCCAACGCTTCCAGCACTCGACGGATCAGTCGCAACTCACCAACGTACCTTCGGTGGATCGTTCGGTGGAGTTTTACGCGCGCCGTCAAACGTACGACACCGCCTTCATGGTGACCGCCGGCCGCCGCGAAGCACTGGACAGTTTCTATAGCGTGTCGGTGGGCGCGGAGTGGGGCAGGAATTCGCCGTTGTCGATCGCGCTGAAAGCGGGCCGCAATCAGGTGGCGCGGGAATCGCAGGCATTGCAGGTCGGCGGCATGAAGGACAACGTGGTCGGCACGATCACATACCGCGCGACCCAGCATCTGTATGCGACGGGCACCGTCGAAGCCGATCGTTTCTATAGCCAGGCGCGCAATTACCTCGGCAGCGGCGTGCTCTCGACAGGTGAGATCGGCTATCGGATCCGCACGAACTATCCGGACTACACGGTGCGCCTGATCGGCGCGCATGGCGACTACGGTGCGAGCGGCTCTGCGGACGGCCTGATTTCGCGGCTAATCCCAGCGGACGCCGGCCCGGTCACCGCATCGACCTTCATCCCGCAGACCTACTCGCAATACGGGCTGTTCTTCGGTTTCGGCAACGATCTGATCGACCAGTACACGCGCGCATGGCGGCCGTTCCTCGATGTCGGCCTGCTGCACGACTCGTTCCAGGGCTGGGGTCCGTCGATCAGTCTGGGCCTCGCGGGCACGGTGTTCGGCGGCGATCACGCGGCACTCTTTTTCTCGCATCAGCGCGTCTCGCGTCTCGGCACACCGGTGACCCAGATCGGCGCGCGCTATAGCTGGTTTTATTGAACCTGATTTCGCATAGTTATCCCAAGGAGAATTCTTCATGTACGGCATTAAACGATTGGCTCGTACGAGCGCCTGGTGTGTCGCGGCAGCCGCGCTTGCCGTGATGGTGAGCGCGTGCGGCACAGTGCGCCAGACGTCGGGCCCGGCGCTCGCGCGCGGCGACAAGGTGGCGGTGGTGTCGATCGCCAACTACACTGAAACGCCGGATGCCGGTCATAGCGCCGAGTCGATCGCGGCCAACACGCTGCGCGCGGGCGGGATCGCCGATGTGCGCATCGCGCCGGCCGATTCGAACCGCAACTCCCTGTTCGACACGACGCAGCGCGCCGACAGCGACAAGGCGCTGGAATGGGCGCGTTCGCAGAACGCCCGCTATGTGCTGTCGGGCGCGGTCGAAGAATGGCGCTACAAGACGGGTGTGGACGGTGAGCCGGTGGTCGGCGTGACGTTTGAACTGATCGACGTGTCGAACGGCGCCGTGGTGTGGAGTGCGACGGGTACGCGTACGGGCTGGAGCCGCTCGGGTCTGTCGAGTGTGGCGACCTCGCTGATCGCCAAAGTTCTGTCGCCGTTGCAAGCGCGTCAGTAAGGACGTCAGTAAGCATATCCCCAAGGTTGCGGCTTGCGCCCGAAGTGCGGGCCGCAAGCCGCAACCCGACATGTGAAAAGGAAATGGCCGTGAATACCGCAGCCGTGGAAAACAACCCGGGCGCCTCGAAGCCGCGCCATGCGCATCCGTTCGGCAATCTCGGACGCGTGCGCCGCTTGCTGGCGCCCGCGGTGGCGCGGCCGTTCGCGATCGTGGAGACCGTCCTGCTCGTGCTGGTCGTACTGGCCGTGGCCCGCTGGCTTCATCCTGAAGACCCGTTGCTGCTGCACAATGGTTTTCCGTGGCTGTGGCTGGCTTCGTTGCTGGTGGCCTTGCGCTACGGCAGCCTGCTCGGCTTGCTGAGCGGAGCTTTGATGGTCGGCGCATGGGCGCTCTTTTATCCGCACGGCGGCCCGTTCCCCACGCTGTATTTCGCGGGCGGTTTGATCCAGACGATTCTCGCCGGGCACTTCGGCGATACGTGGGGCAGCCGCGCTGAGCGCGCGTCCTCGCTGAACGATTACCTGAACGACCGTCTCGTCGCGTTGACCAACAGTCACTATCTGCTGCGACTTTCGCACGAGCGGCTCGAAAAGGATTTGCTGTCCCGCCCGACCACGTTGCGCGATTCGATTACCGAGTTGCGCCGTCTGTCGGTCGCCACCGATACGGCGCTCGCCGTGCCCGCAGCGGGCAAGGAAAACGCTCCGCTCGGCGGCGCAAGCGGTCTGCTCGAATTTGTCGCGCAAGCCTGCCAGATCGAAGTCGCGGCGTTGTATCCAGTGCATCACGGCAAGCTCGGCACGCAGGCCATCGCGCAGATCGGCGACCCGTTCGAACTCGCCATGCACGACGAACTCGTCACGCATGCGCTCAACACGCTGAGCGTCGCGCATCTGAAGAACGAAGATACGGTCGTGCCGGTCAGCCAGTATCTGGTGTGCGCGCCGCTCGTGTCCGCGGACGGTGAACTGCGTGCGCTGCTCGTCGTCAAGCGCATGCCGTTCCTGTCGCTCAATTTCGACAACCTGCAACTGCTGCTGGTGTTGCTCGGCTATTACGCCGACGGCGTCGAGCATTCCGCCTTCGTGCAGCGCATTCTCGACCGCGTGCCGAACTGCCCGTACGAATTCGCGCTCGACCTGAGCCGTCTCACGCGTCTTCAGCAGAAGGCGGGCGTGGCGTCGTCGCTCGTCGCGCTCGCGTTTCCGCGCGATGAAGAGGGCGACTCGCTGTTCGAGCATGTCATGCGCCGCCGTCGTTCACTCGACGTGATGTGGCCGGTGCAGACGGCCAGGCAGTCGGTGCTGGTGAATCTGATGCCGGCTACCGATACGACCGGTATCGACGGCTATCTGGCACGGATCGAAGCCAGCCTGACGGCCCAGTTCAACACCGACCTGGAACGCGCGCGCGTCGGCGTTCACACGCTCCACCTCGAGGGCGACGAGCCGGGCGCGGCGCTGATGCGTCTTCTCAAACGAAGCGGCCTCGATGTCTAAGGCCCTTTCTCTCATCGTCAGCGCGCTCGCGGCCGTGGTGGCCGTGATCGTGCAATATCTGGCGATCGCGAGCCTGCTGCAACCGGCCGGCGCGATCGATCCGTTGCTGCGCTTTTTCGCGTTGCAGGCGTTGGCGGGACTCGCCGAGGCGGTCGCGTTCCGCTCGTGGCTGCCGCTGAATTATCGCGAGCCCCGGGCGGTTTCGTTGCTGTTCCTGTGGCTCGCCTGCACCTTCGTGCCGCTGTTCGGCGGCATCGTGGTGCTGATCAGCTGCATCTGGGCGGCACTCTTTCCGGGCAGCAAGGACAGCGATCAACTCGCCGATGTGCCACGCCCGGAATTCGTCACCTACCTGGTGTCACGTGTGTCGCACGGCGGCGGCGCGCGGCTGCAGGCGCGCCTCGCCAACACTCAGGTGTCGGCTACCGACCGGCTGTCCGCGCTCGTGGCGATCCAGAGCATGCCTACCCGCACCACGGGCACATTGTTGCGCGAGTTGCTTGCCGACCCGCTCGAAGACATTCGCCTGATCGCTTACGGCACGCTGGATCACGCCGAAAACGAAATCATGCAGAAGATCTTCCGCACCAGCAAAGCGCTGGAAGCGACTGACAACGACGTCGAACGCCGCGCGCTCAACCGCTTGCTCGCCGAGTTGTACTTCGAACTCGTGTACCAGAACCTGGTGCAGGGCGCGGTTTACCGCCATACGCTGCAACAGGCCGACCGCTACGCCCAGGCGGCGCTCGAAACCGATCCGGGCGATGCCGCGCTGTGGCTGATTCGCGGCCGTCTCGCACTGGCGAACGGCTTGCCCAATGCCGCGCATGAATACATCGGCCAGGCGCTCGCACTCGGTTTTCCGCGCGAACGGCTGGTGCCGTGGCTGGCGGAAGCCGACTTCCTGCGCGGCGACTACGCCAGCGTCAAACAGCTTCTCGCATCGCTGGGCAATGCTGCCGCGTTGCCCACACTCAAACCGGTTGTGAAGTACTGGTCATGATGAAAGAACTCCCGATCCGCCGTGCCGCCGATGCCGATGTCTGCCTGCTGCTCGAAGGTACGTTCCCGTTCGTGCGTGGCGGCGTGTCGAGCTGGGTCAATGAAATGATCCGCTCCTACCCGGAGACCCGGTTCGCGATTGTGTTCATCGGCAGCCGGGAACAGGACTATAACGGTGTCGCCTATGCGTTACCGGACAACGTCGTGCATATCGAAACGCACTTCCTGTACGAGCAGGCCGTGGCGGATTTTCAGCCACGTGCCGTCGCTGGCGATGCCGCGGCGTTCGCGCGCTCACAGGAGTTGCACGACGCCTTGCGTGATCCGCGCCATGGCCTGGACGCCGGTGGCCTGATGGCCGGCATGATCCCGATGCTCGGGACGAAGGGCGCGCTGAACGAGGAACAGTTCCTGTCGAGTCGCGCGGCCTGGGACACGATTGTCGATCAGTATCAGAAGTACTGCACCGATCCCTCGTTTACCGACTACTTCTGGACCGTGCGCATCATGCACAAGCCGCTGTGGCAACTCGCGCGCGTCGCCGAGAAGCTGTTGCCGGCGAAGGTCTATCACACGGTATCGACGGGTTACGGCGGCTTTCTCGGCGCACTGATGCATTACCGTACGGGCCGTCCGCTGCTGATCTCCGAGCACGGCATCTATACGAAAGAGCGCAAGATCGACCTGCTGCAGAGCCAGTGGATTCGCGACAACCGCGGCGTGTTCGAACGCGATATCTCGCGCGTCAGTTATTTCCGCGAGTTGTGGGTGCGTTTCTTCGAAGCGATTGGCAAGCTCGCGTACGACGCCGCGGACGATATCGTCGCGTTGTACGAGGCGAACCGTCAGCGCCAGATCACGGACGGCGCGCGTGCCGAGCGCACGCAATGCATTCCGAACGGGATCGATGTCGACGCGCTGGCGCCGCTGGTGGCTGAGCGCAAGCCGCGCTCGCACCACGTGGTCGCGCTGATCGGGCGCGTGGTGCCGATCAAGGATATCAAGACCTTCATTCGCGCGATCTTCATTGCGTCGCGCACCATGCCGGACCTCGAAGGCTGGATCATCGGGCCGGAAGAGGAAGATCCCGCTTACGCGCTCGAATGCCGCGCGCTGGTGGAGAGTCTCGGCTTGAGCCGCAATGTGAAATTCCTCGGCTTCCAACGCATCGACGACATGATGCCGCAGATCGACGTGATCGCGCTGACCTCGATCAGCGAGGCGCTGCCGCTGGTGGTGCTGGAAGGCTTCGCGGCCGGCGTGCCCGCCATCACGACGGACGTGGGCTCGTGCCGTCAGCTGATCGAAGGCGTGGATGCGGAAGATCGCGCGCTCGGCTCCGCGGGTGCGGTAGTCCAGCTCGCGGACCCGGCCGCCTTCGCCCAGGCTGTGCTGGCGCTGCTCGCCGACGAAACCCGCTGGCAGGCCGCGCAGCAAGCCGGACTCGCGCGCGTGCGCCGCTATTACACCAAGAAGCAGATGATCGACCGCTATCGCACGCTGTATGAGCGCCTCGCCGCGCTGCCGGACCGCGAGCGCAACGCTACGGCCGCCGATGCGGCGCGCTGCCCGATGCACCACGGCACCCAATCCAAGGCGGAGCCGCGCGTGCAATCGGCGCAGCCCGTTCAATCGCAGGAGACACGCTAATGGCGGGTATTGGCTTCGAATTACGCAAGATCATGCGCCGCGACACGCTGACCGGCGTGGCGCGCGCCTATGCCTACGCGGGCCTGATCAGTTCCGGTCCGCTGATCCTGTCGATCTTCGGCATCCTGATCATCGGGCTGATCAGTCTCACTTCGGTGATTCCGACCTTCGCGATCGTGCAGTTTCAGGTGTCGGTCACGTATCTGATCGCGCTCAGTCTGATTCTGACCGGGCCGTTGCAATTGTCGTTCACGCGCTTCATCTCCGACCGGCTGTTCGAAAAGCGCGACGACCTCGTGCTGTCGAACTATAACGGCGTGGTGCTGGTGTCGTCGATTCTGGCCAGTGTGGTCGCGGTGATCGCGATGCTGGTGGGTTTCCGCGAGGAGCCCCTGATCTACCGCTTGCTGATGATTACGGGCTTCGTGGTGGTCAGCAACATCTGGATCGCGGTGATCTTTTTGTCGAGCGTGAAGCAGTACCGGCAGATCCTGGTGGTGTTCGCGGTCGGCTATGCGTGCGTGGTGTGCCTCGCGCTCGCGTTGAACGGCTATGGACTGGTCGGTCTGCTCGGCGGCTTCGTGGCGGGGCACATCGTGCTGCTCGCCGGTCTGTCGGGTCTGATTTACCGTAACTACCGCAGCGAGCGTTTCGTTTCGTTCGAAGTGTTCGAGCGGCGCTTCGCCTATCCGAGCCTCGCGCTGGTCGGCCTGCTGTTCAATATCGGCGTGTGGCTCGACAAGTTTATGTTCTGGTATACGCCGGGCACGGGCACGCGCGTGATCGGGCCGCTGCACGCGTCGGTGATTTACGACATTCCGATTTTTATCGCTTACGTGTGCGTGATGCCCGGCATGGCGACGTTCCTCGTGCGCATCGAGGCGGATTTCGTCGAGTACTACGATGCCTTCTACGACGCGGTGCGCAGCGGCGCGACGCTGCGGCATATCAACGAAATGCGCGACATGATGGTGGGCAGCGTGCGTGCCGGCCTGTACGAAATCATCAAGGTGCAGTCGGTCGTGCTGCTGCTGATCATCGCCTTCGGCGAGCGCGTGCTGGGCTCGCTCGGCATTTCGCCGCTGTATATGCCGCTGCTCGTCGTCGACGTGGTGTCGGCGAGTCTGCAGGTGTTGCTGCTGGGTCTGCTCAACGTGTTCTTCTATCTCGACGGAAGGCGTATGGTGCTGCGGCTCACCGGCGCATTCGTCGTGCTGAATGGACTCTTCACCGGCATTACGCTCAGGCTAGGGCCGGATTTCTACGGCTATGGATTTGCACTGGCGTTGCTGGTCGTGGTGGTGGCATCCGTGAAGGTGCTCGACCGCAAATTCATGTCTTTGGAATACGAGACGTATATGTTGCGGGGTTGAATCCAGGGCGTCGCTGTTTCGGCCCGAGATCGTGTTCATGCTGCCGTTCTAGAAGCGGTGAGGGCAGGGCGCGCTTGACGAGGCGAACCGGCGCGTCGGCACCCTCAGCCTCACACCGTTCGACTTCGGATTCCTCCATGCATCAGTATGACCTTGGCCCGCTTCGGCGGGCCGCCCGCGCGCGCCTTGCCGCCGATGTTCATTACGGCAGCGTCTCCCAACGCTGGATCGGTGCAGCCGTGATCGTCGCGGCCTGCAGTCTGCTGGCCGCCTGCGGAGGCGGAGGCAGTGGGGCGGGCAGCACGAACGGATCGACCGCGGCTGCGGCGACCTCGGCGAGCGGTAGCGTCAGTAACTCGGGTAACTCGGGTAACTCGGGTAACTCGACCGGCTCGACCGGCTCGACCAACTCGGCCGGTTCGAGCAATTCATCGACAAATACGAATTCCGGCTCGACTACCACGCCGACGATCTCGACGGCGCGCGCCTTGCCGGCGGCGCCAGTTTGGGCGGCCTATTACGGTCAGGGCAGCGCGATCAACATCGCCCAGGCGGCGGCCACGTTCAAGCTGATTGTGATCGACGCGGATCCGGGCAACGGCACGCCCGCCTTCTCGGCCGCGCAAATCGCCGCGCTGAAGGTGAACGGCGCGAAAGTGCTCAGCTACCTGAATTTCGGCGCCTGCGAGAAATCGCGGACTTACTGGAACACGGTGCCGTCCGGCTTCGTGTCGTGCGGCGCGAATACCTCGGCGCAAATCAGCAGATATTCAGGCTTCCAGGAATACTGGATGAATCCCGCCAACGCCGACTATCAGAACCTGATCGTCAACTACGTCGCGCCGCGTCTCGCGGCAACCGGTGTCGACGGATTCATGCTGGATAACTTCGAAATCGTCGGCCACGGCGCCAATGCATCAAGTGCCCCGTGCAATGCAACCTGCGCGCAAGGCGGCCTCGATCTCGTCAAACAGCTGCGCGACCGCTTCCCGGATCTGGCGATGGTGCCGAATGCCGCGCCGGTGTCGGCCATCGGCGGGACGTCGGGCGGTGTATCGTTTCCGTGGCTGATCGACGGCGTGATCGCGGAACAGGTCTTCTTGCCGTCGACGAGCACGTCGGTCGTGCAGCAGTTGAAGTCGTGGCAAAGCACTGAGCAGAATCTCGGCCGCAGCGCTTTTTTTGTGGGGTCGCTCGACTATACGTCGTCATGCACGTCGAGTTCGACTGCGCAAACCGCGTGGACGGCTGCGCAACAGGCGGGTTTTAGTCCGTCGATCTCGACTGTATCGCTCGATAGTATCTGCTGGTGGTCGTTCCTGCCTGTGGGCACTTAGAAACGACAGCCTCAAGCGGGCGGCGTTGCCCGAACAACATGAAAGAGGAACCGGATTTGTCCGAGCACGATCACGATCACGACCGACGTTTCACCTTGCGCGCGCTGCTGCGTCGTGTCAGCCGGTTCGCGCGCATGGCCGCGCTCGGCGCGCTGGCTTCGGTGGCGCACGCGCAGGGCGCGGCGGACGCGCCGGCGGGACCGTCGGTGGCGCTCTACTACGGCGCGAATCCACCCGTCGAGGACCTGGCCGCATTCGATGTCGTGGTGGTCGACCCCGACGCGCACTTCGATCCGCGCGCTCACGCGAAGACGCATCCGGCGTGGTTCGCTTATGTGAGCGTCGGCGAGGTGAACCCGCATCGCGCGTATTACAGCGCCATGCCGCGCGAGTGGCTGCCGGGCGTCAACGAGGCATGGGCCTCGCATGTGATCGATCAGACGGCTGCTGGATGGCCGGCGTTTTTCGTCGACAAGGTGATCGCGCCGTTATGGAAAAAAGGCTATCGCGGCTTCTTCCTCGATACGCTCGATTCCTACCACCTGATCGCCAAAACCGACGCCACGCGAGCCGCGCAGGAAGCGGGGCTGGTGCGGGTCATCCGCGCGATCAAGAAGCGTTATCCGAACGCCAAGCTGATCTTCAATCGCGGTTTCGAGGTCTTGCCGCAGGTCCATGATCTCGCCTACATGGTGGCGTTCGAATCGCTGTATCGCGGTTGGGATGCCGGCAAGCAGCGTTACACGGAAGTGCCGCAAGCCGATCGCGACTGGCTGCTGATGCAGACGGCGACGATCCGCGATCAATACAAGCTGCCGGTGCTGTCCATCGACTATTGCCCGCCCGCCGACGACACATGCGCAGCCGCCACCGCGGCGCGGATTACTGAAGCCGGGTTCGTGCCCTACGTCACTGACGGTGGCCTCGCGACCGTCGGCGTGGGCGTGGCCGGGACCGGCAATGCACGGCCGTGACAACCGAATTGAATGAATACCAAAGGGAATTTCGCATGGACTTGAAAGGCACGATTCTGGTCACCGGCGGCGCGGGATTTATCGGCTCGCATACCTGTGTCGAATTGCTGAACGGTGGTTACGACGTGGTCGTGGTCGATAACCTCGTCAACAGCAACCGCGAGTCGCTCAAACGCGTCGAGCAGATCACGGGTAAGCGCGTCGCGTTCTACGAAACAGATTCGCGCGATGAAGCCGCGCTGCAACTCATTTTCGACGCGCATCCGGTGACCGGCGCGATTCACTTCGCGGCGCTCAAAGCGGTGGGCGAATCGGTCTCGAAGCCAATCGAGTACTACGACAACAACCTCGGCAGTCTGTTGACGCTGCTGTCGGTGATGCGCGCGCGCAATGTGAAGCAGTTCGTGTTCAGTTCGTCGGCCACGGTGTACGGCGTGCCGAAGACTTCGCCGATCGACGAATCGTTTCCGCTGTCCGCCACGAATCCGTACGGCCAGACCAAGCTGATCGCCGAACAGATCTTGCGCGATCTGGAAGTGTCGGATCCGTCGTGGCGCATCGCCACGCTGCGGTATTTCAATCCGGTCGGCGCGCACGAGAGCGGTCTGATCGGCGAAGACCCGGGCGGCGTGCCGAACAACCTCATGCCGTATGTCGCGCAAGTCGCGGTCGGCAAACTGGAGAAGCTGCGTGTGTTCGGCGGCGACTACGACACGCCGGACGGCACGGGTGTGCGTGATTACATCCACGTGGTGGATCTGGCGCGCGGACACCTGGCCGCGCTCGACGCGCTGGTCGCGCGCGATGCGAGCTTCGTCGTGAATCTCGGCACGGGGCAGGGCTATAGCGTGCGGGACGTGGTGCGCTCGTTCGAGAAGGCGTCGGGCAAGCCAGTGCCTTATGAAATCGTGGCGCGCCGTCCGGGCGACGTCGCGTCCTGCTTCGCCGATCCGGCCGCGGCGGAACAACTGCTCGGCTGGCGCGCGCAGTACGGCATCGAACGCATGTGCGCCGACCATTGGCGCTGGCAATCGACCAATCCCGCCGGTTACGCCTGAGGCTCAACTCGATTCGGGGCGGCTCGCCCCATCCGATACAACATCACGTGGGAAAGCAAATTTATGTGTGGCATTGTCGGCGCGGTAGCGCAACGTAACATCGTCCCGGTTCTGATCGAAGGACTGCGTCGTCTGGAGTATCGCGGCTACGACTCGTGCGGCGTCGCCGTGCTGGCCGCCGCCGGCCCGCGCCGCGCGCGCAGCACGGCGCGCGTCGCCGATCTCGACACGCAGACGCGCGAGACGCATCTCGAAGGCGGCACGGGCGTCGCGCACACGCGGTGGGCGACGCATGGCGCGCCGGTCACGGACAACGCGCATCCGATTTTTTCGAAGGACGAGTTGGCGCTGGTGCATAACGGCATCATCGAAAACTACGAGCCGTTGCGCGAGATGCTGCGCGCGAAGGGCTACGTGTTCGTTTCGCAAACCGACACCGAGGTGGTCGCTCACCTGGTGCATAGCCTGTATCGCGGCGATCTGTTCGAGGCGGTTCGGAAGGCCGTGAAGCAACTGGACGGCGCGTATGCGATTGCGGTCGAGCATAAGGCTCATCCGCATCTCGTGGTGGGCGCGCGGCAAGGCTCGCCGCTGGTGGTCGGTATCGGCGAAGGCGAGAATTTCCTCGCGTCCGATGCGCTGGCTTTGGCCGGCGAGACCGAACGCTTCATCTTCCTGGAAGAGGGCGACGTGTGCGAGTTGACGCTGGAGCGCGTGCGGGTTGTGAGCCGCGACGGCGCCGACGTGCAGCGCGAAGTGCGCACGGTGGCCGCGTATGGCGGTGGCGTGGAACTCGGCCCGTACCGGCATTTCATGCAGAAGGAAATCTTCGAGCAGCCGCGCGCGATCGCCGATACGGTGCCGCAGGGCGAATCGCTCGATGCGTCGCTGTTCGGTGAAGAGGCCGCCGCTGTGTTCGCGGATATCGACAGTCTGTTGATTCTCGCTTGCGGCACCAGCTATTACTCGGGACTGACGGCCAAGTACTGGCTCGAATCGATCGCGAAGATTCCCACTCAGGTCGAAATCGCCAGCGAATACCGCTACCGCGATTCGGTGCCGAATCCGAAGGCGCTGGTGGTCGTAATATCTCAATCCGGCGAAACGGCCGACACGCTCGCTGCGTTGAAGCATGCGCAGTCGCTCGGACATCAGCACACGTTGTCGGTCTGCAATGTGGCGACGAGCGCGATGGTCCGGCTGACCTCACTGTCGTTTCACACGCACGCGGGCCGCGAGATCGGCGTGGCGTCGACCAAGGCGTTCACCACGCAACTGGTCGGCCTGTTCGTGCTTGCCGCGACGCTGGGCAAAATCCGTGGCACGGTGAGCGCGGAACAGGAAGCCGACTACGTACGCCAGTTACGCCATCTGCCGGCCGCGTTGAATGCGGTGCTCGCGCTGGAGCCGCAGATCATCGCGTGGTCGGAGAAGTTTTCGGGCAAGGAAAGCGCGCTGTTTCTCGGACGTGGGTCGCACTATCCGATCGCACTCGAAGGCGCGCTCAAGCTCAAGGAGATTTCCTATATTCACGCGGAGGCGTATCCGGCCGGTGAATTGAAGCATGGTCCGCTGGCGCTCGTCACCGATGCGATGCCGGTCGTGACGATCGCGCCGAACGATGCGCTGCTCGAGAAGCTGAAGTCAAATCTTCAGGAAGTGAAGGCGCGAGGCGGCGAGCTTTATGTGTTTGCGGATACGGACACGCGGATTGGGAGTGAGCCCGGGATTCATGTGATCAGAATGCCGGAGCACTATGGGCCGTTGTCGCCGATTTTGCATGTGGTGCCGTTGCAATTGCTCGCTTATCACACGGCGTGCGCGCGTGGGACGGATGTGGATAAGCCGAGGAATCTGGCGAAGTCGGTTACGGTGGAGTGAAGGGTTAGCGGCGGTGTGGCCGGCGGCGGCTTCGCCGGCCTTGATGCTGATTGGTTGCAGAAACAGGTTTTTGACCAGGTCCGGATGCGCGTGTAGCGGACTGCGTCGAAGTCCTGACCGCGCAGCGAATATCCGCAACCAACCCGAAAACGCTTTCGGACCATGTGTTAGTTTTGTAGTTTGACGGCTGCTCCCGAAAACCCGTGTCAGGCTCCCTGCCCGCCAAAGCTCATTCAGAGTTTTGGCAATCGCTCGCGAACCGCGCGGCGACTATGTTCTCATCCTCGTTACGCAGTGGCGTCATGCCCGGGGCGCAAACTGCTCCGCGACGATCATTGGATTGCGCAAAGACCTGTATGGATGTACAGTATCCTGCATGGAATCTCGTCGCGCTGCTGTAGTTGCGGCGGCGCGAGCGATGGAGCATAGGGAGAGAACATGTTTCGATTTTTGGGCTTGGGCACCATGCTGTTCGCGGCGGCTTCGACGGCAATGGCTGGCCAGCACTATGTCGAGGTCTGGAACCCGCCGGAAGCGCAAGCTGGCAAGCCGCATTGCGCGGTCGTTGCCTGTCGGCCTGCCGGTAGTCGGCACATCGTTCCCCATGCCGTGAAAGCTCGCGCGCGGCCTGCACCGGCGCCGGTTGCGAGGCTCGTCGCGAAAACGGATCGGCGGGAAAACGTGCCTGTCCACGCACGGGACATGTCCGAGATTCCGCGGCAGATCACGCCCGAGGGCAACGTGTTGCGGGTGGATTCTCGCGGCATCACGGCCGAGGTGACACGCTGATGGAGTCCCAGACCTATCACGGCTACACCGTCTGGGGTCACGCCATCTTGCAGCAGGAGGACATCTTGCAGCCTGAGCGGTACGGCGCTAGCGGGACCATCACGCTCGCCGGCAAGCTGATCGAAGCGTCGGGCGTTCTCGCCTACTTCGATACTGAGGACGAAGCGCAACGCGCGGGTCTCGAGTGGGCGCGTGCCTGGATCGACAGCCACGGGTGAGCAGCGCGAAACAGTTGCGTAGACGTCTGACTCATCGCGCTCGATCACTGACCGTAGCAAAGAGTTCGCGTATAGCCTGACTGGCACATCTAGCCATCGTCGTCAGTGCCGGTGCGCGCGATTCGCGATGTCAGGCTATCGGGCAAAAAAAAGCCGGCGATAGCCGGCTTGAATGGTTCTGGTTTTCCGAGGGCTTCCAGAACCTGAGAGAAGGTGAGCGCTGCGTCTGACGTTCACAGAGACGACGCCCCGGACGCACGACGCACGCTCAGGCCAGCATCCTACGACCGCCGGCTTAACAGATCCTTAAGCATGCGTGCAGCGGCTGCATGAACGTTGGTTTCCCCGGAACAGTCCGTCAACCACCAGTCCTCACTTCGCCGCACGAGCCGCCGTGATAATAGCTGCCGCGACTTCAGTCGGCTGCGACAGCATCGCAACGTGGCTCGCATTGACCTTGACCACCGTCGCGCCGATCTGTTGCGCCATCGCGGCCTGCAAGGGCGCCGGGATCATGCGGTCCTTCTCCGTCAGCACGTACCACGACGGCTTGTTGTGCCACGCTGCGGTGGCCACCTTGTCGTCCGTGCAACCGGCAAACCAGGGGCCCTGCGTCGCGGCTACGATACGGGCTTGGGTCGGCGGCAGGTCTTGCGCGAAGTCCTTGATGATCGCATCGGTCGAGAGTGTCAGATAGCCGGCGGAGTCCTTCTGCAATTCCGTCGCCCACGAAGGCGCGGGCTTGCCTTTGAGGATGTCGTTGATCGATTGGCCGTTATCCGGCGCAAACGCCGCGACGTAGACGAGGGCCTTGACCTTGTCGTCGTTGCCTGCCTGAGAGATCACGGCACCGGCCCACGAGTGGCCGACCAGAATGACGGGTCCGTTCTGTTGTTCAATGACGCGTTGCGTCGCCGCGGCGTCGTCGTCGAGCGACTTGAGGGAGTTTTGCACCGCCACCACGTGCAGACCTTTTGCTTCCAGCAGCGGAATCACCTTGTTCCAGCTCGATCCGTCGGCGAATGCGCCATGCACCAGGACGACGTTCTTTCCTTTGAGTCCGTCGTTCGGAGCGGCGGCGCTCGCCGGGGTGACGGCGGCCAGCGACAGCAAGCCTCCCAGCATCAGCGTGGCAGCCAGGCACTTTTTCAACAAGGTATTCATAATGTTCATCCTCTTCGTCAACTTGGTTGGGTAAGAAACAGTTTGCGGATTGGAGGATGCGCCGTTTGGCCGGTTTGCTGTATCGGTCGAATGACCGAGCCGATCCGGTTTCACTGGATGAGCGGGTACTGACAACAAGGTCGAAAGCTATGCATGACGTTTCTGCAATCCGGGTACTGGACGCCGTCAAGGCGCTGGCGTTCATTGGCGACCTCAGCATGGGGCAGCCCACCGACCATTCGCCGCGCACAGGCTGGCTGGCGGCGCGGCTCGCGGCAGAGGCCGGCCTGGACGACGCACAGTGCGATGTCGTCAAGGAAGTGTCCCTTCTGAGGTGGTCGGGCTGCACGGCAAACGCAACTGGCTTTTCCGACTGGCTCGGTGACGACATCGGCGGCCGCGCGGCCATGCTCGCCATGCGGCCGGACTGGACCGGGACCGGCGAATCGCCGGCGCAAGTCGGCGCCGCGATCACCCCGCTGGCCCAGATACATTGCGAGGTCTCGGGCGAGGTGGCTCATATGCTCGGCCTCACTCAGGCGACTCAGGAAGCGCTTCGACGCATTTTCGAAAGTTGGGACGGCGGTGGTTTCCCGGACCATCGGCCGGGCCGCGATGTACCCGCTGCGGTGTTCATCGTCGCCGTGGCCGGGGATCTCGAGATTCTGAGCCGGGTCTACGGTCTCGAGCGCGCGCAGATGCTGATTGCGCAGAAGGCCGGCCGGCAATATCCCCTGGAACTGGCGCAACTCGCCTCAGCTCGTGCTGCCGCGTGGCTCAAGGAACTCGACGATTCGGCCGCGCAGCGCCATGCTGAGCCCGCCTGCACGGCTGCGATGCGGCTTGTCAGCGCGCCGGAGATTGTGGCCGACGTGATCGACCTGAAGCTGCCGTGGATGACCGGTTATTCGCGGCAAGTAGCCGAGACGGCCGGCACCTGCTGCGCGCATTTGGGCCTGAGCAACGAGGCGCGGCGCCGCACCTACACGGCGGGGCTGCTCCATGGCATGGGACGCATGGCGGTCCCCAATGCCATCTGGAACACAACCGGCGAGCTTTCTCCGGCAGCATGGGAAAAGGTGCGGCTGGTGCCTTACTGGACCGCGCGCGCGGGCAAACAGATCGAAGGTCTGGCGCGCGAGTCGGAGATCGCTTCTTTCGCGTACGAACGTCTCGACGGTTCAGGCTATTTCCGCGGCAGCACCGGCGATGCAATGGGACGCGAAGCACGTGTGCTCGCGGTTGCCGCCGCGTGGGTGGCGTTGCGCTCGGCGCGTCCCTGGCGGCCGGCATTTTCACCGGAACAGGCCGCGGCTCTGCTCAACGAGGGGGCGCAGGCGGGGCGTTTCGATACAGAAGCGGTCGAGGCAACCGTTTCTTCGGAACTCGGCGACTTTCCCGCGTCCGGCGAGCGTGGGCGGAATCCGAAAGCAGGCTTGCTGTCGCCGCGAGAAGCGGAAGTGCTAAAACACATCAGCCTGGGTGCAAGTAACAAGGAGGTCGCCCGCATTCTCGAACTGAGCCCCAGTACCGTACGCACGCATGTGGAAAGTGTCTTTCGCAAGCTCGAATGTTCGACCCGTGCCGCGGCCACGTTGAAGGCTTCCGCGCTCGGGTGCATCTAGGCGGGTGCGCTATGTAAAGGGGCGCCCATACGTTTCCCAAAGTCCCGGTTTCCCGGCAACACCATTTGACGACGATCGCGCCGGCCGCGCTCACCGCAACTGCGTCACCGCGAGCAGCAGCACCATGCTGCCGATCGCGCCATCCAGCACGCGCCATGCCGTCGCCCGCTTGAAGAGCGGCGCGAGGGCGCGTGCACCGTAACCCAGACCGATAAACCAGATCCCGCTGACCGCCATCGCGCCCAGCGCAAAGGCGACCCGCGCGCCTTCGGGTTCGCGTGCGCCGGCCGTGCCGATCAGCAGAAACGTGTCGAGATACACGTGCGGATTGAGCCAAGTGAAGGCGAGCGTCATCAGAATGATCGGCACGGCGCGCTGCACGGGCGCCGCGCTGACGTTCTCGCCATCCATCACCGCATGCCCCGGCCGCACCGCGCGGCGCAATGCGTTGATCCCGAACCACGCCAGATAGGCGAGCCCGACGTACAGCATCGAGTGGACGAACACGGGATAGCGTTCGACCAGCACCGATGCGCCACCGACGCCCGCGCCGATCAGAATGCAGTCCGACAACGCGCACAGCGCAACGATCTTGCCGACATGCGAACGCATGATGCCCTGACGCAGCACGAAGGCGTTTTGCGCGCCGATCGTCACGATCAGGGATGCGCACAAAGCGGCGCCGTGGGAAAAAGAAAGCCAATTCATAATCGATCCAGTAGACGGGAGCAGCGAACGAGGCTAGTCTGCGGGTTTGCCGATCATAAGAGAAGCTAATTCACTTAACGCCGATTAAGGAACGCTAATGCTCGACTATGCGTTGCTCGATGCGCTGGCCGCCGTGGTGCGTCACGGTTCGTTCGACCGTGCCGCCGGCGAACTGAATGTGACGCCGTCCGCGGTATCGCAACGGGTCAAACTGCTGGAAGAGCGCGTGGGCAGCGTGCTGGTGAAGCGCGGCCAGCCCTGCGTCGCGACCACCTCGGGCGCGCTGCTGTGCCGCCACACCGAACGCGTGCAATTGCTCGAAGCGGAGCTGACCGGCCGCCTGCCGGCGCTGCCCGGCGCGCTGGTCGAACGGTGGCCGGCGCTGCGCATCGCGGTCAACGACGACAGCGTGGGCACCTGGTTTATCGACGCGGTCGCGCAATTCTGCGTCGAGCGGGAGATGCTGCTCGATCTGGTGATCGACGATCAGGACCACACCGCGCAGCGGATTCGCGACGGCAGCGTGCAAGGCGCGCTCACCACGCAAGCCGAGCCGGTACAGGGGTGCCGCTCCACGCGTCTTGGACGAATGCGTTATCTGGCGGTCTGTTCACCGGACTTTCTCGCGCGTCACTTTGCCGATGGCGTCACGCGCGAGAGCTTACGGCGCACGCCGTGCGTCGACTTCAATCCCAAGGACCAGTTGCAAAAGCGCTTCATGCGCCGCATCACGCGCGCGGACCTCGATCCGCCGTTGCACTGGATTCCGCATGTCGCCGGTTTTTTGCGTGCCTGCGTCACGGGCCTCGGCTGGGGCATGTGCCCGGAACGCATGATCGCCGCGCATCTGGCCAGCGGCGAACTGGTGGAGATCGCGCCCGGCAAGCATATCGATGTCGATCTCTACTGGCAGAGCTGGCGTTTGTCGATCGGCTGGCTCGACGACTTCGGCGCGATGCTGCGCAAGCGGGCAACGGAGTTTCTGGATTGACGGACAGTTTGCAATGCGTCCTCAGCTTGCCGGCCAGTGCCGGTATTCGATCCGCACACTGCTGGTCCGCGCATCCGCCATGAAACTGTCGATCACGCGCCGCACGTCGTAATCGATATGCTCGGCCTGGGTCGCGTCGAGAATCAGGGTCGCTCCCGGTTGAGAGGTGGATGGAATCATCGTCAAGCTTGCCTCGAAGCAGGGGAGTCGAACAGAAAACGCCGCGCTTATCGGCGGCGTTGGTCGTGCACGGTGACAGCGGGGCGATCAGGGCGAGTCGGTCTCTTTGCAGGGATGCCGACCGATTGGCGCAGACGCAATCAGCCCACTGCGGCCTCGGCGTCCGCGTTGCGGCTCGCGGTCCGGGGCGTGTCGGCCAATGTTTTCAGGCGCCCTTCGAGCATGGAAAAAATCCAGCCGTGAATCTGCACCGGACGCCGTGCGCGCTGAATCAGTGGCATGGCGTGCAGCGCCTGCACCTGCGCCAGCACGTTGAGCTCGGCGAGTCGATTCGCGCGTGCCTCGAAGCTCGGCAGCTCGCGCAACTCGGCGGAATGCTGCGCGCAGAGCCGGCGAATTCCCCCAATGCGGCGGTTGACGTTCGGCAGCTCGGGCGCGGGCGGACGCAGCGCCGCCCGCACACCGCCACAGCAGTGATGCCCGCAGACGATCACATGTTCCACCTGCAGCGCGGTGACCGCGTATTCGAGCACGCTCGAGAGGTTCTCGTCGTTATCGGCGACGAGATTCGCGATATTGCGATGCACGAAGATCTCGCCGGGCATCGCCCGCGTAATGGCTTCCGGCACGCGGCTGTCGGAGCAGCCGATCCACAGCACATTCGGTTGCTGATTGCTGGCGAGGCGCCGGAAATAGGCAGGGTCGCGGGTGTTGATTTCGTCGGACCAGGCGAGGTTTTCGACGAGCATGCGTTTCGGGTATGTCATGAGCGGGCTTCCGTTGATGCGACAATCGTATTGGGGAGTGCAGCGGTGTCTGTTGCCGGATGGGCGTCAGTCGTTCTCGGCCCAGTGGCGTTGCACGACTGCATGGCAGGCTTTATTCGCGTCGATGCTCCGTTAGCTCGGCGGATAGTCGGCTTCGGTGTTGGGGATCAGACCTTGCCGCTGAGCCTCGAGCAACTCCTGACGTACCTGTTTGCGGGATTTCCCATCTGTTGCGGCTGGCCGGCGAGTGCGGTTACGTAGTTTTTCATCGAGTCCTCTGCAGATTGATTGGGATGACTGAGCAATTTCCATCAGGCAGGGACATTGTGCATGGCAGGGGATGAGACCTTGGTGATCACCGCATGATAGTTTTGTCATCGTGCGGGCGCGTGCATCGCCTAGCTGATCGGCGGATGCTTCGGAAAGCGCAGGCTGAAGGTGGTGCGCACGTGCGGAACGCTTTCCACGCTGCATTCGCCGTGATGTTCGTCCATGATCGACTTGACGATGGCAAGTCCGAGGCCCGTGCCGCTCGCCGAGTTGTGCCGCGATGGATCGACCCGGTAGAAGCGGTCGAAGATGCGCTCCAGATGCGGTTTCGCAATGCCGGCGCCGGTGTCCGACACCGATATGTGCGCATAGCGCCGGCGTTCCGCGCACTGCACGTCGACGGTGCTGCCGCGCGGTGCGTGGGTCAACGCGTTCGAAATCAGGTTGCTGAGCGCCCGCTGCACCATCAGCACATCGCCTTCGAAGCGCGCATTGCCCGAGACGACGATCTCGACGCCGGCATCGGCGGCCATGATTTCGTAGTAGCCGGCAATGCGCAGCGCCTCGCTGCGTGCGTCGACACACTGCAGCGTCAGCCGGTGGCGAATGCTGTCCGCGCGCGCGAGAAACAGCATGCTGTCGATCAGACGCGCGAGGCGCTGGCATTCGTCCACGCTCGATTCGATCACGCCGCGATATTCATCGGCGGAACGTGGTTGCGAGAGTGCCACTTGCGCTTCCGCCAGCAGATTGGTGAGCGGAGTGCGCATGTCGTGCGCAAGGTCGGACGAAAATTGCGTGAGACGCGTGAACGACTCATGCAGCCGCGCCAGCATCCGGTTGAAGGCACGGCTCAGCTCCTTCAGTTCGCCGGGCATTTCGTGTTCGGGCAGCGGCTCCGCAAGATGGCTGCTGGAGATCTGCTCGGCGCGCGCCGTCAAACGGGCCAGCGGCCGCAGTCCGAAGCGGGCGATCGACCATGCAAGCAGCGCATTCACCAGCGTCCCCGTCACGATGACGACCAGCACGTTGAGCGCGTAGGCGCGCAGCAGCGCGCGTTCGCCGCTCGCGTCGTATTGAACGACCACGCGCACTGGTGTGCCGGCGGGGTCGCCGAGCGGGGCCATCGCCACCAGATAGCGCAGCGGCAGTTTTTCGTTCGATACGCGCACCGGCGTGAGGTCGGTGCGAACGGTCATCGTTTCCGCATTCGGCCAGTAGCCGTTGGTGCGAATGAGCGGTGCGCTATGCGCGTCGAACAGCGCGATATCGAGGTTCTGGTGGCCGTATAACTGGTTGTGCCACGTCTCACGATCCGCGCTGACCGCCTGGATGCTGGGCATGGTATGCAGGCGCAATTGCAGCGCCGCGAGGGTCGTGGTCATCTCGCGAGCCGACGCCGCTTCGATACGCGTTTTCAGGCCGTGATACAGCAATACGCCATTGAATATGAGTAGCAGCGAGGTCGAAAGCGCGAAGAGGATCGACAGCCTCGCGCGCAAAGTGCGCGGCACGAGCAGCGCCGGCGGCCTGAAGCGCAGTGTCTTCGCGCGCAGGCGCAGCGCCGCGAGTAGACGTCGGATCATGACTGCGATGGGCCGCGCTCTTCCAATACGTAGCCCATGCCGCGCACGGTGTGGATCAGTTTGGGCTCGTAGTTGTCGTCGACCTTCGCGCGCAGGCGGCGGATCGCGGCGTCGACGACGTTCGTGTCGCTGTCGAAGTTCATGTCCCACACCTGGGAAGCAATCGTCGAACGCGGCAGGATTTCGCCCTGACGGCGCATCAGCAGCCATAGCAACGCGAATTCCTTGGCCGTGAGCAGGATCATGTCGCCGTGGCGCGTGGCCTTGCGGCGCGTCAGGTCGAGCACCAGATTCGATACTTGCAGGGAGGCGGCGTCGCGGGTTTGCCCACGTCGCAGAATGGAGCGCACACGGGCCAGCAGTTCGGCGAAGTCGAACGGCTTGACGAGATAGTCGTCGCCACCCATATTGAGGCCGCGCACCTTGTCGTCCACCTCGTCGCGCGCGGTGAGCAGCAGGACCGAAGTCGAATGGGTGCGGCGCAGGTTTTTCAGCACCGTCCAGCCGTCCTGGCCGGGCAGCATGACGTCGAGCACGATCAGATCGTAGTCCTCCGTCAACGCGCGATGCTGGCCGGTCACGCCGTCTTCCACCCAGTCGACGATAAAGCCCGCTTCGGTCAAGCCTTTCCGAAGATACGTGCCGGTTTTGATTTCGTCCTCGACGATCAGGATGCGCATGATTTTCTCTCAGTGCTGCTGGTCAGCGGCCGATGCGTGCAATGGGCGCGCATGACATGGAGGCATTGGGTGCGTCGAGGTGGTGATGCACTGCAGGCTGCGAACCGGAAGGCCGGGGCATGGTGCGAGTCATCCAGGAAAACACCTCGAGCGAGAGCAGGCCTCGAGTGAACAACGGCTCGTCCCGGCCACCCGGCTTTCCATATGCGGAAGGGCAGGATGGTGCGCCGCCGTTGAACAGCCCGTCAGGTTGATTCCACCAGAACGCCAGCGAACTGAGTGCAATGACGAGCAGCGCGGCCCCGAGTGAGACCGGATGATCGATGCGGAGCCGCTCCCAGCGCACCGGGACGTTTGCGCCGAAATGCGTGATGCGTATCGTCAGGCTTCGCATTCGTTGAAAGTGCCGCATACGGTTCATTTTTAGGATGGGACGCGCCCATCGTACGGATACCTGATTGATGCGAACATGAGAGCAACATGACAATTCCGTCATATATCTTGCGTGCATGTTTTATTGCGATGCATGGAACGCATGACCGGATCGTCATGGCGCGCTCACGTTCAGGGAGCCGCTCCGATCTAGCATGAGGGCTCAATCAAACGGAAACGGAGAATGGATCGTGCGGAATGCGAAGTGGTTTGCGGGAGTCGTACTGGGCTTTGTCTGGATGAGCGCGTCGGTGGCGAGCGACGGTGTCCTGCTGCGTGACCCAGCCACGGGGCCGCCCGCGACTGGCGAGGCTCAAGAACAGGTGCGGCAAAAACCGCGGCAGACGCAGGGCGGGGAAGAACGTGCGGTGCAGAAGGCGCGGCAGGCGCCGCAAGGAAAGACCCGTGAGGAAGTGAAGCGCGAGTTGGCCGTCGCGCGCGCGTCGGGCTGCATGAACGTGCCGGACAGCCAGTATCCGCAGCCGTGTCCGTTGCCGGACGGCGCGCGTTCCGTGGCGGACGCGTTTCAGATGCGGTAGGTCGAAGCAGGCAGCAAGCCGCTCACTTGCCGAGCCGATCGGATCGGTCGGCGCGCGAGCAGGACAGTTTTCTCTAATGCAGACGGATCACCGGATGCACGCGTCTGCGCAACCAATGGCTCGCCGAATCGAGCGCCATGCGCGCGAAGCCGGTCAGCGTCATCACGTGCCGCCGATAGATGAGCTTGTAAACCGCGGTGGCCAGCCATCCGTCGACGAACACCGGCCGCGTCAGCAAACTGCTGCTGAGGCTTCCAATGGTGCCTTCACGTCCGAAACCGACCAGCGTGCCGGCGTCGCGATACACGAACTCGGGCAGCGCTTCGCCCGCTATCCGGCACTTCAACGCACGCGCAAGAAACAGCGCCTGCTGATGCGCGACCTGCGCGCGCGGCGCGAGGAACGCGCCTGCGTCGTCGGCGGGACAGGCCGCGCAGTCGCCGAGGCCGAATACGTTCGCGTCGTTCGTGCACTGCAAGGTGCGATTCACCTGGATCTGCGCGTTGCGATTCACCGCGATGCCGTCCAGTGTGCGCAATACAGGCGGTCCCGAGATGCCCGCCGTCCAGATCGCGATGTCGCTGGCGAGGGGAGCCCCGCCGTCGGTCAACACGGCGTCAGCGCGCACTTCGGTGACGCGTGTGGCGCTCAACACTTCCACGCCGAGGCTGGCGAGCATCCGCTGCGCGCGAGTTGAAATCGTTTCGGACAACGCGGGCAGCACACGTCCGCTGCTTTCGATCAAACGGATGCGGAAGTCGCGCACCGGATCGAGCGAGAAGGGCGTGTAGCGATTCAGCAAACGTACCGTGTCGCGCAACGCGGCGGCGAGTTCGACACCGGTTGCGCCCGCACCGATGATGTTGATCGACACCGGCGTATCCGCTTGCGCGGTCCGCGCCCGGCGTGCGTGATTCGCACGCAGACAGGCATCGAGCAGCTTGCGGCGGAATGCTTCCGCATGCGCAACCGATTCGAGCGGCAAGGCATGTTCCGCGGCGCCGGGCACGCCGAAATATTGCGTCACGCTGCCCATGGACAGCACCAGCGTATCGAAAGCGATCTGACGTGACGGCAGAATTTCGCGGCCGTCGGCGTCATGCAATGCGCTCAGGGTGATATGCCGCTCTGCGCGATCGAGCGCGGTGAGTTCGCCCTGTTCGAATTCGAAGCCATGGCGTTGCGCCTGTACCGCGTATTGCAGTTGATGGGTCGCGGGATCGAGTTGGCCTGAAGCGGCTTCGTGCAGCAGCGGCTTCCAGAAGTGCGTGGGCCAGCGGTCGACCAGCACGATCTGCGCGAGACCCGCACGCCCGAGCGATTCGGACAGACGCGTGGCCAGCCCGAGTCCACCCACGCCACCGCCGACGATCACGACCCGATGCGCCGCCGTATTGTCCATGCGTTGCGCGGATTGCGCGTGGTGCGTCTGTTGCGCTGTTGCGCCTGCCTGCTGATCGATTGCGGCCATGATCGCTATCCTCCTGAGGTTGTTCGTGCCGGGCCGCTGCTGGCGCCGCGCGGAGCGCGATTCCAAACATTTCCCGGCTCACTGTCAGGCCAGTATAGAATCGGCGAAAACCGCAGCACAATTTAATGTTTATACAGAACATATAGGTTTTCACTTATGTTAAAAGTCGCGACGTTTCGTCAGTTGAAGGCCTTGCACACGATTGCGAAGCTCGGCAGCGTGTCACGCGCGGCCGAGGAATTGCGGCTCACGCAACCAGCTGTGTCGCTACAGGTGCGTCTGCTGGAAGAGGCCGCGGGTGCGCCGCTCCTGCAACGCGTGGGCCGTGGCGTGCAGTTGACCGCGGCCGGTGAGATCCTGGCCCGCTATGCGCTGGAGATCCTCGACCTGTGGAACGGCGCGGCCGACGATCTGGCCGCGTTGCACGGCGAACAGGGCGGCACGCTGCGCATCGGCGCGATCACCACGGCCGAGTATCTGATCCCGCCGTTTCTGGTGCGTTTCACCGAATCGCGTCCGCAAGTGAAGGTGCAGTTCAAGGTCGGCAATCGCGCCGACATCATCCGTATGCTGGCGACGCATGAAATCGATCTCGCGGTGATGGGCAGCGCGCCGCGCGAATTGCGCACGGCGGCGACCGCGTTCGCCAAACATCCGATGGCGTTCGTCGCCTCGCCCGCGCACGCGCTGATGAAGAAAAAGCGCTTGTCGCTCGACGATCTGCAAAGCGCGAATCTGTTCGTGCGGGAACGCGGCTCGGGCACGCGTTCGACCGTCGAGAATCTGTTTCGCCTCGCGGGCCTCAAGCTTCACATCGGCTCGGAGTTGTCGAGCAACGAAGCGATCAAGCAACTGGTCGAGGCGGGACTGGGTATCGCTTTCCTTTCGCTGCACGCCTGTTCGCTGGAGTTTCAGGCGGGCTTGCTCGCGCTGTTGCCGATGCCCGCCAACCCGATCGAGCGCGACTGGTATGTGATGCATGTGTCGGACAAACGCTTGCCACATGTGGCAGGGTTGTTCCGCGATTTTCTGATCGAGCACGGGATGTCGGGCGCGGTGCCGGTGCCGCTGCCTGCCGTCGCCGCCGCGAAAAAACGCCGCCAGACGCGCCAGGCGGGCGGCGCGGAGGCGGCGTAGGACGAGCAAGAAGGCGTGGGGATTCTCGCTATTCGCTTCGACGTTTGCGCTGCGCGAGCCCTGCAGGAAGTCCCTATGCGACCTTTCCGTCGCCCGCAGATCCTTGCCGGACGGGGCTTGTGAGTTACATCGCCGGCGATCGAAGTAAAGGTTGGACGGGCGATATTTTTGCCCGCGCCGATTGTCTTTACAGTGGCGTCCAGACATCTGAGAAAAGTGGACGCCGCATCCCCGTGGCGAGCCATTGTGATTGACCTGGCCGTTACAGGAGTCGGAGACAATGAGCAGTAACAGCATCACTCAAGTCGAAACATTCGGTTTCGAACGCATTCCGGATCGCTCGCGCTATGCGCGGCCGATCGATCTGTTCCGCTTGCTGTTCGGCGGTTGCAATACTTTTTCCACTTCCGTGCTCGGCAGTTTTCCAGTGCTGCTCGGTTTGTCGTTCAAGGCGGGTGTCTGGTCGATCGTGCTCGGCGTGCTGATCGGCTCGTGCATTCTCGCGCCGATGAGCCTGTTCGGTCCGCGTAACGGCACCAGCGACCCGGTCTCGTCGGGCGCGCATTTCGGCATTCACGGGCGGATCGTCGGCTCCTTTCTGGCAGTGCTGACCGCGGTTGCGTTTTTCTCGCTGGCGGTGTGGAGTTCGGGCGATGCCCTAGTGGGCGGCGCGAATCATCTGCTCGGTTTGCCGGTCAACTGGATGACGCTGAGCTTCACGTACGGTCTGTTCGCGGTGCTGGTGCTGACCGTGTGCGTGTACGGTTTCCGCTTCATGCTGTGGGTCAACAAGATTGCGGTGTGGGCAGCGAGCATTCTGTTCGTGGTCGGTCTGTTCGCTTTTACCAAGTCGTTCGATGGCGCATACGCCGGCAAGGTCGCGCTCGGCTCGGTGGGTTTCTGGCCGGCCTTTGTGAGCGCCGTGCTGGTCGCGATGAGCAATCCCGTATCGTTCGCCTGCACGCTTGGCGACTGGGCCCGCTATATTCCGGAGAACACGCCGAGAAAGCGCACGATCCTCGCGGTGATGCTCGCGCAACTGGCCACGTTCGTGCCGTTTTTCTTCGGTCTTGCCACGGCGACGATCATCGCCAGCAAGGCGCCGGATTTCATCGCGTCGAATAACTACGTGGGCGGTTTGCTGGCCATCTCGCCGAACTGGTTCTTCCTGCCGGTGTGCCTGATCGCGATCATCGGCGGCATGTCGACGGGCACGACCGCGCTGTATGGCACCGGCCTCGATATGTCGAGCATGTTTCCGAAGTTCCTGAACCGCGTGCGCGCTACGTTGTTGATCGGCAGCCTCGCCATCGGCTTTATTTTTCTCGGCCGCTTCGCATTCAATCTGGTCGAAAGCGTGTCGACGTTCTCGGTGCTGATCAACGTCTGCAGTTGCCCGTGGATGGTGATCATGATCATCGGCTTCGTCACGCGGCGCGGTTTTTATCTGTCCGACGACTTGCAGGTGTTCAATCGCGGCGGCCGTGGCGGTCATTACTGGTTCACGCACGGCTGGAACTGGCGCGCGATGGGTGCATGGATTCCGAGCGCGGCGATCAGCTTGTGCTTCGTGAATCTGCCGGATCAGTTCGTCGGTCCGCTCGGCCAGCTCGCTGGCGGTCTCGACATCAGCATGCCGGTTTCGCTGACGCTGGCGGCCGCGCTGTATATCGCTTTGTTGCAGTGCTTTCCGGAACCGGACGGCGTGTACGGACCGCAAGGCCGACGTTGGCTGCGTGGCGGTTCGAGGCGCAATGTAACCGTGCATCCCGTGGTGCCGGCGACTAAGCTTAAGGTAGTCGCGCAGTCGCGGGTGCGTGCGGAGCGCGAGCGCGAGGCAGAGTTGGATACGCAGGACGCAGGTTGAAGCGCACGCCAATGTGCGCGGCTTCGTGCAGTACAAGCAATGGTATTTAAATTGAGTAGGCAAACAGGATGAGCGAGTCAGTAAAGCGCGCGTTTGAAGGGGTAAAACTGTTTCCGTTCTGGCTGGACAATCCGCGCGCGCCGGCTGTCGAACGGGAATTGATCGGTCCGACCACCGCCGATCTGGTCGTGGTGGGCGGCGGTTTCACCGGTCTGTGGGCCGCGATTCAGGCGAAAGAAGCTGACCCGTCGCTCGACGTCGTGCTGGTCGAGGCGGGCAAGGTAGCGTATGGCGCCTCGGGCCGTCCGGGCGGCATCATCTCGACTTCGGTGATGCACGGCCTGCCGAACGCGACGCGTGTCTTTCCGCAAGACCTCGACGTGCTCGAAAAACTGGGCCAGGAGAATCTCGACGGCTTCAAGGAATCGTTGACGCGCTACGGCATCGAGGCGGATGTCGAATGGAACGGCGAGATGACGGTCGCGGTCGATCCGGGCCATCTTGGTCATCTGAAGGGCGATTACGAACTGCATGTCGCACACGGACACGACGTCGTGCTACTCGACAGTCAAGGCGCGCGCGAGCAACTCGATTCGCCGCTCTTCGCAGGCGCGATGTGGTCGCGCAATCGCAGCGGCACGATTCATCCGGCGAAGCTCGCGTGGGGTTTGAAGGCCGCCGCGCTGAAACTCGGCGTGCGTCTGCATGAACATTCGCCAATTACGCGTCTCGAAGATTGCGGCGCGAAGATGATCGTGCACACGCAGTCGGGCCGCATCGAAACGCCGCGCGTGCTGCTCGGCACCGGCACCGCGGACGTCGGGGTGACGGACATCAAGCGCCGGGTGATGCAGGTGCGCGATCACATCGTCGCGACGGCGCCGTTGAGCGACGAGCAGATGGCGCGCATCGGCTGGAAGAATCGCCAGGGCATATACGACACACGTACGCAGCTCAATTATTTCCGGCTCACCAAGGACAACCGCATTATTTTCGGCGGACGGGTGAGCTATCACTTCGGCGGCAACCCGAATCCGGCGGAGGATCGCGACGAAAGCACCTATTACAAGCTCGCCGAAGCGTTCTACCGCAACTTCCCGCAACTCGACGACGTGCGCTTCACGCATGCATGGGGCGGCCCGATCGATTACTGCTCGCGCGGCGCGGTGTTCGCGCGCCGCTATCACGGTGGAAAGAGCGTGTTCGTCGCGGGTTACACGGGCTTTGGCGTGGCGGGCAGCCGCTTCGGCGCGAAGATGGGCCTCGACATGCTGTGGCATCGCGAGACGGTGATCACGTCGCTCGATATTTCGCGCAAGGGGCCGTCGTATATTCCGCCGGAACCGGTGCGCTGGATCGCTGCGAAGATCACCTTCAACGCGTTCGACGGCGCCGACGATCGCGGCGGCTGGCGTCGTCTGTGGATCAATTCGATCAAGGCGCTGGGTTTTCCGATGTAGCCAGAAGGCGTCCGCGCAGTCGTGGCGGGCGGTTTTTTTGTTTTTATTTTTCTCGCCGGCATAAAAAAACCGCACCTTGAAGGATGCGGTTTCCGGTGAAGCAATAGTGCAATGCAGTACTTGAATCAACCGCAGTACACGATGCTGTACTTCTTGGTCGCCACCGGCATATGCCACGTGCCCGAGAAGCCTTTGTGCAGGATGAAGGCGTCGCCGGCGGCATAGCGTTCGCTGCGGCCGTCGTCGCTGGTGATCACGACTTCGCCTTCGATCAGCACGCACACTTCGTGGATCGGCAGGTCGGCCAGCTTCAGCGTGCCCGCATCGCATTGCCACACGCCGGCGGACAACATGTTGGTGGCGTCGGAATAAGCGTTGAGGGCGTGCGGTGCCTTGGCACCGTCGAGGATGACGTCGGCCGGATCGTGCAGGGCCGGGTTCAGACCGGAAGCGCCAGGGCCTTTAGCGTCGATGCGGGTGAAAGTGATGTTGCTCATGTGTCTCTCCTGGTTGATTGGATCGAACTCGCCATCGTTGAGTCGATGCGAAAAATGGATTCGAAGCCGGAGTCTGAGCCAAAGCTGCGTAGCGATGAATTTCGATTTGAAGACATTCAGATTGAGCGGCGTCGATGTAAAGCAGGCGATGCCGCCGCGGGTGCGATTTGCCCCGCGTCTGACCTGAAACTTTCATGTAGAGGACAAGCCCCATGCAACACGCCAAGCAGTTTTATATCGACGGTCAATGGGTCGACCCGGTCGCCCCGCTTGATCATGAAAACGCCGCCACGCTCGACGTGATCGATCCGTCCACCGCCACCGCGTTCGCGCAGATTTCACTGGGCAGCGCGGCGGATGTCGATCGCGCCGTCGCGGCCGCGAAGCGCGCGTTTCCCGCCTATAGCGAGACGACGATCGCGCAACGCATCGACTTGTTGCAAGCAATCCTCGACGTCTATCGCAAGCGCTATGACGACATGGTGCACGCGATCAGCCGCGAGATGGGCGCGCCGCTGCAGTACGCGAACGACGCGCAGGCGTGGACCGGTGTCGCGCATCTGGAAACGATGATCCGCACGCTCGATACGTTCGAGTTCGAGTATGTGAAGAGCGGCATTCTGATCCGCAAGGAAGCGGTCGGCGTGTGCGGGCTGATCACGCCATGGAACTGGCCGGCCTTGCAGATCACCACCAAGGTCGCGCCCGCGCTTGCGGCCGGCTGCACGATGGTGCTCAAGCCTTCGGAACTGGCGCCGCTGTCCGCCATCGTCTTCGCCGAGATTCTCGACGAAGCGGGCGTGCCTGCCGGTGTGTTCAACCTCGTGAACGGCGAAGGCCGCACCGTGGGCGAAGCGATGTCGTCGCATCCGGACATCGACATGATGTCGTTCACCGGCTCGACGCGCGCGGGCGTGCAGGTCGCGAAGGCCGCGGCGGATACGGTCAAGCGCGTACATCAGGAACTGGGCGGCAAATCGGCCAACCTGATTCTCGAAGACGCCGATCTGAAAGCAGCCGTGATGCGCGGCGCGCGTGCCTGTTTCGACAACAGCGGCCAATCGTGCGATGCGCCCACGCGCATGTTCGTGCCGCGTGCGCGCGAAGCCGAAGCCTTGGCGTATGCGAAAGAAGCCGCGGAAGCGTTGAGCGTCGGTCCCGCGGATGCGAAGGGCACGGACCTCGGCCCCGTGATCAGCGAACAGCAGTTCGACAAGATCCAGCGGCTGATCGGCGTGGGCATCGAAGAGGGCGCCACGCTGGTGGCCGGCGGCGCGGGCCGCCCCGAAGGATTGAAGGACGGCTACTTCGTGCGGCCGACGGTCTTCGGCAAGGTCACGCCGGACATGACGATCGCGCGCGAGGAAATCTTCGGGCCGGTCCTGTCGATCCTTGCCTACGACTCCGAAGACGACGCGATCGCGATGGCCAACGACAGCCTCTACGGTCTCGCGGGCTACATTCAATCCGGCTCGATCGAGCACGCGCGTGCGGTGGCGAAGCGCCTGCGCACAGGCACGATCTATCTGAACTACGCGGACTACAACCCTGAGGCGCCGTTCGGCGGCTTCAAGCAATCGGGCAATGGACGCGAGTACGGCGAGTTCGGTCTGGAGGACTTTCTGGAGATCAAGGGCGTGGTCGGTTACGACGCCTGAAGCAGCACAAACGTCGTGAAATAACCAAGAACTAAAGCAGCAACTCGATCGAATGAAACAGCCGGCGCTGCTCGGGATCTTGCGAGCGCGCCCCTTCGTCGATCACTTCACGCAGGCATTCGAGAAAGCACGCGGCCGCCGGACTCGTCGGCGCGCCGCGGCGTGAGGTGATGCTGACGATGGTTTCATCGACCGTCTCACGCAGCGGCAGCGCCCACAACTGCTCCTTCGCGAGCGTCACTTCCACGAGCGGCCACGGAAAAATGCTGAGCATGTCCGTGTGTGCAAGCAAACCCAGCACCACCGCCAGCGAATGCGCGAGAAGAATGGTGTGCGGCACCTGCATGCCGCGCTTGCGGAACACATTGTCCGAGATCGACTCGCGACTCGCCGGGTCCCAGTTCAATATCCACTCCGCGTCTTCCAGTTCGAGCAGCGTGCGGCAGCCGGCCTTAGGATGATCGCGCCGCGCGACCACGGCCGAATGCGTGGAAAACAGCGGCACGTTGTGAAACTCCGATTGCGGCGACGCGGGCGGCGGCCGTCCGATCGAAAAATCGAGGCTGCCGTCGCGCAAACGCGGCTGCACCACCGCGAGCAATCCTTCGAAAAACTCCAGTTGCACTTCGGGCATGCGCTGCCGGAAGCGCTGCACCGTGGGCGGCAGAAACGTCAATGCGACCCACGGCGTGACGCCGATCGACAGCTTGCCGGCCGCCGCACCGCGTAATGCTTCGATCTCCGCTTGCGCCCGCTGCAGTTGCCCCAACACCAGCCGCGCATGCACGACCAGCGCGCGGCCGAACTCGGTAAACGCGACGCCGCTCGCGCTGCGCACCACCAGCGGCGCTTGCAGATCCGCTTCCAGTTCGCGCATCGCCTTGGTCACGGCAGCGGGCGACAGGTCGAGCGAACGGGCCGCCGCCCGGATACTTCCAGTATCGGCGATGGCCGCTAAGGTGCTGAGCTGATGCAGTTTCATCTGACGGGATAGGGGAGAGGGTGGCAACCGCGGGTTGCTGCCGCAACGATTTTACGCCTGCCGCTGGAAAATCGGCGTCGTTATGCTGGGTTCACGCTTTCAATGACGGAGACACGACGTGAACACCATGGCCATTCCGGCGGGCATCGCCGAACTCGAAGACGAAATGATCGCGCTGCGCCGCCAGATCCACGCGCATCCCGAACTGGCTTACGAAGAGTTCGCCACCGGCGACCTGGTCGCCGAACGCCTGCAGGAGTGGGGCTACACCGTGCATCGCGGGCTGGGTCAGACGGGCGTTGTCGGCCAATTGAAAGTCGGCGACGGCACGCGCAAGCTCGGGCTGCGCGCCGACATGGACGCGTTGCCGATTCATGAGACCACCGGCCTGCCGTACGCGAGCAAGCTGCCCGGCAAGATGCACGCATGCGGACACGACGGCCACACGGCCATGCTACTCGCCGCCGCTAAACATCTGGCGCAGGAAAAGTGCTTCGACGGTACGTTGAATCTGATTTTCCAGCCCGCCGAAGAGGGTCTCGCCGGCGCGAAGAAAATGCTCGAGGACGGCCTGTTCGACAAGTTTCCGTGCGACGCGGTGTTCGCGATGCACAACATGCCGGGCTATCCGACTGGCAAGTTCGGCTTCCTGCCGGGTTCGTTCATGGCTTCGTCGGATACGGTGATCATCAAGGTAACCGGCCGCGGCGGTCATGGCGCGGTGCCGCATAAGGCCGTCGATCCGGTGGTGGTGTGCGCGCAGATCGTGCTGGCGTTGCAGTCCATCGTGTCGCGCAATATCGCACCGCTCGATATGGCGATCATCACCGTCGGCGCGATTCACGCGGGCGAAGCGCCGAACGTGATTCCGGAGACAGCCGAGATGCGCCTCTCGGTGCGCGCGTTGAAACCCGAGGTTCGCGATTATCTGCAGGAACGCATCACGGCGGTGGCGTGCGGCCAGGCGGCCGTGTTCGGCGCGCAAGCGCACGTGGACTATCAGCGTCGCTATCCGGTTCTCGTCAACGATGCGGCCATGACCGGGCTCGCGCGGCAAGTCGCGCTCGACTGGCTCGGCGACGACGGCCTGATTGCCGACATGCAGCCGCTCACCGGCAGCGAGGACTTCGCGTTCCTGCTCGAGCGTTGCCCCGGCAGCTACCTGATCATCGGCAATGGCGACGGCGAGGGCGGCTGCATGGTCCACAACCCGGGCTACGACTTCAACGACGATTGCCTCGCCACCGGCGCCGCCTACTGGGTGAGACTCGCGCAGACGTTTCTGGCCTGAGGCCACAGCGTTTGCATAAGCGGGCACAACCGCCGCGCATTAGCAGGAAGAACATCATGGAGACACAGATGGACTATTCCGCCACACCGCAACCCGCAGGCACCGACGCGTTGAGCATGCAGAGCACGCCGGCCGCGCAGCCTGTCGAACGCACGAGCCACGCCAAGGCGATTGCCGCGATCACGCTGGGCAACGGCCTCGAGTTTTTCGACTTCACGATCTATAGCTTCTTCGCGACGATCATCGGCAAGCTGTATTTTCCGGTGGAAGGACAGCTTGCGCAGTTGATGCTGGCGGTCGGCACGTTCGGCGTCGGTTTCATCATGCGGCCGGTGGGCGGCATCGTGCTCGGTGGGTATGCCGATCGCGCGGGCCGCAAGGCCGCGATGAGCCTCACACTGTGGCTGATGACGCTCGGCTCCGCGATCATCGCGTTTGCGCCGACGTATGCGGCGATCGGTATTGCCGCGCCGCTGCTGGTGATTCTCGCGCGGTTGATTCAGGGCTTTGCGCTGGGTGGCGAGATCGGTGCGTCGACGTCGTTGCTGCTGGAGTATGGCAGCGATAAGACGCGTGGGTTCTACGGCAGTTGGCAGTTCGTGAGCCAAGGATTGAACACGGTGTGCGGATCGCTGCTCGGCGTCGCGTTGGCGGCGGCGCTCTCGACCGCGGCGCTTGAGAGTTGGGGATGGCGCGTGCCGTTTGTGATCGGCATGGCGATGGGGCCGATTGGGATCTATATTCGGCGGCATCTGAATGAGACGCTGCCTGGCGTTGAAGATGGCACGGCGGCTTCACAGCCTAATTCGCAGCCGGGTTTGCAGCCTGCTTCGCAGCCGGTGCGCAAGCTGTTTCGCGACCATTCGCGCGTGATCACGACGGGTGTGCTGACGACGATCGGCGGGACGGCGGCGAACTATATCGTGCTGTTTTATTTGTCCACCTATGCGATCAGGATTTTGCATTTGCCGATGTCGTCGGCGCTCTGGGCTGCGTGGACTGCTGCAGTGGTGACGGTGATCTGTTCGCCGTTTGCTGGATCGTTGTCCGATCGCGTTGGGCGTAAGCGCGTGTTGTGGGTTTCGCGTGTGTTGCTGATTGTGGCGGTGTATCCGGCGTTCATGATGATCAATGCTTCGCCGACGGTGCCGGTTTTGTTGTCCGTGGTTGCGGGTTTGGCTGTGCTCGTTGCGTTTACCGCTGTGCCTAATATCGTCATGCTGCCGGAGATGTTTCCTCGGGAGATTCGTGCTACTGGGATGTCGATTGTTTATTGTCTCGGGGTTTCTATCTTCGGTGGGTTTGCGCAGTTTTTTGCTACGTGGTTGATTCAGGTTTCTGGGAGTAATCTCGCGCCGGCGTGGTATCTGATTGGGTGCGGGGTGGTTTCTTTGTTGCCGTTGCCGTTTATGCGGGAGACGGCGGGAAGGGATATTGGGTAGGGGCTTTTTTGCTTCTGCTTGGTGTTTGCGGTGTTGGCCTTTCCTTGATTTGTTAGTGGTCTATACACGGCGGCAAAGAGAAGTAGGTGCCGCCCCGCACAGGGGCAACGCCAATAGACCACCAACAAATCAAGGAAAGGCCAACACCCCAAAAACACCCAACCAAACAACCCGCCACACTGGCAAAAAAACCTGACCAATCACCGAGCCGCCGACTTCCCCCCATCCGCCACCGGCGCCTCATCCTCAGCCGCCGCATCGCGAGTCTCCGGCATCGCCGCCCACACCAGCAAAACAGCCAACGCCCCAGCCGCGGCCAACCCAAAAAAGCTCACCGCATTGCCAAAGTGATCGGCGACAAACCCAGCAGCGGTAGTACTTAACGTAGCCCCAATCCCAGCCGCCAACCCAAACAACCCAATACACAGGTTATAACGCCCCTTACCGCCAGCCACATCGGCGGCAATCAACGGCAGCATCACCCCAAACACCGCAGCGCTCAACCCATCGAGCATCTGCACCGGCACCAGCAAATAGGGGCTGCTAATCCCGGCAAACAACAACGCCCGTATCGGCAACGCCGAAAACCCGAGCAGCAGAATCGGCCGACGCCCCCATCGCTCGGCCGAGCGTCCGACCCACGGCGACATCATCGCCACGATCGCCTGCGGCACGATGATGCACGCCGCGATCACGAGCTGCACGTTGTCGCCCATGCCGGCCGTCACTTCGCCGGCGGCGAGATTCAGCATCGCCGCATTCGACAAATGGAACAGCACGATGCACGCGGCGAACAGCAGCATCCGCTTGTCGCGCAGCAACTCGCGCAGGCTCTCGCGCCGCTCGATCTGCTGCGGCGTCGGCCCGGACCTGGGAAGCTCGACGGTGTCGGTGCGCTGGATCATCGTCAACGCGAACAGCGCGGGCACGGCGAGCGCGGCGGTCAGCCAGAACACCGCGCGCGGCGAATAGTATTCGCCGAACACGCCCATCAGGCCGGCCGCGACCGCGCTGCCGATCGATGCCCAACGCGCGTTGCGTCCCAGCCGGTCGCCGAGATTCGCCCGTCCCACCAGCGCGAACGAGATCGCGGCGAGCGCGGGCGTCAGCATGCAGCTCGCGAAGCCGTGAAAGACCTCGGCGGCGATCACCGGCAGCACCGTCGGACTGACGGCCAGCAGCACCGCGCTCAGGATGATCGCGATGATCGCCCAGGCCGCCGCGCCTTTCTTGTTGCGCAAGGCATCGACGGCGGCGCCGCCGGGCACCTGGCTCACCATCGCGCTGATCGTGCCCACCGAAAGCGCCATGCCGATCTCGCCCTGCGTCCATTTATGCGAGGCGAGATAGGACGCGATGAACGGTCCAAAACCCGTTTGCACATTGGCGACGAAAAAATTCAGCCAATCGAGCGCGCGCAAGCTGCGCGCCGTTACCAGAGTGCGGCCTATCATCGGGCCGCCCGTGCGTTGGACACCGCCGTGGACGTGGCCGCGGCGGCCGGCGCCGCAACAGCGGCGGGCGCGGAAGCAGGAGCGGGCGCAGGTGCAGGCGGTGGCGCCGGCGACACCGCGCGAATCGGTTTGTCGCTAGCGTAAGGCGGTGTCGCGTTGATCTGCGCATCGCTCAGATCAATGAGCGGATGCAACTCCTTATCCTTCGTGACGAAGCGCAGCGCCGACCAGTTGGCGGCAATCGTGCGCCGTTCGGTGCTGACCATGCCGTTGACGTCGAGCACGACCGCCTGCGGTTGCGCGTTCGCATCGATCAGCACGTCGATCACGCGGCCGACCTTGGCGCCGTTCGAGCGCTCGACAGTGGCGTCGATCAGCGGCAATTGCACGGCAACCGCGGCGGCCTTGGCTGCGTTCGCCGGAACCGCGGCGGCATTGAGCGTGATGGGGGCGGCTTTCGCTGTCGGCGTGAAGCGGAACGCGCTCCACGGGAAGCTCACCTTGCGGTCGCCGACACCCAGGAAGCCTTGCAGGTTCACGACCATCTCACGCGGCTTGCCGCCGGCGTCCGCGATCAGATCGACGGCGCGTCCGACCACTTTGCCGTCGGGCTTCTGCACTTCGCTGTCGAGCAGCGCGTGCGCCTCGTTGCGCTCGATGGTGCGCAGCACGATCAGCGGCGGGGGCGGCGGCGGGGGCGGCGGAGGAGCCGTGACAACAGGTGGCGGGGGCTCGACCTTGTGCGGCTTGACGACCGGCTTCTTCGGCTTTTTCGATTGCTCGGGTTCGGCCGCTTCGGTCTCGACCGGTTCTGGCGCGGAGGCGGCCACCGGCGCGCTGGCGGGCTCGACCGGCATCACCGTGGCTTCGACGATCGGCGCCTGCTGCGGGCCCCACAGCAGGCTGCAACCGGACAGCGCGAACAGCGCGAAGACAGCAAGAATCAAAAGACGCCAGGCAGGACGCGAAAAACCGCCGCTCATCAAGAAGGACTCCATGGGCCGGTGCGGACGGGCGCAGTGGGCCGCCGCAGTTAAGACAGGTACGGGCCAGAGTGTAACCCGCGACGTCGGGCGGCCCCGGTTTTGCAGGCGATCTGACAGGTTGCCCCAAGCACGGTTCATGCCGCGCGCCGCGACTTCAGCGGCTCGTCGAAGTCCGTTTTTCAAGCGTGAAAACCCTCAAAACCCTTTCAGATCTGTGTGACAAACGGTAGGTGTAAACGCGCGGGCCGTGAAGCTACTTTGGCGTCCCTTAAAGGATATAAGCATCGCGACATGTCAGGCATGCCATCCATGCGATGGGAGATATATTTGTGTTGCCCTACATTTCGAGACAGCAAAAAGACCCCACCCACACTAAACCAACGCAACGAGACGACCCTGATGGCGACCGCACCGGCGGCCGCTTCAGTACGCTGATAAAGGAGGCACTCATCATGATAGAACCCCACGCCCAACCGATTTCTGAAGTCGGCGCCGAATCATTCGACGGAAAGGGCTTTCTCGACCGCTACTTTGAAATCTCTTCACGCGGCAGTTCGCAGCGTCAGGAAATCGTCGCGGGTATCACGACCTTCCTCGCGATGGTCTATTCCGTGTTCGTCGTGCCGGGCATGTTCGGCAAAGCGGGCTTCGACACCAGCGCGGTGTTCGTCGCCGTCTGTCTGACCACGGCTTTCGGCTCGCTGCTGATGGGCGTGTGGGCGCGCCTGCCGATCGCGATCGGCTGCGCGATTTCGCTGACGGCGTTCACCGCGTTCGGCCTCGTGCTTGGCAAGGGCTTGCATCCGAACGTGGCGCTCGGCGCGGTGTTTCTGATGGGCGTGGTGTTCACCGCGATTTCGGTGACGGGCGTGCGTTCGTGGATTTTGCGCAATTTGCCGACGGGCATCGCGCACGGCACGGGGATCGGCATCGGCCTGTTCCTGTTGCTGATCGCCGCCAACGACGTGGGTCTTGTCGTGAAGAATCCTGGCGCGGGTCTGCCGGTCGCGCTCGGCAATATCACGGCGTTGCCGGCCATCATGTCGGTTGCGGGTCTCGCGGCCATCTTCGGTCTGGTGCGCCGCCGCGTGCCAGGCTCGATCCTGATCGTGATCGTGGCGATTTCGGCGATTGCGTTCGTGATCGATCCGGCGATGTCGTTCCACGGCGTCTTCGCGGTGCCGTCGCTCAGCGCGCCGGGTCACGCTTCGCTGATCGGCGCAATGGACATCAAGGGCGCGTTGTCGATGGCGGTTCTGCCTAGCGTGCTGGCTCTCGTGATGACCGCGGTGTTCGACGCCACCGGTACGATTCGCGCCGTCGCGGGACAAGCGGGGCAGCTCGATGCAAACGGCCGCATCATCAACGGTGGCCGCGCCTTGACGGCCGACTCGCTGAGTTCGATTTTCTCGGGCCTGCTCGGCGGCGCGCCGGCAGCGGCGTATATCGAATCGACGGTCGGCGTGGCGGCAGGCGCGAAGACCGGCATGGCGGCAGCGGTGGTCGGTCTGCTGTTCCTCGTGGTGATGTTCTTCTCGCCGCTCGCCAGCCTCGTGCCTTCGTATGCAACGGCGCCCGCGCTGATGTACGTGGGTCTGCTGATGCTCTCGAACGTCAGCAAGCTGCATATGGACGACATGGTCGACTCGATGTCGGGCCTGATGTGCGCGGTGTTCATCGTGCTGACCGCCAACATCGTGACGGGCATCATGCTCGGCTTCGCGACGCTGGTGATCGGCCGCGTGGTCAGCGGCGAATATCGCAAGCTGAACGTGGGCACGGTTGTCATCGCGATCGTGCTGGTGGGTTTCTATCTCGGCGGCTGGGCGATCTGATCGTCACGTCATGGACTCGGGCGTTGCACGGGTCTCGCCGGGTTTCAGTATCAATCTGTTGAATCTGTGCTGGAAAGCGAGAGCAGGGCGGTGCGCTTCTGGCTGCTTTGCTTAAGCCTGTAGTCGGTTGTTCTCCACCTTTGACGCGGCGCGTTGCAGGCTTCATCTGCGGCTCGCCGCGTATCTTTTTTTGCCGTGCTCCCCACTTAACTTTTCGCGCGCTTTACGAAAACGCGTACCTGTCCTTGACTTTAGTTGCTTCGTTTCTATACTTAACCTCATGGTTAAGTTTAACGAAGCGCTACTGGATCGCACCTTTGCCGCGCTGTCCGACCCGACACGGCGTGCGTTGCTCGCGCGTCTATCGTCGAAAGATCTGTCGGTCAGCGAACTCGCCGAGCCGTTTGCGATGTCCTTGCCCGCTGTGATGAAACACCTCGACGTATTGAGCGAGGCGGGTCTCATCACGCGCAGCAAAACCGGCCGCACGGTGGCGTGCCGCCTGTCCGCCGGGCCGATGGAAGAAGCCATGGAATGGCTTGGCCGCTATCAGCGTTTCTGGTCCGAATCACTCGATCGTCTGGCCGTTTTCGTCGAAGAGGAGCAAGCCCCATGTCCGCCCAGCCCAGCCTCACCCTCCAGCGGCGTCTCAACGCCGCGCCAGCCAAAGTCTTCCGCGCCTGGACGGAACCGGCGCAATTCATGACGTGGATGCATCCGGGCGGCGCGGACGTGGTGCGCGTGGAAATGGATGTGCGCATCGACGGACGTTACGCGATCGTCTATCGCAAGCCGGACGGCAACGAGGTCGAAGTCGGCGGCCAATATCTGGAGGTGGTGCCCGACCGCAAGCTCGTCTTCACATGGGTGTGGCGCTACAGCCCGGAACATGAATCGCAGGTCACGCTGCTGCTGGAGCCGGATGGCGACGCCACATGGCTCACGCTCACGCACGAACGTCTCGCCGACGACGCGCAGCGCGAGGATCATCGCCGCGGCTGGACCGATGGAATCGATTCGCTGGAACGCTACGTGGCGTGAGTTCGTTTGTATTCGTTAATCTGCTCGAAGCAGGGAAGGAGACGCACATGGAACCGCAACACCGTATTGCCTCACGAGACGAATGGCTGGCCGCCAGCAGGACATTGCTAGCCGAGGAAAAAGCGCACATGCGCGCCAGCGACGAACTCGCGGACAAACGCCGCGCGCTGCCCTGGGTGAAGGTCGACAAAACGTATACCTTCGATACGCCGCAGGGACGCAAGACGCTCGCCGATCTGTTCGATGGACGCAGCCAGTTGATCGTTTATCACTTCATGCTGGGCGCGGATTGGGAAGAGGGCTGCGTCGGCTGCTCGTTCCTGTCGGATCACATGACGGGGATCGTCACGCATCTCGAGCATCACGATGTGTCGTACGTGACGGTGTCGCATGCGCCGCTCGCGAAGATCGAGGGTTTCAGGAAACGCATGGGCTGGACCTTCCCGTGGGTGTCATCGGCCGGCAGCGATTTCAATTTCGACTATCACGTGTCGTTCACGCCCGAACAACTGGCGAGCAAGAAAGCGTTCTACAACTTCACCGAGCAGGACGTCGGCATCGACGAGCAACACGGTCATAGCGTGTTTTATAAGGACGAGATGGGCGACGTGTATCACACGTATTCTGTCTATGGACGCGGCGACGAACGCTTCATCAACACCTACGCGCATCTGGACGTCACGCCGAAAGGCCGCAATGAAGCCGGCAGTCTGACCGACTGGGTCAGGCATCACGACCGCTACGAAGAGAAGTCGCAAGGCGGCTGCGCCGCATGTGATTCTTGACGGAACCAGGCGCTAACTCAGGCTCGCGTTAAAAAGCGGGGACGTCATGCACCTTGGCGTCCCGCTTCGTAAAACAGCGCGAACAGTTCCGACTGTGAATTGACGTTCAGTTTTGTATAGATGTGCTTCTTGTGTGCGCGCACGGTCTCGAACGAGATCGCCAGTTTCTCCGCGATGGCGCGCGTCGAAAATCCGCTCAAGGTCAGCATTGCCACTTCCACTTCGCGTGCAGTGAGCGATGCTCGGCCGCCCGAAGAGGCGACCTGTTCGAAGCGCGCGGCGTAAGCGGGCGTGTCCGTGGACACGAGCGTTTCCGTTTCCGTTGCCGTTGCCGTTTCAGCGCCGGCCTCGGTCAAGGCCGGCTGCGCCGTGCCGAACGCCTCGTACGGCAAACGCTGCCGCAACAACGCAATCACCCACGGCGCGCACAGCGCGAGCACGGCCAGATCGCGCTCGCCATAGCGTTGCGTCGCGCCGATCGAAAAGGCGAGCGTGTGCCGTGCGTCGATCATGTAGTTGAAATGCACCTCGTCGCCGACGATATTCTTCCTGAAGTACCGCTGGTAGTAATCGGTCATCGAGAAGTTGTCGGGCGCGACATCGGCTAGCGTGACGAAGCCCGACGCGGGCTTCTCGGTAGCGGCGATATAGAACGGATCGAGTTGATAGAGCGCGGCCAGATAGTCCTGGAACATCGTATCCACGGTGCCGTCCGGCATCGGCGATTCGGCGCAGACGAGCGGCGCTTCGCCGGGTGTGAAGCGCAACGCGACCCAATTGTCGAAGGCCACATAGCGTTCGAGCGCGCGCGTGAGGCGGGTCCAGAATTGCGCGCTATCGAGGGCTTCGATAACCGCGCCGATCTCGCGATGAAAGGCCAGATCGCGCCATTCGAGTTCCATGCGTGCTCCGATGAGGGTAACCCAGCAGGGTAATTACGAACAAAAATATGTCTGGTAATAATAGGCCCAACCTGATCGCGGGGCGGTTGAAAACGGCCGCCATTCAACGCGAGGCGAACGGGCATGGAAAGGAGACACAATGCTTCAACTCGAACTGGCACAGATTCCCGTCGTGGATGGCGCTGTGGGCGTCGACGGCGCGAACGTGCAACGCGTGCTGCAAATCATCGGCCAGCGTTCGGCCGAAACCGATCTGATCGTGTTTCCCGAAACCACGCTGTCGGGCTTCCCCACACGGGATAACGTACGTGAAGTGGCGGAAGCCATCGACGGTCCGTCGCTCACCGCGGTGCGCCATGCAGCACGCGAAGCACGCGTGGCGGTGGCGGTGGGCCTCGCCGAGCGCGACGGCAGCCGCTTTTTCAATACCACGGTGCTGGTCGACGAACGCGGCGAGATCGCGCTGCGCTATCGCAAGACCCACCTGTGGGCCTCGGACGTCGGCGTGTTCGAACCGGGCGACCGCTACGAAGTATGCAGCTTCAAGGGCATGACCGTCGGTCTGCTGATCTGCTACGACATCGAATTTCCCGAAACGGCGCGCGCGGTTGCCTCGCTCGGCGCTGACCTGCTAATCGTGACCAACGGCAACATGGACCCATTCGGGCCCGTGCATCGCCGGGCCATCGTGGCGCGCGCCATGGAAAACCAGATGTTCGCGGCGCTCGTCAATCGTATCGGTCCCGGCGACGACAACCTGACGTTTCCCGGCGAATCGGCGCTGATCGATCCGTTCGGCGACGTGGTGAGCGACGCGGGCCAGCAGGAAACCGTGCTGCGCGCGACGCTCGACCGCGCGCGTCTCGAAGGCGCGCGCGAACACTACCGTTACCTGCACGACGCGCGCATCTCGCTCGATCTTGCCACGGAAGACGGCGTGCAGGGCCAACGCGCGCGCGTGATTCGCGCGCGCTGAAGCGAACACCCGGACAAATACACGACCAGGCTGGCGCGCCGTTCCAACGGCGGCGCACCCAAGCCTGGCACATCAGTTAAAGACATCGGCGCGAATCCCGCGCTGCCAGCAAGTTCGACCGACCGGCTCGACCAGGGCGCGTGCCATAGCGCGCCCGAGGCGGCGCTTGTCCATTCGCAAGAGGAGACACTGTATGACTTCATCATCACCTGCCGCCGAACCCGCGGCCCCGCGCAGCGCGCATCTGAAGCGCACGCTCGGCCTGCCTTCGGTTCTGCTGTTCGGCCTCGCCTACATGGCGCCGCTGATCGTCTACGGGACGTATGGCGTGCTGGCGAGCGCCAGCCAGGACACCGCGGCGCTCGCTTATCTGATCGCGCTGATTGCGATCGTGTTCACGGCGCTCAGTTACGGCAAGCTCGCGCGGCTCTTCCCGGTAGCCGGTTCGGCCTATACGTACACGCGCAAAACCTTCAATCCGCATCTCGGCTTCATGATCGGCTGGGCCACCTTGCTCGATTATTTTTTCCTGCCGATGGTGATCTGGCTAATCGGCGCCGCTTATCTGAGTGCCGCATTTCCGCACGTGCCGAGCTGGATCTGGATCGTCGCTTTCATTGTGCTGACGAGTGCGCTGAACATTCTCGGCCTCGAACTCGCGAACCGTTTCAACATCGTGCTGATGGTGGTGCAACTGGCGATCGTCGCATTGTTCGTGGTGCTGTGCTGCCACTATGTGACGGCGGCCGTTGGACCCGGCGGTCTCATTTCGGCCGAGCCGTTCTTCAAGCCGCACGTGCCGTTCTCGGCGACGATGGCCGGCGCCGCGATCGCCGCCTATTCGTATCTCGGCTTCGACGCGGTCTCTACGCTGACGGAAGAAACCATCGCCCCTGAAAAGACCATGCCCCGCGCCATCGTGCTGATCGCGCTGATCGGCGGCGCGATCTTCGTGATCGCGGCGTACACGGTGCAACTCGCGCATCCGGGCGCGGTGTTCAAGGACCCGGATTCGGCGGCCTTCGAAGTCGCGCGCAAAGTGGGCGGCGATATTTTCGTCACGGTGTTTCTGGCGGGTCTGATTCTCGCGCAGTTTGCCTCGGGCATCTCGGCGCAGGCGAGCGTGGGACGTCTGTTGTATGCCATGGGTCGTGATGAAGTGCTGCCCAAACGCATCTTCGGTTTCGTGCATCCGAAGTTCAAGACGCCGGCGCTGAACATCGCGATCGCGGGCGCAATCGGTCTCGTCGCCTTGAAGCTCGATGTGGCGACGTCAACGTCGTTCATCAACTTCGGTGCGTTCCTTGCGTTCACGGCGGTCAATCTCTGCGTGATTCGCCAGTTCTTCAACGCGAAGGGCAGTGCGCATGCAATGGGCGTGATCGGCGGCTTGCTGTTCCCGCTGGCCGGTGCGCTTGCCGATGTGTGGCTGCTGGTGAGTCTGGAGAAGACGGCGCTGGTGCTCGGCGCGGTGTGGTTCGTGTTGGGCTTGTGTTATCTCGGCTGGATCACGCGCTGTTTTCGCCGGGCGCCGCCGGAAGTCGCGATTTGATCGAACGGCTTGCGCTCGTGGGTGAGCGGGGCCGTAGTGGGAGTGACGCCGCCGCGTGCGGCGTCGCACTCGAAGCGCTCATGTTCAGAGCGACATGTCGAAGGCGGGCCTGAGGAATAGCTCGATCGCCATCACGACGAGTCCCATCGCGGCCGCTGACAACGTCAGCGTGCCGTATTCGTCGTAGCGTGCATCGTAGAGACACGCCACGACGAAGAGAATCGCCAGCAGATTAGTTAGCCAATCGAAATTCAGCGCCAAAGTCATCGATCAAATCCGGGCTCATGTGCGGCTCGGATTGTCGAATCGCACGATCAGGTGAGCGCGATTCTATCGAGTCGAGCTTACGGATTCGCAACGACAACGCTTACACTAATTACGCACTGGAGGGTGCAATCGGCGCCCGGAAGAAATCCTCTTGCGGGACTCTTCCGGAGACATCAAAGGAAATCCCCTTGGCTTACGCCGCGGACGAAGTCTGCTCGGAAGACATCATGTCGTGTTCGATCCAGTCGATCACGGAAGTGCGCTTCGGTTGCCATCCAAGCAGCGTGCGGGCGCGCTCACCGCGCACGCGGCTATTCGAGCCGAGGCCGTACGAGGCCATTTCGTAGCCCCATTCCTTTTGCGCGTCTTCGAGCGGCCAGTCTTGCGGCTCGCCGAGCTTCATCGCGCGCGCAATCGCGGCGCTCATGTCGCGGAACGACGCCTCGCCGCTTTCGACGAAGTAGAACGTGCCCGGCGGCGTTTTATCCAGCGCGAGTCGATACAGTTCGGCGACGTCGTCGATAAAGACGTTCGACCAGATATTGCCGCCGCTGCCCACATGACGCACCACGCCGCTCTTTTGCGCCTGACGCACGAGGCGCGGCAGTTGCACGCTCGCGCTGCCCGGCACTGCGCCATGGCCGTAGATCAGCGTGTTGCAGAACACCGCCGAGCGGATATTCAGCTTGGCTGAATTGAGCACCAGCAGGTCGATCGCGACGCGCGCCACTTTGTCGGGCGTCGGCTCGGGCAGCGCGTCTTCGTGATAGATGCGCGCCTGACCCGCTTCGCCGCCCGACGCATCGCCGACGATGCTCGAACCGCTCGTATGCAGGAACGTTTTGCCGGAGCCGGCGAGTCCGTCGATCAGCGCCTTCACCGCGCCTTCATGATCGCTGCTCGCGGCGTTGATGACGGCGTCGGCGGCTTGCGCTTCGGCAATCAGCAACGCGCGGTCGTCGAGCGTGCCGATCATGGGTTCGATGCCGAGCCGCTTCAGCTCGGCGCTATGGTCGGCGTTGCGGATCAAACCGCGCACGGTGTGGCCGCTGCGCGCGAGATGCGCCGCAATCGAACCGCCGATAAAACCGCTTGCACCTGTGATGAAAATCTTCAAGACGTTCTCCTTTGATGAGAAACACGATGACATGCACGCAGTATCCGCCGTCTTGATTCTCGCAAAAAGCGTGTTAGTCTCAAATCAAACTTGATTTCAAATCAACAATGAAAACTTCCACCGACGAGTTGCTGGTGTTCGTCACGGTGATCGACAGCGGCTCGATCACCGCGGCTGCGGAGAAATTGGGCCAAACCGTCTCCGGCGTGAGCCGCGCACTCACGCGCCTCGAAAAGAAACTCGATACCGCACTGGTGAGGCGCACGACGCGCCGTCTGCAACTCACCGAAGAGGGCGAGACCTTCCTGCAGCGCGCGCGGGCGATTCTGGACGCGATGGAAGAGGCCGAAGAGTCCGTCACGCGCGGACGCGAGCGGCCCTCGGGGCGCCTGCGTATCGATGCGGCGTCGCCCTTCATGCTGCATTGCGTGGCGCCGCATATGACGGCGTTTTCGGCGCTGTATCCGGAGATCAGGCTGGAGCTGACCAGCAACGAACGGATCGTGGATCTGCTGGAGCAGAAGGTGGACATCGCGATCCGCATCGGCGAATTGCAGGATTCGACCTTGCATGCGCGCGCCCTCGGCACCAGCAAGCTGCGAGTGCTCGCGAGTCCGGCGTATCTGGCCGAATATGGCGAGCCGAAATCGGTGGAAGCGTTGCGCGAGCATCGGCTGATCGGCTTCACGGCGCCGGAGCATCTGAATCGCTGGCCGTTGCGGGAAGGGCGCAAGGGCGGCGGAGAATCGTTGAAGATCGAGCCGGCGATCACCGCCTCGAGCGGCGAGACATTGCGGCAACTGGTGCTGTCGGGATGGGGCATCGCGTGTCTCGCCGATTTCATGAGCGCGGCCGACGTGCGCGAAAAGCGTCTCGTGCCGATTCTCGGCAACCTGCTGGCGGACGAGCGGCAGCGGGTGAGCGCGGTGTATTACCAGAGCGCGTCGTTGGCGGGGCGCGTGCAGTGCTTTCTGGATTTCATCGCGGCGCGCGTGAGGCTTTAGCGGTGCCGTTGCATCACTAGTCGAATCAGCAGAAGCCCGCGGCTCGCCTGAGCGCGCGGGCTTTTTTGCGTCTCGAGCGGTCTCTTCTATGACGATCTTATAGGCCGCGAAGCGCGCCGGTTCACGGGCCAAATCTTTTTGTCCGCCTCGCGCCCGCGATTTTGAACGTGTATATACAAGTTCGAGCGGCAGTTCCTTGAAGGCGATCTGCGGCGAGCGGCAACGGAAATCTCGACAAAGGCAAGATCCAAGCCAAGCCTGCGTTTCGACCTAATGGAAACCCCTGGGCCAAAACCTCAAAAAACAAGTTGTATATACAAGCCGACGTCGCTAGACTTCTCTCAAATTGTATAGACAGGAAGACAACCATGATCAATCTGAAGCCCGGCCACCTGACTCTCCCGCAACTGCGCCAGATCGCCCGCGAACACGTCGCATTGCAACTCGATCCCGCCAGCCACGCCGCGATCGACACCTGCGCGCAAGCCGTCGCCGATATCGCCGCGAAGGGCGTGCCGGCCTACGGCATCAACACGGGCTTCGGGCGCCTCGCCAGCACGCATATCCCGCGCGACCAGCTCGAACTGCTGCAACGCAATCTGGTGCTCTCGCATGCAGTCGGCGTGGGCGAGCCGATGTCGCGTCCGGTCGTGCGCCTGTTGATCGCGTTGAAGCTTTCGAGCCTCGGCCGTGGTCACTCGGGCATCCGCCGCGAAGTGATGGAAGCGCTGATCACGCTGTACAACGCCGACGTGCTGCCGGTGATTCCGGTCAAGGGCTCGGTCGGCGCATCGGGCGACCTCGCGCCGCTCGCTCATATGTCGGCAGCGCTGCTCGGCGTCGGCGACGTGTTCGCGAAGGGCGAGCGCATCCCGGCCACCGAAGGTCTCGCGCTCGTCGGCCTCAAGCCGCTCACGCTGCAAGCCAAGGAAGGTCTGGCGCTGCTGAACGGCACGCAAGCTTCGACCGCGCTCGCGCTCTACAACATGTTCGCCATCGAAGACCTGTACCGCACCGCGCTGGTGTCGGGTGCGTTGTCGGTGGACGCGGCCATGGGTTCGGTCAAGCCGTTCGACGCGCGCATTCACGAATTGCGCGGCCATCAAGGTCAGATCGACGCGGCAGGCGCGTACCGCTCGCTGCTGCAAGGCTCGGGCATCAACGTCTCGCACGCCGATTGCGACAAGGTGCAGGACCCGTACAGCCTGCGCTGCCAGCCGCAAGTGATGGGCGCGTGTCTGGATCAGATGCGCCACGCCGCGAACGTGCTGCTGCTCGAAGCAAACGCCGTCTCCGACAATCCGCTGATTTTCCCGGACACCGGCGAAGTACTGTCCGGCGGTAACTTCCACGCGGAGCCGGTGGCCTTCGCCGCCGACAACCTCGCGCTCGCCGTCGCCGAAATCGGCGCACTGGCCGAACGCCGCATCGCGCTGCTGATTGACGCGACGCTGTCGGGTTTGCCGCCGTTCCTCGTGCGCGATGGTGGCGTGAATTCGGGCTTCATGATCGCTCACGTCACGGCCGCCGCGCTCGCTTCGGAAAACAAGACGCTCGCGCATCCGGCTTCGGTCGACTCGCTGCCCACATCGGCGAACCAGGAAGACCACGTGTCGATGGCGACCTTCGCTGCGCGCAAGCTCGGCGACATTGCTGAAAACACCGCGAACATTCTGTCGATCGAATTGCTCGCCGCTGCGCAAGGCGTCGATCTGCGCGCGCCGCACAAGACCAGCCCGAGCCTGCAAAAAGTGATGGACGCCGTGCGCA